>DAINNZ010000017.1:32686-40820 GCA_036735605.1 Lewinella sp. | reverse complement strand
GGGCGAAGCCCGAGCCGTTAACTATCGCCAACAGTAGGCCTGGGTAGACATATTATCCCCAAAACACTTTGGTTTGGGTATATTTTTGTGGCCTTACTTTTTTGGGACGACTACAATTTGTAGTCGTCCCAAAAAGTGTTTAGTCGCCAGTTGATGGCCTGCCAAACAAGTCTAGTCTTGTGCCGTGTAGGGAGCTGGATTTGTAACTTCCCTAAAGTCCTAGGCGGGGAAAGGGGTGCAGTTCCCTTGCCATTCCGAACCTATTGTTGCTTATCGGTGCGAACAAAAAGGTACTGCACACTACCTGTAGAAGCATTGCCTTCTTGCGGCAGCACCATGGACTCTACGTAAGTCCAGCCATTGTCAATCAGATAATTAACGGCGTGCATCACGGAATTAAAGACTAGGCGTTGGTTGCTTCTAGGGTCGATCACTTCCATGCGCTGGCGGGTGGCACCAACGAGACTTTGGCCGTAGTCGATAAAAACATTGACACGGTTGCTTAAAAAGCGCTCTTGAGCGATCATTCTAATCATGGAGATTTGTTCCAGATTATTGATGTTGACGCCATCTACCACCACTTGGGCGCGTAGGCTACTGCCACTGAGTACGGCGAAGAAAAGTAAGGAAAAAAGAAGGCTGATGCGTTTCATGCTGGCTTTTTTTATTGGTTAAATAGATCGATATCACCCACCGAAGCGAGCAAGCTCAACTATATAAAGTTTCACAAGCCTATTTAGTTTGTTGCGGAAGCTGATAATAAGAATACTTTAACAGCATAATTCCTTTCAGGGAAGGAGGAACAACAAAGAAGGGCTACGGCATCCCCTTGCCTCTAGCTTGAGCAGGAGCCCTTGGTATCTGTCTTGCGCTACCAAGAAAAGCCTTGCCCCCGCGAGCGGAGCGGTAGCCAAAACAACAACTCTAATAATTTACCGCTTTCTCAAGGAAGATGTATATAGACTTTTAGCTGACGCTCATCCGGGCGTTCCGGCAGGGGCAAGGCGCGCTTTTTTGCGCAAGGGTGAAAGCGAGGAAGGGAGGACTTTTTTGCCCGGAGGTTTGTGTTTTTTGGTCAGTTGGACGGGTCCATTTGACCATTTTCTGTGGGTTTTACCCAGCGTTACACTCGTTTTGCTTACTCAGCCTAGCGAGGTACTTCGGCGAGGTTTGTCTGGCTTATGAACGACGGTTTTGGTCAGTTGGACGGGTCCATTTGACCATTTTCTGTGGGTTTACAAAAAAAATCCGGATGACCTCAAGGCCACCCGGATAGTGTTTACAAAGTCGATTGCGTTGTTATAAGGCCAGTGAATGAACAACGCGGTCTTGGCCCGTGCTGACTACCAATTGGTAGTTGCCTTTAGGTAATTGACGGAAATTGTAGCGGCGGGTCACCTGTAGTTCACCGGCTACGGTTTCTGTATAGACCTCTTGTCCCAACTCGTCTTGAAGCGTTACGACTACTTTTCGTTTCCCTTCGTTGAGGAAACTAAGATTCGTAATACCCCCTTTGCTAGTTAGTACGGGGCGGTTGAGCCGTGTAATAGCCGCTTCGTTTAGTAGCAGGCCTTTCTCTTCTACTTGGAAGGGGTAACGATCAATATAAAGCGAGCTGGTCAGCTGGATGTTATATTGACCGTTAGGGAGGGCTTGAAGCTGGAATAGCTTACTATTTACACTCCCTTTTGGCAACACTTCTTGATGAAGTACTTGCCCTTTTTGATCAAAAATTGCTAAATGAGTAGCCTCAGATAGCGGCTTTTCGATAGATAGAATTAAGCTGTTACTACCGCTGGTGCTAAGGATGAAGGCTTTAGGGTCATTGCTAGTAGCTTGTAGCTGCAAACAAAACAAAAAGCCAAGGACTAAGCTGAAAAATGTTTTCATTGGGATACTTTTTTTGGGTTATCAAAAAAACGATCAAGCGTTCTTCGCTTTCACACTGCAAAGGAGCTGGGTTTTCGGCTGGGGCATTGTGCACATCTTAACCGATGTTGATCGCATTTTTTCCACTTTTAAGTCTTGGGGTAATTTTGCATCAAGCGGGGTGAAAATCTGCTTAGATAAGAGGTAGAGAAGGAGGTTGCTTATAATTTCAGTTTAAGTGAAATCTGCTGAAAGTCAATTCGTTGTAGCTAGCAGCAGGAACTATAAATTGCGTTTTTTTAATCATTTATTCAGGTATGTAGCACAATAATTAGCTTTCATACGTTTACGGTATGTACTATGAATCGACGATATGACCACGAACAAACCTAATTTGGAGCGGGTCTCACCTACTTTTGGCTCTTCCTTCCTCGTGAAGCACTATCCTGAGCCAAGACCAGATAAGCCACCAAAGTGGCATTTCCATCCTGAAATTGAACTAGTTTACGTTCGAGGTGGCCAAGGCCGCCGTAGGATAGGCACCCACGTTTCTTATTTTACGGAGGGGGATTTGGTGCTCATTGGTGCTGATCTGCCGCATTGGGGCTTCACGGAAGCGCATACGCAACACCAATCGGAAACGGTGGTGCAGTTTGATCCTTCACTGCTGGGCCAAACCTTCGGGCAGTTGCCAGAGCTGGCGGATATCCGTCGGCTGTTAGATATGGCTCGTAGCGGCTTATCTTTTTATGGCAATACGAAGGAGGAACTTGGTGGCCGAATGGAAAAGCTATTGACGCTTGCTCCCTTACCTCGACTGCTAGAGCTAATCAGTATTTTATATAGTCTTTCGCAGTCAGATGAAGTAGTGAGCTTAAATGTATCGGGTTTTTTACAACGTGTTGCCGTGCAAGAAACCGATCGCTTTCGAGCGGTACAACAGTTTGTGAGCGATCACTTTGACCGAGATGTAGCCCTTACCGAAGTAGCAGCCGTGGCTACGATGACTGTGCCAGCTTTTTGCCGCTATTTTAAGAAGATCAGTGGTAAAACTTTCGTGCAATACCTCAACGAATATCGTATCACCCACGCCTGCAAATTGTTAGCGGAGAGCGGTAGCACGATAGCGGACATTGCTTTCGACTGTGGTTATAATAGCCTCAGCCAGTTCAACCGTTGTTTCAAGCAGCTTACGCTTTGCACTCCTTCGGAATACCGCCATGAGCTGCAAGATGTGGTGGGTTAGCGGGCAGCGGCTCTCACATCTTTAGCTTTTTCTTATATTATGATGGAACGACGATTGGATGCCCCTGCACCAAAGCCTAAAGCAGAAAATAGTGGCTGGCGACAGCAGCTCCGTTCTTTAAAAAATTTAGGGCCCTTTTTCGCTATGATTTGGCAAACCAACCCTTGGTTGGCTGCCGCTAGTGTACTACTGCGTTTAATCAAAGCGGTACTACCCACCGCTATGCTCTATGTGGGCAAGCTGATTGTAGATGAAGTTTTGGCTATTCTAGCAGGTGCTGGAGAAGCAACTTTCCTTTGGCAGATGGTGGGCTTGGAACTGGCCATCGCCTTACTAAGCAACCTATTGATGCGAGCCATTCAATTGGCGGATGCGCTGTTGGGAGATCTAGTGGCTATTCATACCAGTGTGGAGATTATGGAGCATGCAGCTCAGTTAGATTTGTTCCACTTTGAAGACGCTGATTTTTACGATAAGCTAGAAAGAGCCCGCCGCCAAACCCGTGGCAGAGCTACGCTCTTAGCGCAGGTTTTAGGGCAGTTGCAAGATTTGGTCACCATCGCAGCGCTAGCCGCAGGAGTGTTAGCATTCAGCCCTTGGCTGATTGCGCTGGTGGCAGTGGCGGTTATTCCTTCCTTTTTACAAGAAAATTATTTCAATCAACAGTCCTATTCACTCACCAGAAGCTGGACGCCCGAGCGGCGGGAGTTGGACTATCTACGCTATATTGGTGCGTCTGATACAACCGCTAAGGAGATTAAGATATTCGGTTTAGCCGAGTTTATTACCGAGCGTTTCAAGGAACTCTCATTCAAGTATTATGCTGCTAACCGAGTGCTCAGTATTCGGCGGGCAGCTTGGGGGGCTTTGTTTGCCGCTTTTTCGGCTATGGCTTATTATGGCGCCTATGTGTATATTATTTGGCAAACGATTGGAGCGGTCATCACGGTAGGTACACTCACCTTTTTGGCAGGTGCTTTCAAGGGGATTCAATCCTCTTTGCAGGCTTTCCTTTCACGCTTTGCCAGCATCACCAATGAAGCTTTATATCTGCAAGATTTATACGATTTTTTAGCCCTAAAGCCGGCTATTTTTTCCTCCGCCACGGCCATTCCTTTTCCAGAAAAGGTACAAGAAGGCTGGGAGTTTAGGAATGTTACTTTCCGCTACCCGAATGCCGAAAAGGACGCACTTGCCGACCTCAGTTTCTTTTTACCAGCCGGCCAGAAACTAGCTTTAGTGGGGGAGAACGGAGCCGGTAAAACAACACTCATCAAACTGCTTACCCGCCTCTACGAACCCACTAGCGGCCGTATTTTACTAGACGGCATTGACCTACGAGAATACGACTTAGGTAGCCTTCGGGATCGGGTAGGGGTGATCTTTCAAGACTTCTTTCGTTATCAACTAACGGCAGCCGAAAATATCGCTATTGGCCGAATCAGTGAGAGAGAGAACCACCGATTGATTAAGGAAAGTGCTACTAAATCATTGGCAAGTGAGGTTATTGAGGAGCTACCAAAGGGCTATGAACAGTTGTTAGGTAAACGGTTTTCAGAGGGGCTTGACCTAAGTGGTGGGCAGTGGCAAAAAATTGCTCTTGCTCGTGCTTACATGCGCGATGCACAATTGTTGGTGCTAGACGAGCCTACGAGCGCTTTAGATGCAAGAGCAGAATATGAAGTCTTTCAGCGTTTTTCAGCGCTAATCCAAGACAAGACAGCGGTGCTTATTTCGCACCGCTTCTCGACTGTTCGTATGGCCGATATTATTCTTTTTATTGAGCACGGACAGCTATTAGAAATGGGTAGTCATGCTGACTTATTGGCAGTCGGTGGCCGCTATGCGGAGCTCTTTCATCTTCAAGCACAGGGATATAAGTAGGTCTTTTGGCCGTTCAAGCTCGGCCGTAGCCACCGTAAATAAGCAGGTTTTAGCAAGCTTTCTAGAGGGAGCCGTGCTAGTAATTGAGCCATCTATTTTACCTGAATTTGGTAATATAGGCACGCCGTGCAGGGGCAAAGGAAAGCCTTGTAGCGCAAGAAGTAAATGAGGGAACGGTAGTTTTTTTGCTTGAAGCGGGCTACTGTTGGCAAAAATAGAGCATATAATCTTTTAGCAAATGTTAAGAAAATTAGATGGCAAGCATATTTTTTTTATCTTGTGTTTGCCTACTGTTTGGCACAGTTACGGAATAAAAAAAGGCTATATGGCGATTTTGTCAACAAATAAACTAGTGACGCGGGTCAAAAGTAGTCGTCTTACTTCCACTTAACTGTTTTCCATGAGCTTACGATTGTATTTAGCTTTGGAGTATGCAGTAAGGAGGAACTTGTAGGAAGACATTCTAGGTGCTATCTTTGCAGTCTAAAGTATTACATGATAGAATTATAAGTATGCCAACAAGGAGCTTTCCAAAGAAGGTGTACTGTTTTGTGTTTTTTGTGTGATGAGAGGTACTTTTGCGTACCCAGAAAATTCCTTAAGTTTCCTCCTTTTGTATTGTATGTTTTTGACCACCTGCCACTATGGCAGCTTATATATATTATTGAACAACACATATTTTGAGCCTATTCTCTTTTTTAAGAACTAAGGAGGTAGGCGTAACTACTACATTATGAACAACACATTTACTAAGTTTTTATCAGCAGCAATCACTTTTTTTACGATCACCTGCTTGCTAGCTCAGAATCCACTTAGCCCGATGGCTGGGATCAATATCTTGGCACAGAATAATATTACATCGGTCTCTGGTGATATCGAAGGTGCTATGGTGATGGGAGGTGACTTTGTTGTTAACGGCGGCGGCCAGATAACAGGGAATAATGCTGGAACTGGCAGTACCCACGTTTCTGTAGGAGGCACTAATTATAAATTAATTGCTCAAGGCGGCCTTGTTTATCAAGGAGGGATATTCAATGTAAATGGTGCTAGCCAGTCGAAAAAGGCTGTTAGGATCGGAAATTTGAATGGTGGAAGCATCAACCAAAGTGGCCAGAATATTTCTATTTTTAGTGGCGGCGGTGGGTTGCACATCAATAGTACGAGCCAATCTTCGGCCTCAATCGTTGGTGCTGCAGTGTTTGATGTCGTTTCAGCTATGAACACACTGCGTAATACCTCGACTTCCTTGTCGTCTTGTTCTAACAATATTACGCCTTCTTACGATACTGGCAATCCAAACCCTAAGCTCACAATGGCAGCCAATACGACCAACGTATGGAACATTACTGGAGCTCAGCTAAACAACTGGTCGTCAATCACATTCATAAACCAGCCTACTTCTAGCCAGCCACTCATTGTTAATGTCAATGCTTCGGGTTCTTTCGCTTGGAATGTTCCCAATATGGCTGGTATCGGCAGGACAAATGGCGCACAATACATCATTTGGAATTTTTATAATGCCACTTCTCTGGTTATACAAGGAAATGGTATGGTCATAGGGTCTGTTTTAGCACCTAACGCGAATATTAACAAAACATCTTCCAACAACGTAGAGGGACAAATCGCTGGTCTAAGTTTCCGTCAGCAGTCTGGAGAGGTCCATGTAGCACATTTCAATGCTAACGTCTCTGGCTGTGGTTCGACTAATACAGGTAATATAACTGTGAGAGTAAGAGGAGCCGTTGGAGGGGAACAAATAAACATCAAGGTAAATACTATAACCGTAGCTAGTCGTTCGCTATCGACTTCCTTTGAAAATATCGTTACCAACGGGAGTGGTACGAACTTAGAGATTGAATTTGTTAACGACAATGGACCACGTAATGTCATTATCGAAAACGTAATAGTAGATGGTGTCACATACCTACCAAGCCAAGGGGTTCATAGCAATACTTCCTGCAACAGTGGGGGAACTTTACATTGTAATGGCTCATTGACCTGGAATACAAGTGGTGGTGGTTCTAATAGCACTTTTCAATTTGGTTGTGATGATGGCGTAATAGTTGATGAGTACGGTACCGGAGCTAACTGCGCGGCTAACCCAGATGCTCAAATCAGTATTCCTAACCCAAGCAACGTTTACCAAGTAATCGTTGAGGTGGTTTACAAAAATCAAAACCCAGGTTCTTCTGTCACCGCTACTACCAATACTGGACAAACTATCACCCTCAATCAAGCTCCCCTAACAGGTACGAGCTCTAATGTTAGGCTCTATCGAGGCACCTATATGGGCAGCCCCTCGCAAATAAATCACAACTCAGCCACAGGTAGCTGTGCTTCTAATGTTGGACTTCAGTCTTTAGTTGTTTATGCTTTTCGAAATACTACGATAAAGCAAGCCTCTTCGCTGCAACTCACCAGTCTCAGCGGCTTTTGCGATTTACAGTCTTTCAACATCGCCATCCCAACAGATGTAGCGCCTAGGAACCTTACGCTTACAGTACCTATTTCGGAGCTTACAGGGGACAACAGATACTTAAGAGTTACGGCAACGGCAGGAGGTGTGACAGCGACTACGGTCATTTATGGTCCTTCTGGTGGCTGCTGCCTAGCTATGCCAGAGCTTACACTGAATAACGTACCTGGAAATGTTAATAATGTAAATATAGTTATTGACACCCGCTCATCTACAAACCCCGGCGGAGGTGCTGGAGGTTGTGGTCAGTCCTATGTCATCGCAGGATTGGTCAAAGTGGATGTAAATTGCCCTTGCGACTTCGTCATTTCAACACAACCTCAAAATAGTACGGTTTGTCAGGGTGGGAATGCTTCCTTCACTACGGCCACCGTTGGGGGCGTTAATCCTGCGGTTCAATGGCAGTATTACAATGGAAGTGCTTGGGTGAATGTAGTCAACGGCACGCCAGCAGGGGCTACCTACACTGGGGCTAACTCAAACACGCTGCAGGTTAATGGAGTCAGTGCTACAGGTAACTATCAATATAGAGCCAGAGCTACTTCCAGCACTTGCCCAGCTCAAATATCTAATCCCGCTACACTAACTATCACCCCCGACCCAACGATTACGGCCCAGCCTACCGGTGCGACGATCTGCGTCGGCGGTAGCCACGTATT
>DAINNZ010000017.1:28435-32586 GCA_036735605.1 Lewinella sp. | reverse complement strand
CGACGGACTACCAGGTAGTAGTCAACGCTGCGGGCAACGGTTGCGGAGCGGTTACGTCTGCTGTTGCGCGAGTAACGGTAGTTCCCGATCCAGCGATTACGGCCCAGCCTACCGGTGCGACGATCTGCGTCGGCGGTAGCCACGTATTGAACGTTACGGCTACAGGCGGCACGCCCGGTCTGACCTACCAGTGGCAGAGCCGGGTAGGTACGGCTGCTTTCGCCAACATAGCGGGTGCTACAAGCGCGAGCTATAACACGGGCGCACTATCTACTACGACGGACTACCAGGTAGTAGTCAACGCTGCGGGCAACGGTTGCGGAGCGGTTACTTCCAACCTTGCTACGGTCACAGTTACTCCCGCCCCGACGATCAGCATCACGCCTTCGAACAGCACAGTTTGTGTGGGAGGCACAGCGACGCTGAGCAGCACGGTCAGCGGTGGTACGGGCACTTGTAGTATCCAATGGCAAAGCAGCACTTCGGCTACTGGTCCATGGACGAATATCAGTGGTGCTACTGCAGCCACCTTTGCGGCACCTACAACCACGGCAGGTACGCTGTACTACCGTGCGGTGAGAAGCTGTACGGGCGGCGGATGTGATACAGCGAACTCGAATGTAGCCACGGTGATAGTACGTCCGGATCCAAGTATCACGACGCAACCGGTTAGTGCTACGATCTGTACGGGTGATTCAAGAACGTTAACAGTAGTAGCTACGGGCGGTACTCCTAGCTTGACTTACCAATGGCAAACGAATATTTCTGGCACATGGGCTAATATAGCAGGTGCTACGGCAGCCAGCTATAATACAGCTGCGTTGACTGCTACGCAATCTTACCGAGTGGTAGTGAACGCGAGTGGTAGCGACTGTAATGCAGTTACATCTACTACGGCGACAATAACGGTAGCTCCTGATCCTGTAGTAAGTATTATTAAAGTAGATGCAACTTGTGGTGCCGATAATGGTAGTGTTACGGCTTCGGCGACTGCTGGTCTAGCGCCCTATACTTATGTATGGAGTGGTGGACTAGGCGCGGGTGCTAGCAAAACAGGTCTTGCCGCTGGCATCTACACTGTAACGGTTACTGATTCAAATGGCTGTATAGGCACTAGTAGCGTAACCATCAATAATCTTAGTGGTCCGACGGCGAACGCCGGCCCTGACCAAGCTATTTGCGCCGGTTCTAGCACGACGATAGCGGCTAGCCGAACGGGTGGTACCCCACCATTTACTTTTAGCTGGAGCAATGGCTTAGGTATAGGTGCCACGAAAACAGTAACGCCTGCTAATACGACTATTTACACGGTAACTGTTACCGATGGGAACGGCTGTACTTCCGAGGATGACGTGATAATCACGGTAAGGCCTAATCCTTCGGTGAACGTATCGGTAACAGCTGCCACATGTGGTGAAAATAACGGCACAGCATCAGCTAGTGCGTCAGGAGGACAGCCACCTTACACCTATTTATGGGACGGCGGTTTAGGTGCTGGAGCTTCGAAGTCAAATCTAGCTTCAGGTACATATACAGTTACCGTTACAGATGCTAATGGCTGCATCGGGACGCGAGCAGTTAGCGTTATCAATGAAGAGGGGCCAATTGTTACTACATCCCCAGACCAACTTATTTGTCAAGGACAAAATGCTATTATTTCCGCTTCTTCAATAGGCGGAATTTCTCCTCTTACTTATACTTGGAGCAATGGTCTTGGTAATGGTCAAACGAAAACTGTTTCTCCAAATACCACTACTACTTATAGTGTTACGGTTACAGATGGAAATGGCTGTACAAGTATTGAGAGCACTACCGTCAATGTAAACGCAGTTCAAGCCATCGCCATAACAGCTCCGAATGAAATCTGTGCAAACGAAACGGTCATTTTCGCAGTAGATCCTGTAATTGCTGGAGCTACTTATGCTTGGAGTTTTGAAGGACCAGCAACGCCTATCTCTGCGACCTCTAATAACCCTTCCGTTATTTACACAGCTCAAGGATCCTACTTAGTAAGTTTAACAGTTACAAATGGAGCAGGCTGCGTTACAAGCACTTCGACCACTATTATCGTTCGTGAGCCTATCAGGGCAGATGCAGGCAGCAGTGTCGAGGTTTGTCAAGGGGGGAGTGTGATTTTAGATGGCTCAGCTTCTGTAGGTTCAGCTTTCACATGGGCAGTTGTTTCTGGTGACCCAACCTCTATTGATGGAAGCGTAAATTCCCAAACGCTTAGTGCCAGTCCTTTATTTACAACGGTTTATTCCCTGACGGTAAGAGATGCCTCTGGAGTTTGCACTAGAACGGATTTTGTTACGGTTAATGTAGATGTAAATCTGAATCCTACTGCAATAGGTAGTGCTGATAAAAATAGCTATTGTGATGGCGAATCTATTATACTAGACGGTTCCGCAAGCTTACCTCCTGTTAATGATCTTACTGCCACATTGAATTATTTATGGTACAGAGATGCAGTAATTGGAGCTAACTTTGTAGGACTCGGAGAATCTATAACAGTTCCAGCATCTCTTAGTACTAATACCTACTTCTTATTGGTTACTGTTAATGGTAATGGAACTGCTTGTACAGACACCATCCAAGTACCAGTTACAGTAATTATTTGTAATGCCTCAATCGGTGACTTCGTATGGCTAGACAGCAATGCGAACGGTATCCAAGATGCCGGCGAGCCGGGTATCGGAGGTGTAACCGTTAACTTACTACAAGGCGGTGTTCAAGTAGCAACGACCACGACGAACGGTGCTGGCTTCTACCAGTTCACGAACCTGACACCAGGTGTAGAATATGTAGTAGAGTTTGTAGCTCCTGCGGGCTTCGAGGCGAGCCCTGCGAACGAAGGCGGCGACGACACTTTGGACAGCGACGCTGATCCGATCACGGGTCGCAGCCAAGTAGTTGTGTTAAGCAGCGGCGAGAACAACCCAACGATTGATGCCGGTTTCTACGAGACAGCCACGATCGGAGACTTTGTGTTCCTAGACGAAGATGGCGATGGCATCCAAGATGCTGGTGAGCCAGGTATCGAAGGCGTCACAGTGAACCTGATCGATGAAGACGGCAACACGGTAGCCACTACGACAACAGATGTAAACGGTAACTACCTGTTTGAAGACGTCGTACCAGGTACTTATACGGTCGAGTTTGTAACGCCTGGCGGTCTGACGCCAAGCCCTGCTGACCAAGGCGGTGATGATGCTTTAGATAGTGATGCACTAGCTGGTGGCGTAACTGCGCCGATCACAGTAGAAAGTGGCGAAGAGAATTTGACGATTGATGCAGGTTTCTACGAGTCAGCTTCTTTAGGTGACTTTGTATGGCTAGACAGCAATGCGAACGGTATCCAAGATGCCGGCGAGCCGGGTATCGGAGGTGTAACCGTTAACTTACTACAAGGCGGTGTTCAAGTAGCAACGACCACGACGAACGGTGCTGGCTTCTACCAGTTCACGAACCTGACACCAGGTGTAGAATATGTAGTAGAGTTTGTAGCTCCTGCGGGCTTCGAGGCGAGCCCTGCGAACGAAGGCGGCGACGACACTTTGGACAGCGACGCTGATCCGATCACGGGTCGCAGCCAAGTAGTTGTGTTAAGCAGCGGCGAGAACAACCCAACGATTGATGCCGGTTTCTACGAGACAGCCACGATCGGAGACTTTGTGTTCCTAGACGAAGATGGCGATGGCATCCAAGATGCTGGTGAGCCAGGTATCGAAGGCGTCACAGTGAACCTGATCGATGAAGACGGCAACACGGTAGCCACTACGACAACAGATGTAAACGGTAACTACCTGTTTGAAGACGTCGTACCAGGTACTTATACGGTCGAGTTTGTAACGCCTGGCGGTCTGACGCCAAGCCCTGCTGACCAAGGCGGTGATGATGCTTTAGATAGTGATGCACTAGCTGGTGGCGTAACTGCGCCGATCACAGTAGAAAGTGGCGAAGAGAATTTGACGATTGATGCAGGTTTTGCACCTTACGATTTAGCGTTGACTAAATCCGTAACTAGCACTAGTCCTTATACTTCAGGTAGCATTGTAAGTTACAATATTACAGTAACCAATCAAGGTGGTGCCCCTGCGAACACCGTAGTGGTGGAAGACCGCCCAGCAGCTGGCTTAAGCTTCGTTAGC
>DAINNZ010000017.1:26099-28335 GCA_036735605.1 Lewinella sp. | reverse complement strand
CAACGACGATCCTACGGAAGACGACCAAGACGAAGAGACGATCACAGTAGATCAGAACTACGACTTGGAACTAGCGAAAGTGGTGACCTCAGCCGGCCCTTACAGCCAAGGCAGTGTGGTGAGCTACAACATCACGGTAACCAACACGGGTAGCCTAGATGCGAACACCGTAGTGGTGGAAGACCGCCCAGCAGCTGGCTTAAGCTTCGTTAGCTTGAACAGCGGCGATGTAACGGCCAACGGTGATGGCACTTTCACGCTCAACAATACGCTTGCACAAGGCACGAGCCTGACCTTCAACGTCAGCTACCAAATCGCTGCTAACTTCCAAGGCACGAGCCTGACGAACGTAGCGGAGATCACGGAAGATGATGGTGATGATACGGACTCTACGCCGAACAACGACGATCCTACGGAAGACGACCAAGACGAAGAGACGATCACAGTAGATCAGCTATTCGATCTAGCATTGACTAAATCCTTGGCTCCCGGTTTCGCTCCTTTTGTACTGACAGAAAGGAGAGTCACTTACAACATCACGGTCACCAATGAGGGCTCTTTAGATGCTTTCAATTCAGAAGTGACAGACCGTCCTGATGCGGGTCTTATCCTAGTCGGTGTTAATCTTCTTGGGAATACGAACATAGTTCATAATGGCGGAGGAGTATTTACTATTTCATCGCTGCCTCAAGGTGAATCGATTACCTTCCAAATTGAATACGAAGTAGGCTCAGAAGCGTTAGTACCTATTGGATCATTCTTGACGAATGTCGCGGAAGTTACAGCAGACGAGGGAGATGACATTGACTCAACACCAAACAACGATGTAGCCTCTGAAGATGATCAGGGTAGTGTAACACTTGCAGTGGTTGGCATCAATGTTGAGAAAGTAGCAGATAAGACGACGGTCTGTGCAGGAGAAGAGGTTACTTACACGCTAACGGTTAGATTCAGGGATAACTTCTGTGTTGCTGGTGCTGAACTAAGAGATATCAGTATCTCAGATAGTGGACTTGCGCAGGATTTAATGGTAGGAGATCAATACTTTATTGCCTCAAGCGACCCAAATAATAATGGGGTTCTTGATTGCGGAGAAGAGTTTATGTGGTCTTATTCCTTAATTGTTGACGAGACCTTCACGAATACAGCCGAAGACATGGCAGCCGTTTGGTATGTCAATCCAATATCAGGAGAGGAGATATTTGTCGGTGACGCCATGTTCATGGACGAGGTCACGGTTACAGTTGATCCAAGCCTATGCGCTTCTATTGGCGATTTTGTCTGGAACGATCTCGATGCCGACGGAGTGCAGGATGATGGAGAACCAGGTATTCCTAATGTTACGGTTAATCTGTATGCGAGTGATGATCTTGCTACGCCAGTTCAAACAACGATCACGGACGGCAGCGGTTTTTACGAATTCACAAGTCTTACACCAGGTACTTACGTGGTAGAGTTCGTGAATCCGGATGGTACAGCTTGGTTGCCAAGCCCACAGAATAACCCCGCAACTACAGATAATTTAGATAGTGATGCCGACCCGATCACAGGTCTTTCCCAAGTCGTTACAGTCAATAACGGTACCAACAACCCCACGATTGATGCTGGTTTCTACCAGTTGGCCAGCATTGGCGACTTTGCTTGGGTAGATCTGAATGGCGATGGTATTCAAGACGATGACGAGCCAGGCTTATCAGGCGTTACGGTTATCTTGTTCGACGAAAATGGAAACGAAGTACTTCAAACAATCACAGGATCTGACGGTGAATATTTGTTCACCGGATTAGAGCCAGGTGACTATACAATCACAGTAAGCAACGTACCTGGCTACACGCTTTCGCCCGTAGATCAAGGTATGGACGATAATTTTGATAATGACTTCGCAGGGGCAGATGTTCCTGTTAGCGCAAGTGTAACTTCAGGGGAGACAAATCTTACTTTCGACGCAGGTTTCACGCCAATATGCGATTGGGATGTTTCAGCACTGATCGAAAATGTCGATTGTAATGAGAATGCTACCGGTTCAATTGAACTGATAGTAACAGGGGCTCTTCAACCATACAACTACGACTGGGCCGATGTACCAGGTAGTAGTAATGGCTTGAATCGTCAAAACTTGTCTGCTGGAAGCTATACGATAACAATTACAGCTGCTAATTACTGTGAGTTTACTGAAACTTACGTGATCAGCGAACCGGCTGCGCTATCGATCAGTGGCACAACAACAGATGTTGCC
>DAINNZ010000017.1:11388-25999 GCA_036735605.1 Lewinella sp. | reverse complement strand
TGGAGCAACGGCCAAACGGCTGCGACAGCCACAGGCTTAGTAGCGGGCACATACAGTGTAACGGTCACGGATGCGAACGGCTGTATAGCAGAAGCGGACTTCACGATCGAAGAAAGCAGCACGCTAGAGGCTAGCATTGTAAGCAGCGAACTAGCTTGCTTCGGTGATGCAGACGGCAGCCTAACGGTAAGCGTACAAGGCGGCACGGCTGATTACAGCTACGCCTGGAGCAATGGCCAAACGACGGCTACGGCCACTGGCTTGGTCGCCGGCACTTACAGTGTAACGGTCACCGACGCGAATGGCTGTGAAACGACGGCCAGCGGCGTGATCAGCGAACCGGCTGCGCTATCGATCAGTGGCACAACAACAGATGTTGCCTGTAACGGTGATGCTAGCGGTGAGATCGTCTTGACGGTCATCGGCGGCACAGCTGACTACAGCTACGCCTGGAGCAACGGCCAAACGGCTGCGACAGCCACAGGCTTAGTAGCGGGCACATACACTGTAACTATAACTGATGAGGCCGGTTGTACTTTGGTAGTAAATGGAATCACCATCCAAGATGGGTTTGAGTTGCTCGCCACTATGGAAAACGACAGTATATGTCCGAATACAGGACAGCGGGGAACACTCTCTACAGTTGTAGCAAATGGTAGTGGTAATTACAGCTACTTATGGAATACAGTTCCTGCTCAAACTTCAGAAATAGCGACCAATCTGCTAGTAGGTTCTTACTCTGTTACGATAACAGATAACACGAATGGATGTAGTACTGTAGTGACTGCACAAGTAGTAGGTGATTTGAACCAATGTGCAAATATTGGCGACTTTGTCTGGAGTGACTTAAACGGAAACGGTTTACAAGACGCTGGTGAGCCAGGTATTTCGGGTGTGACAGTTAATCTTTTAGATGCTGCAGGTAACATAATTGGCACACAAACAACGAATGGAGAAGGCTTTTATCTATTCACCAATTTGGATCCGACAGCTACTTATCAAGTACAGTTTGTAACACCAATAGGCTTTGTCTTCAGCCCACAAAATGCGGGTGATGACGAGGTTGATAGTGACGCAAACCCTGTAAATGGCTTGACGCATTTGATTACGTTAACCAATGGAAGTGATCTTACAATTGACGCTGGCTTTATACCGCTTGGCAGCATTGGCGATTTTGTTTGGAATGACGACAACGGTGGTCTTGGTAATGGTATTCAAGATGCTGGAGAAGAAGGTGTTGGAGGCATTGTAGTGAATTTGCTGAATGGTGATGGCGTAGTAATTGCTACAACCACGACCAATGAAAATGGCTATTATCTCTTTACAGGGCTTCCTGCTGGCACCTATCAAGTACAATTCTTTACAACGCCAGGAACTTTCTTCACGCAAGCATTCGTGGGCGGTGATGAAAATCTGGACAGTAACGTTGATCCAGCTACGGGCTTGTCGAACATAATTACACTTGGAATTGGTGAAAATAATCATACAATTGATGCAGGTATAATTCTCTCACCGTGTAGCATTGAGGTACAGATCGTGGGAGCGCCTACTTGTAACGATAATGGTACGCCAACTATCCAAAGCGACGATTACTACTGTGTTACGATACTTGTAACGGGCACTAATACAACGAGTGGAAGCTGGTCAACCAACGGAGGCCAAGGTGGCTTCTTTGGGGTACCAACAGAAATTTGTAGAGCCGTAAGCTTCGAGCAAATTATCAGTCCGGTTACTTTCAATATTGCGGATGATGCTACTGAAGGTTGCTATGTCCCTGTAACTTGGACACCGACTGGTCCTTGCTCTAATGAGTGTGCTTTTGCAATTGACCTTACGACCTCTCCAACTTGTGATGATGCGGGCACGCCATCTGATGCGAGTGATGACCAGATATTCTTTGGATTGACCATGCGAGCAATCAACGGTGTATCGGGAAGTTGGGTAGCCACCTTCCAAGGTAACGTGGTAGGAACAGGTGGTTACCAAAACCAAGAGGTAATCTTTGGTCCTTTCACCCAAGCACAGCTACAGGGCGCTAACGCTATCACTATCGTGGTAACAGATAGTGGCACTGCAGGATGCCAAGAAAGTATCAACATAAGCATTCCTTCAAGCTTCCCTTGTTCTGATGCTTGTGAAATTACCGCTGTACTTAGGGCTGCTGCTTGTGATCCAGTAGGAACACTATCAGACCCCTCGGATGACGTTTGGTACGCCTACATCGATATTTCGCGCTTGAACTCAGAGGGGTGGAACTCTCCTGAGAACGAATACTATGGATGTAACACCGCTTCGTTAGGCGTACCCTTTGGGCCATTCACGGGCTTTGGGCCACGTACGATTAATATCTACGATTGTATTGATCCTAACATCTGTACGGCCTCTATTACTGTACAGCCGCCAAGTGATTACCCTTGTTCTGACCGTTGTGCCATTTCAGCTGTATTTGGTGAGCCCTACTGCGACGATAACGGAACGCCGGATTTCGCAGGAGATGATGTGTTCTTTGTTCCAATCAGAGCATTTGAAGGTGGAAACAACAGTACAGGCTGGAATCTATACGCTAACGGGAACTACCAGACAGCTGTCGAAGGGTTCACTAATCTTCCGTTCAATGTTATGATTCAAGCAGGTCCTTTCCCTATCTTTGATGCAAACGGGAACATGAATACCATCCTTAACCTTCGCGTTCGGGATAGGGGTAGCTTGTACTGCCGTGTGGATGAGACCTTTGTTGTACCAGCAGCTTGTTCTACGGCACCGGTTTGTAACCTCAATGCTACCGTCACTAACGTAGCTTGTGTGCAAGATGCTGATAACTTCAACTTCGAGTTTGTAGTTACCAATGGCAACGCCACAGGAAGCTATACGCTACAAGGAGCGGGAATTACGATGACGGGTACTTACGGCCAACTAATGACAGTTACTTTAGACCAAGTGGCTGCTGGGCAGACGCTGAACTTCACGGTTACAGCAAACGACCAAGCAAACTGTAGTACCGTATTTGAAGTATTGGCTCCTAACAACTGTATAGGTTGCGAGGTATTTGCTAACCTAAGTACCGTTCTATGTAACGATAATGGTACTATAGGAGATGGTAGCGACGATACTTATACTTTCGTTATCAATGCTACGGGAAGCACAGGCACGTGGAGAGCAACGATCAACGGTGCAATTTTCACTGGTGTCTTTGGAGTACCTACCGCAGTAGGGCCGTTTAGTGTAGCAGCGGATGCCTCTGGTTTATTGATCTCGGACAGCAATGCTGCTTGTGATGTAGCGATCTATGTTACTAGCCCTGGGCCTTGTGTAGATTGTATCCTCGACTTCTTCCAAGTTGGTGAAGTAGTTTGTGATAATAACGGAACGGCTGATACAAGCGACGATACCTTTACCGTAACCGTAGGTTTATCAGCCCTCAACGTCAGTGGTGCTTACATTATTCGCAATAGTTTCAACAACCAAGTTGTGCTTGATCAATACGCGAATAATACAAGGACCTTCACTTTCCCTGCTGCTGCTGGTAACGTAACACTAAGATTGGAAGATGTAGGTCGTCCGACGGCTTGCTTCGCAGAGCTATTGGTTATTGCACCACCTAGCGCGTGCGGATTATGCAGTATTGCTGCTAGTGTTATCGCAACAGGGAAGTGTAACCAACAGGGTACACCGACTAACGGACAAGATGATTTCTTTGAGCTCACCCTGAACGTAAGTGGCACCAATACAGCTACTTTCTTCACCACTTCTTTGGGAACGGAACAGTATTCTTATAACCAAAACGTGGTGCTTCAAGTACCTGTTGGCGATGGTAGCGATCTTACGATCGAGATTATCGATGGTAATGGCGCAGTGTGCAGTGATATAATCACAATCAACCGTCCGGAACCATGTTTTGTCGTGCCAATGTGCGAGATTCAAGCGAGCATTCTGTCGATCGGAGCATGTGACCAAAATGGTACGCCTTACGATGCTAGCGATGATAGCTTTACCGTCAGCATTTTTGTAACGGGAACTGATACGGGTGCTGGCTTTACAACATCTGCGACCGCTGGCCAAGTATTCAACTACAATGAGGCAGTAACTATTTCATTACCAACAGCAAATGGCGAGGTGGTATTGCTAAGCATCACCGATACACAAGATGCAAGCTGTAGTACTAGCGTTAGCGTAGCCAATCCGGGTAGTTGTGCTGTGGTTTGTGCCATCAATGCTTCTTTGATTGCAACTGGCGTATGTAACCAGAATGGAACACCATACGACGGAGGGGATGATACTTTCCTTGTTACGGTTCTTGTAAGTGGTGACAATACAAGTAGTGGCTTTACCACTTCTCTGACTGGATCGCAAGTATTTGCTTACAATGAAGAGGTAAGCTTTACGCTGTCAAGTGCTGAAGCAGGAGAAATACTGATTACGATTGCTGACGTGTCGGCACCGAACTGTAGTACTTCATTGACCGTGACTAGCCCCGGTAGCTGCGAATTAGTTTGTGCTATCGAAGCGAGTTTGATTTCGGCTGGTGAATGCGATGATAATGGTACACCCTTCGATATCACAGATGATACCTTCTCAGCGGTAATTCAAGTGACGGGTACTGATCTAGGTAGCGGATACACAACTTCTGTTACAGGAACACAAGTATTCGCATACGGCGAGGAGGTAACTATTACACTCGCTGCTACCACTGCTGGTCAATTGGTTACGATCTTGATCACAGACCTAGGAGATAGCAGTTGTACGACAAGCGTCCAGGTGACTGATCCTGGAAGCTGTGAAGGACAGTGTGAAATTGTCGCTACGGTGTTGAATGTCGGTGTATGTAACCAAAACGGTACACCAACAAACGGAAGTGATGACTTCTACGAGCTGAGCATCCTTGTAAGTGGTGAGGATACAGGCAATAGCTGGACGAGCCTTTACGGGGAGGGTGCCTACGGCCAAACGGTGGTACTGCAAGTGCCAACGGGTATAGATACCATTATACTTACAGATCGCTTTAGCCCTGATTGCGTAGTAATGATCGTAGTAGATGCGCCAGTATCTTGCGAAATTACGCCGCCTGTGGTTGACTGCCCAATCAGCAACCATTACTGCCCTATCTTGGAAGGAGATATTATGCTCTTCCCAATGGATATGTTCGAGTGTTCCGCTACGGTGAACCTTGCACTGCCAGCGGTTACCACTAGTTGTGAAGGAGGAATTGCTAGCATCGTAACACAGCTCATCGCTATGAATGGCGAGGTGATTGCCGTATTTGAATCAGCCGATAACAGAACTATCGTGTTGGAAGCAGGGGACTATATCGTCCGCTATATCGTAACAGATGCCTGCGACGCAACCACTGTTCGTGATTGTATCATCCGCGTGGCGGATACGCAAGAGCCTTCGGCGATTTGTATGAGCGAGCTGAACGCCAGTATCGGCGGCTATGGTATTACACGGATACATAGCAACCTCATTAATAATGGTAGCTACGATAACTGTGGTCTGGATAGTATATTGGTTCGCCGCTACTTCGCCGCTACGGATACTTGGAGCAACTGGCACCGTTTCATCGACCTTACTTGTGAGGATGTAGCGAGCATCGTACGCGTAGAACTAAGAGTGGTTGACTTTGCCGGCAATGCCAATATCTGTAGTGCTAACATCTCTGTTGTAGATAATAGCCTGCCATACTGTACAGGGCTAGCGGATATTACTGTTAGCTGTGTGGATCTACCACTTGGCTTTGATCCGTTGGATACCTTACAATTACAAACGTGGTATGGTGTACCGCATGTAATTGATAATTGTGCTGCCTATGCCGTTGAGTTAACGCCTAGTTTCGTAGGGGATACTTGCACAGGTGCTGGGCTCATCACACGCCGCTTCCTAGCAGTAGATGCCTTTGGAAATGTGAGTGCGCAAGCGTTCGTTCAGCAAATCCGTATCTTAGCGAACGAAACGTTCACGCTGGTATTCCCAGCTGACACTACTACCGACTGTACGGATACCGACCTTGGCTTCCGCATTCTTGGTGCTGGGTGTGCACAGCTTACGGTTTCTTACACCGATCAAGTGGTAGAAGCTACCGATGAGGAAGGTTTCGCTTGCTTAGTAGTGGAGCGGACTTACCTAGTAATCAACGAATGTGCCTACGATGGTATTAGCCAACCAATGCAGATTAGAAGAGATGAAGATTGTGACGGCATTACGGGTGAAGATGATATCTTCGCGATTGTTGCCCCAACCTTTACCTTTATAGACTTAGACACAAGCTACCTCAATAATTTCCCGCTAGCGGGTGTTAAACCAGATAGCTGTGATGGTACAACTAATCCGCTGGGTTACTTGCGTAACTTTGTATCCAATGGTGCTTGGACCTACACGCAGCGCATCCGATTGGTAGATACGATTGTACCAGTAGTGCTATACGAGCTACCGGCACCATTCTGTACGATCGATGAAGAAAGTTGCGAAGGTTTAGTAACGATCGATATTCACATCAGCAATGAATGTACTGCCGCAGGTGGCATTATCTTGATGATGGTTGACCTAGATCGCGACGGTAACCCTGATATGCAGCTCGGTAGATCAACCAACCTTTTAGGTGAGTTCCCATACTATCGCATCGAAACGCTACTTCCAATCGGGGAGCACAATATCATCGTGCGCTATGCGGATGGCTGTAACAATGCTAGCACGGAAGTGATTCCTGTGCAAGTGGTTGACTGCAGCATTCCTGATATGGTTTGCTACAGCGGCTTGATCACTTACCTCGAAGCATTGCCAATGCGTGCAGATATGGATGGAGATGGCGACTTGGATGCTGCTTTCACCACCGTGGATGCGACTCAGCTAGCTAACTGCTTCGTCAGCGACTGCTCTAACCCGCTTATCTTTAGCGTGAACAGAGTGGGTATGCCTGCCAACCGAGATAGTAGCAGTATTAACCTAACGTGTGACGACCGCTACGAAGTAGAATTGGAAGTCTATATGTGGGATAGTGCTTACAACCCTTACGCTATCCAACCCGATAGCAGTATCGGAGGACCAAACTGGACAATGTGCACGGTTCGCGTATTTGTACAAGATACAGCAAGTGCTTGTCCAGAATGCCCAGTGCCTGGTACGGTAAGTGTAGGCGGAAACATCCATACAGCCAATGGCCTTGCCGTTGAATTAGTGGAGGTAAGCCTTAGAGGAACACAAGTGGGTAACACGATGACGGATGGAACGGGTATCTACCAGTTCGAAGATCTATCTAGTGGCGACTTGCTCGTGACGCCTACTAAAAATGATGATGTAGCCAATGGAATTTCCACGCAGGATATTTACATTCTACAGCGTCACCTACTAGGTACTGAACTGATTACCGATCCGTATCAGCTGATGGCCGCCGACGTTAACCGCTCCGGCACTATTACTACTTTAGATATGCTTATCCTGCGCAATCTTGTGTTGGGCACCATCGACTACCTCCCAGGCAACAACAGCTGGCGCTTCTTAGATGCAGCTGCTTCGCTGGAAGGGGTGGATGTCTTAACTGCTGCACTGCCAGAGCATATCGTGCTAGAAAACATGACAGCTTGTGAGACGAGCCTTGACTTTATAGGGGTGAAAATTGGTGATCTGAATGGTAGCGCGGTAGTCAATACGATCAATGGTCTGAGCGACCTAAGTGAACAAGGCCGCAGTGTGACGCAAAGCTATGGATTACAGCTAGAAGACCAATGGTTGGAAGCTGGCCAAGTGTATGCGTTGCCCGTTACGGTTAAGGATATCGCTAGTATGGGTGGCTTCCAATTCACGATGGAAGCAGCTACCGAAATGGTGGAACTACATACCGTTCGCCCAGCCTTCCTGACAGAAGCACAGTTCAGCACCGCTCAACTGGCTAATGGTTACTTCACCGTTAGCTGGAACCAAAGCGGACAAATACAGCCAGGCAACCGCGAAGAGCTGCTCTTCAATATCGTACTCAAGGCACGCCAAACCGTACGACTCAGTGAGGTGCTTGGCTTGATGAGCCGCCCAACAGCGATTGAAGCCTTCACGCTATCACAAGAGCGTATGGACATGCACTTACAGTTCACCTCTACAACTACTAACCCTGTGGTTGTAACCAGTGGAATAGAAGAGTTGGCAGCTGAACTGCTGCAAAACTATCCGAACCCATTCGCTGATAGAACAACCTTACAGTTCTACTTACCGAGAGCCGGCCAAGCCACCATCGTGATCCACGATATGGACGGTCGGGTATTACGCACGATTGATCAAAGTTACGGAGCAGGTTACAATAGCCTACAGCTGAGTGCAGCGGGTATGCCAAATGGTAATCTCTTCTTTACCCTTACCTACGAAGGCAAGCGTTTGACCCGCCTAATGCAGCGATTACGCTAAAATATTGTCAATACAGTAGAGCTGGCCAAGGGGTCGGCTCTACTGTTTTATAAACTATTCCACCGCCGAGGCCCTCCCAAAAGCCGATTTTTTTTTGGTGCAAGCCGCAGCAAGTAGTAATTGTGTACATTTCCCGTTTTGGCTGTCGCTTCGCTCGCAGGGGCAAGGCTTACTCGGAGGTGCAAAGGCAAATAAGCATTGCGCTACAAAGTGTCACTTGCCCCTGCGAGCGGTAGCGGTAGCCAACACTATTGAACCGTTTTTTCACCTAACCCAACTTATTACAAGACCTGTTAAATAGGTTTGCTCGTTCATGACCTGCCGAGCAAGCCTATTGGTTTTATGTCTTCAGCCCTTTGATTACGTCTATATTTTTGCACAACACAAAGTTTTCTTGAAATGCTAAAGCCAGAATTCGCAGTATTCGCCTCGTGGAGGCGGGTAGTTGACTTGTTGGTATTCGCCATGGGCGGACCATTATTATTATTATTATTATTAGCTCCCGCTAGGGTAGTGGCTACGGGATCGGCAGATTTGTTCTTGCCAGGTCAAGACCCCGTTATGTTATTGGTTGGCGACCCCGCGTTTGGCAATTTTGCTACTTACACGGCAGCTGCTACCAACCGAATCAACGTAGCGATTGCGGAGGCAGGGGAGGTCATCTATTTAGGCTTATCTAGAGCTTATCGGTTCGATGGAATGCCACAAAATTTTGGCCAGTACAGCTTCCGAATCAGGCGCTTAGAAGACAACCAAGTGGTACACGGGCCCTTTACCATCAATGCCTTAAACGAAAGTTTACCGAGCTGGGAGGCCGCTCACACAGGGCCTGCCGAGTTGGCCGCTGGGGGGTATACTACTACGGCTAACTATCGTTACGTATCGACGCAAGCCGGTACTTATATCGTAGAGTTTGAAAACGTACGCTATCTAGGCTTGTGGGATATTACAGTAGCCGCAAACGGAGTAGAGAAGCCGGGCCGTGTATATAGCCAAAACTGGGCTTTTCGAGTGCCCGGTATGGATTCTCAGTTACCGGATTGTATATGGGGAGCGGAGCTGAATAGTCGTTTTTATTCTTATACTATTGATGGCTTCGTAACCTTAATTGATTTTGAAAATTCTGGATTTCAGCCACTTTCCTTCAATTTGGCTTTCAATCAAACAGGGCCAGGCCAAACTGGCGATTTGCAATTAGACCGTATGTCGGTGGCCAATCAGAACCTGACGGCTAGTAGTGCAGAGCATTTCATCTTCATTGATGAACCGGATCCGATCCTTTTTCCCGATGGCGATTGTGGTATATTGACTGCTAGCGACCAACTGCGCTGTATCGGGGAGGGCAGCTATTGCTTACCCATTAATGTTTCGAGACCTGGGCAGGTTGAAGTGATCCTTGATTTTAATGGCAACCAAGTATTTGATCCAGGCACCGATGTACTTTTAGTTGGCAATTTCACAGCAAGCAACTTAAGTGATTGCCTCCCGTGGGATGGACTTTTACCAGACGGTAGCAGCGCTGAAACGATTGCTACGGTGGATATTTTCATCAACTATACCCAAGGCGTACAGCATTGGGCATTATATGATGGTGAATTAATGCGCGAAGGCTTTTGCGTAAGGCCTATTCGGCCTATTTGTGGGGGTGTAGGGAATGCTCAACTCTACTATGACGACCGAAACATTGCTGATGAATCGGGTACGAACGCCCCAAAGGATGGCCGGCTTGGCTGTGATTGTGAAAGTGCTGATTGTAGAACTTGGACGAATTTTGAAGCCAATACTACGGACTGTAACCTTATCAACGACGAAATAACTACCGGTTACGGGGATAAGAACACCCTCAACACCTGGTGGTTTGCGAATGTACAATCTAGTGCCAGTTTCAGTGTTCCACTACTGCTGGCTAGTATTGCTGGCCCGGCGGATCATTGTCCTGACGAGGAGGTAAGCTTACAATTAGTTTGGCAGTCGAGTAGTAATATTGAAAATATAGTATGGGAGGGCCCGGGCGGTTTCGGTTTGGAAGGCCCAGGAGCTTTTTCAGTAGCCGTGACCACTAGTGGGCTTTACACGGTGAGGGTAAGTGATCAGCAAGGCTGTGTGATTAGCGCTACTTATTTTCTGCCAGATGTAGTATGTACCTTAACACCCACTTTAGTGGAAGTAGTTTGCTCGGATAATGGCACGGATACAGACCCAAGTGATGATACTTTTACGGCCGTTCTGGGTGTAAATGGGGGGAATAGCAATGGATGGTCGGCTAACGGAGGTAGCAGTAGTGGGCTATATGGTACTACTATTACGGTTGGCCCCTTCCCTATTAGTGGTGGGGAGGTGACTTATACTTTTACAGACGAACTATATGGCTGTTGCACGGCCAGTTTGGTAGTGCCTGTGCCAGTGAGTTGCTCTAATGGCTGCGCCATCAATCAGACCCAGATACTAAACAACCTTTGCAACAATAACGGAACGCTACTTGACCCAACGGATGATACTTTCACCTTTGAGGTACTAGTGGACGGCATCAACCTGAGCGGCCAATGGAGCACGAACGAAGGACAAAGCGGCATGTATGGAACGGCTACGACCTTTGGCCCCTATCCAATTGCGGCAGGCACAAGAACCCTTGTTTTTACGGATAGCCAAGACCCATCTTGTGGTGTAACGGTAGAAGTGACGCCGCCGGCAACTTGTTCGAACGATTGTTTATTCACCCCTGTGGTTAGTAATATTCGTTGTCATGATGCTTCTACCCCCAGTAATCCAACGGATGATGAGTTCTTTTTTGATCTCCGAGTAGATGCTGTAAACGCCACTAGTGCTGCCTATCAAATAGAAGGCCTTGGTTTAGCAATTTATGGAAGCCTTACTACTTATGGTCCCTTTTCTATCGCAGCGGGAGATTTAATGCTTGTGATTCAAGACGTTGCTAACCCCTCCTGCTTCCAAAGCGTGGTGGTGCCGGCACCCTCCACCTGTTCGGAGGCCTGCTTAATCAGCCAAACCGAAATTTCAAATAATCGCTGCGAGGATGGCGGTACTCCCTTGGACGGCTCCGATGATACCTTCACCTTTGAAGTCTTAGTGGACGGTTTTAACGTAAGCGGCTTGTGGGTTACGAATGAAGGACAAACGGGCGCTTACGGCGTAGCCAATATTTTTGGTCCTTATCCAATTGCGGCAGGCACTAAAACGATTATTTTTACGGATAGTGAAAACCCCTCCTGTGGCGTAAGTGTAGAGGTGATACCGCCGGCTAGTTGCTCTAACGAATGTTTATTTACACCTATCGTGAGTAATGTACGTTGCGAGGACGCTGGAACTCCCTACAATCCTACCGACGACCAATTCTTTTTTGACCTGTTCGTTTCGGCAGTAAACGCCACCTCTGCCGCTTACGCTGTGGATGGATTAGGTATCCATTTGTATGAGGAGCTTCAAACTTTTGGCCCCTTTCCGATTCAAGCAGGCGATCTGAATTTGCAAATTAGTGATGTCGTCAACACCGCTTGTAACCAAACGATTACAGTAGTTGCGCCCAGTAGCTGTTCTGATTTGTGTGGCATTGTAATAGAAGATGTACGGGTCGGCTGCGATGATGCAGGAACTGCTTTGATTGACGACGATGTGTATTATTATGAGGTGCTGGTTAGTTCTCTCAGTAGTACCCATACTACTTGGGTTGCTAGCGATGGAAGTAGCGGTAACTATGGCGAGTATAGCCGTAGTATTGATTACTCTTTTTTCTCTGATAGTATCACCATTGACGTAATGGATGCCGCCGAGGCTTTTTGTGTAGCCTCCTTCCGGCTAGCTTTTTCAGCTCCTACACTTAGCTGTCCTGAGGATGTTGATAGGGTCGATTACAATAGCGCTACCTACCAGACAATCCCCCGAACAATTACAGATATGCATCCTTTTTATTTGCCTACAGACACGATATGTTGGTTGCTGCAAGACTCAATTGAGCAGGGGCGTCACTATGTAGATCGTTTAACCTTCCGTCGGGCAGATACGACCACAAATGCAGCTGCATTATTTACGTTCTATTTGTTTTCAGACCTAGCAGACAGTAGTGCCATTGGCGCGCTGTTTCGGCTATCGGCTCAAGAGTCGATAGACTGCTGCAATCTAATTAACCCTGGGGTGGTACGCCCATGGAATGAGGCTAATTTACGGGCACCTTATCTACAATTAGCGGATTACCCTGAGGGGATGCTACTGAGCCAACAATTTTCCGCCTTACTCAATCCTAGAGAAGATTATACTTTAGCCGTGAGTAGCTGGTCAGCGGATACAATAGGAAGCTACACTTGGCTCGTAGTTTCTACTAGTGGCGAGCTCCTTTTATTAAGGGATAATAGCATTAGTAATAGCAGCGTGAGCGATCAGGCTACCGCTTTTGATCTTTACACTTTTCATCTGTCACTTTTTAGAGACCAGGCGAGTAGCATGGCTATTCTGGGGTTCCCTGAGGTTGAGGAAGGGTGTGGGGTGGCAGGCATTAGTCCGAGGGATGAGGTAACAGGCGACTGTACGGGACTCAGCATGTCAAGACGCTTTTTGTATCAAGTGGGGGCTAGCGCACTTCAAACAGCGTGCCGTCAAGAAATAGCGCTTCGCCATCTTGGGTTAGATGCTATCATCCTGCCAGCTCAAGGGATGCTTTTTACTTGCTCGGATACGTTTCCGCAATTAGAAAATGGGCATCCACATCCCAACTTCACTGGCTGGCCAATGGTTTATAATCTAGGGCAAGCTGTGGTGATCGATTCACTAGGCTTCGTTGATTTAAGTGCTAGTTTCCTAGATCAAGTAATTGAGCGCCCAGATGGTGGCCGTACGATTTATCGACTTTGGACCCTAGCGGACGCTTGTTTGGGCCAGCTAAGAACCTACACACAACTTCTCAAACTAGACGCTAGCGGAGAGCCTTACTTTGACTGTCCGCTTAGTAATCACTACTGTCCTATCATCGAAGAGGATATTATGCTCTTCCCTACGGATAGTTTTGAGTGTACGGCTACCGTCTTTATTCCTTGGCCGGCTTTAATTAATATTTGCGACACTTCCGCCTGGACGATCACAAGCAGCGTATATCAGCTAGTAGAAGGCGAAAGCGGGCAGATCGATACAGTGGAAGTAGCTCTCCTACAAGGAAATGACAACCGCTATCTTCCTAATTTACCGACTGGCGATTACTTCATTTACTACAGTGGGATACATGCTACGGAGCCTGCTCAGTCGGTCACTTGCCGCTTCCGAGTGGCGGATATAGATCCGCCTTCGCCGATTTGCCGCTCTTTGTTGAATCTTTCTCTACCAGGAAGTGGTATTGTACGAATTTTTCCACAGCAGATAAACCGCGGCAGCTACGATAACTGCGGCGATATAACGATTCAACTTCGCCGTCGTTACGCAGCGGATTCGAGCAGCTGTGCCTTACAACACAACAATGAAATTTGGTCTGCTTGGCACGCCTATGTGGAGTTTAGTTGTTGTGATGTAGGCCGAGCCTGGGAGGTAGAGATGCTAGTAACAGACCGCGCAGGCAATAGCAGTTTTTGCGTGAGTGAAATTTTGGTGGTGGATAATACCCTGCCTTATTGTACCGGTTTGGTGGATACCACGATCCTTTGTAGCGATTTGCCACAGGGATTCAACTTTAACGACACACTGGCGCTACAAGCTTACTTCGGCTATCCTATTGTGGTTGATAATTGTGCTTCGTGGGCCATCGAGCTAGCACCCATTTTGTTAGGAGATGCCTGCAACCCTACGCGTGTAGAGCGCCGCTTTCTAGCCGTAGATGAGCACGGAAACCAAGCTAGCCGCCTTTTTACACAAACCATCCTAGTGAACGCTGCGCCTAGCTACAGCATTCGCTTCCCACGAGATACTAGCGTAGATTGTACCGCTGCTATTCCGCTGCCTGTGGTATTCGCAGGGGGTTGTGATAGTATTACGATTGCTTACGCAGGGGCAAGTCTTCCTAATGAGAGCAGTGCGTGTAGATACATAGCGCGTACTTATACGATCACCAACTGGTGCGAGTGGGATGGTCAATCTCCGGCTGTGGTAATAGACAGGGATGAAGATTGCAATGGGCAAGCAGGAGATCAAGCGGTCTGGCTTCTTCGCCTACCGGATACGGCCTACGTGGATGCTGACAGCCTAGCGTTTAACTTGTTCCCGACGGCAGATGCCCGAGGGGTGGCTTGTA
>DAINNZ010000017.1:0-11378 GCA_036735605.1 Lewinella sp. | reverse complement strand
GAGCAGCAAAACCCGGAAGGCCACTGGAGGGGAAGTGGCTCAACAGGCCGTTGGGAATACACCCAGTACATTCGAATTTTCGACGAGACGCCGCCCGTTCTGCGCATTCAGGTAACGGATAGCCTTTGTGTGGATTCTATCACTTGCTTAGCTCAGGTTAACCTAGCGGTAAATGTATTCGATTACTGCCAGGAAATTGAAGGAACAATCGCAATCAGTTGGGATATTGATGCAGATGGTACCATTGATGGCAGCTTGGCTACGCAACCAATCGACTTGCTTTACCGAGCCTTTCCCTATTATAGGCTAACGTATGCCTTTCCCGTTGGTCGTCATGCCTTTTTGATCGAAGTGACGGATGACTGTGGGAATACCGCGACGGAACAAGTATATTTTGATTTGTTCGACTGCCACGTACCCGACCTAGTTTGTAGCAACGGCGAACTATACAACCTACAAGCCTTGACCGAGGTGACCGACATTGATAACGATGGCGAAATAGATTTCGCGGTGGCACTAGTCGAAGCAGCTGACCTAGGCAGTTGCTTCCAGTTGGAGTGTAGCGAAGGCTTACGCTACTCAGTGAATAGAGTAGGAGAGGCGGCCGATATTAACCGCAGTTCGCTATACCTGAAGTGTAGCGACCGCTATCAAGCGGCACTTGAAATTTATGTGTGGGACGAGGCTTACAACCCATTTAGCCTACAGCCAGATGGTACGCTAGGTGGGCCTAACTGGAAAAAATGTGAGATATGGGTGTTTGTACAAGACCCCTATTTGGCCTGTCCTAGCTGCGGAGACCCAACAGATATCACCATTGCCGGCACCATCCAAACCGTAAACGGGGTCCCCTTAGCGGAAGTAGCTGTTCAGCTAGTTGGCAAAGAATTATCTATGCTGACCACCTCGGCAGGCCAATACCAGTTCAGGGTAGTTGCCGGCGAGGAATATACTGTTCACGCTAGCAAAAGCGATGATATCAGGGCAGGGCTATCCACGATAGATCTGATCCTTTTGCAGCGGCACATAATGGGTAATCCGTCAATTACTGCGCCGCATAGGTTGTTGGCCGCAGACGTGAACGCTGATGGGCAGTTAAACGTTCAAGACCTACTGTTGCTACAGGCAGCTATTCTTGGGCAGATAACGGCGTTTCCCTCCCATCATAATTGGCGATTTGTTCCTACCGCTTGGAACGCTGCTTTGCCTGTGAGCGATGCCGTTCCACTAGGAGTAGTCAATAGCTGTATCAATAATGTGGATATGGTGGGTATTAAGCTAGGTGATTTGGATCAGTCCTACCAACCTTCAGCTGTTGTAATAGGGGGTAACAGAGGCGAGGCACAAGCAGCAGTACTAGCAGTAGAAGACCAAACCTTCGCTTCCGGCGAGACAGTTTCAATGGCTATCAACTTAGCCGATTTTTCTAGCTACGAGGGAGGGCAGTTGGCTATTCAGTGGGATCCGGCAGTACTTAGCTATGAGGGCTATACCTCGGCTGTACTAACAGATAGATCATTCAATACCAATGAGCTTTCCGAAGGCCTTCTCTGGTTTAATTATGCTAGCACCTTAACCCAACAGCAGTTAGTGCGCTTTACTTTCCGAGCAAAGCAGCCAGGCGTGTTGAAGGAAGTAGTGCAACTATGCGATCGTTGTGAATGGGAGGCGGAGGTTTACAGTGGCCAAAGTCTCGCAGCACATCCACTTCACTGGGTATGGCAGCAAACAGCCGTAAGCTTGCCGAATAGCGCTAGCGAGCAAGCAGATAGGTCTTGGGCCGTTCCGAACCCAGCCAAAGAACATTCAACGCTATATCTACGACTAGCGGTCAGTCAAAAAGGCACATTAAGCATCACGGATGCGAAAGGCCGTTTGTTCAATACGACACATTTAGAACTCCAGCCCGGAGAAAACTCAGTGCGCTTAGACATAGCGGATTGGCCCGCTGGCGTATATCATTTCAGCTTTGTAGGCTCGGTAAGTATAGTGAGCGGTAAGTTGGTGAAAATGTAGGTTGGCTGGGTGAAATACGGGGAAAAATGGTCAGTTGGATACGTCCAACTGACCATTTTCGTTCCATTGGACTCGTCCAACCGACCAAAACACGTTAATTACCCACTGCCGCTTCTAGGGTGCTACACTGCATCAAAGCCGTTTGTAGGAAAGCGGTTTGTTGGTAGCGGTTAGCATAAGCTTTAAGCTGTTCATTGCGCTTCAAATGATAAGCTGTTCGTTCATCTGAGCGACTGTAGTCTGATTCAAGCTCGTGGTATTTCTTTTGATAATTGATATCCAGTAGGGCAAATTCGCTTTGAGCTACTAGATCAGCCTCTTCGCCCAACGCTAGGGCTTTTTGCCAGTGTTTTACGGCTCGCTCTGCTCCGAATAATAGCTGATAATCTGCTGCGCTATGGGGGTGGTAGATTTGGTTGCCATAAGGCCAGTTTTGGTGGCTTTTCACCCATTGGCTACTTCTTCCGTAGCTCAGTAGCATCCAAGCTTTGCCGTAGTGACTCATATTAAACCACGCCTCGCCTAGTGCTAGGTGCGCTTGTGCCGCTGCTTGCTTCGAACCGCTTTTAGTAGTTTGTTCTAGTTGGATGAGTTGCTGTACTAAAGCAGGTTTATTGACCAGGGCAGCGGGCTGTTTGGGTTGTTGAAATCGGTTCAGTAGCGGGTCTTGATTGAGGTGGTCAGAAAAAGCGTAGGCCTTCTGATACCAGCTCATGGGAATCGCTTCGAAGTAGCGCAGTGCCTGTGGTAGTTGATTAGCTCTTAGGCAAACTGTGCCGGCTACATCTCGCAGGGCGTTGCTACTCGGCAAGGTCGTTGACTTTAAATAGTTGGTGAATTCGCTAGTGGATTCGGTTTCTATTAGGCTGAGTATTTTATCGAAAACAGCGGTACTCAAGGGCCGATCGAGGTAATCAATTCGCTCGTAATAAGCACTTGAATAGGCATCGGTGTAGGGCAGGTCGAGGGAGTGAAGATGAAAAAAGTAAGCCGTAGCCGTATCTCGCTGCGCTTCAAAAGCTTGAGCGGTGAACCGCAGCAGCGCAGGAAAGGTATTTCTGGCACCTTGTAAGGTTTGTAAGCTCGGTTGTATGCTGCAAAGCAGCTGATTTATTTCTTGCTGGGTAGTAGCGTCGGAGAGGTCTTTTGTGCTCAATAAGGCGACGTACCGGATAATAGCCGCCTGGTTGGTAGCAATGGAAGTTGAATACTGCCTGCCTTCGGTCAGCTTAAAGGCTGCGGCTACGTCGTTATCTAACATGGCTAAGTGGGCGTTCATCAGCTGTAAGCTAGGGAGCTGCAAGCCTTCGCTTTGGCTGCTAGCCTTAAGCTTGCTTACGAAATTGCGAAACTGCTTGAGGTAAGCCAAATCTTTTTGGTAGTTTTGCTTATAGAGGCCACTTCTCACGGCGGTGTACTTCTCCCAGCTGATGTCGTAGTCCCACTCAGGAGCAGGCTGAGAAGGGACGAGTACATCTAAATAGGTGGTTTTATTAGTCAGTAACCAGTTTTCTAGCTTATTGATCTCACGGGCAATCAACAAGGGGAGGAGGCTGTGATTAGGCTGCTTTTGCGCTACCATTTGCACTTGCCCCTGCGCATAGCCAAAATTACAAACAGCCGCAAAGGCATATACATCGGCTAAGGCTTCTTGGGGAATCAAATGATCGGCGGGTTTAACTAAATCATGGTAGAAGGTATAAAGCGCAACGGCCTTCTCAGGGCAGCGCACAAAACTTTGAGCGACAGCTACATATTGAGCGGGCGAATCCTTCCGTAGGAAATTGATTTCGTGATAGCGTGCCCAATCGGAAAGTACATCTGTACCATTTTTAAAGTAGGTATTGAAATAGCGATAGAAGGCCTCTTTATCGTCTCTATAACGAGCCATAAGCAGGAGCTGATAGGCGTACCGCCGTTCTATAAAAGTGCCTGTACCCGCTTTTGCCATATTTGTTTCGGCAAGTGCCAATAATCGAGCTATTTCCGAGTCGGAAGCCTGATTACCCTCATTTTTTGGCGACCAGTACCTCGTCAGTTGCTTCCAGCTAGTAGTAGTGGGGCCATTTTCGCTGGGCACTTCATAGGATTTAGCCCAAAGTACATAGTCTAAGTGGCTGGCTTTATTGCGAATGGCTTGCCAGGCACGCTGGTCTTTCCATCTGTGTTCCAGCGGATCGGCAGCAGCGCTTTGCCAATCTTGTAAGGTGCCGCCATAGAGAATTTCCCAGACATCTGTCCACCTTACTCTATCGCCTAGCGCTGCTGCCCAGGCTTCACAGTTGCGGCGCCTATCGCTGCCCATTTGGGCGTTTTGGTAATTGTTGAGGTAGTCTGTAGAAAAAAAGAAGGCTTGGTAATCGGGCCCAACTAAATAGGGATTGAAAAGCGCAACGCGGTAGTCTTCACCCAGCAGCGAATAGCCGCAGCTTTGCGTAGCGGAAATGGGAAGCAGCAATAATAAACAAAGAATAACCAAAGGCATAAACTAGTGATTGTAAAAAGTGGTGATAAGTTGAGATATATGTAGTGGCTCGAGCTTGGCAGGCTGCCAATCGAAAAAATGGAGCTGTTTGATTTCTGTCTTTTGCCGAAGCAGTTCAACGGCTTGTGCTAGCTCCTCTGCATCGGCACCGTCTAGTCGCACTAGGTCGCCCGCTCGGAGTAAGCGCTGCTGGATCAAGGTATCCGACTTAATAAGGTGGAAAGCTGCTGGCTTTTTAGCGTCGGCTAATGGAGGATTGGGCGTAAAAGCGGGTACAATACCTGCAAATTCGTCCTGCTGGAAGGCGGCACCCCAGTGGAAAATAGGTAGCGCAGCCTCCAAAGACAGGGGGTAAGGGTCTGCTTGGAGGTAGCCCGACAGCAAGCCTAGGTCGAAGATGGCATCTTGGGTATTCGCTAATTGTACAGGTGCCATGTTATAGCACATGAGTAAGCCTTTTTTCACGGGGGGAATACCATTTTCTTTACGGTCTCGGTATTGGTGTAGCCGTATGGTGGCACTGATATTTTTTTTGGGGAATAGCTCCTGTAGCTTTTCCAAAAATTGGAAATACAGATCGCGGGTGCTAGGCGTCCAGTCGCAGTCAATTTGCCAATACAGCATTTGCTGAGCAAGCTGTTCGCTTTGTATGGTTCTCATCGAGTCTGCATAGGCGTAGTTGTTGGGATGCGCTTCTAGGGGGCGATCAGGGGTGGCTAAATTGTTGATGATACTTTCTTCTAAAGCTACCAAGGCATCGCCTATATGGGTGGCTAAGACCCTTAAATTAACTTCATTTTGAAAGACTTTATTATCAATAAACACGACGGGGGTGATGCTTAGATCGTGGATATGCAAGTCATCATCCGAATAACTAGGCAGTCGCAAAGGTGCCACGGGAATAGCCGCTTGCTGGGTGGGATTCCACTGCACATCAAAGGCGCGCACGAACAGCTGTTGGATACCAGCGTTTTGTGCAGCTATCCGATCCTGCTGCGTAAAAGAAAAAGTAGTTTTCCAGTAATATACGCCTGGTAATGGCGGTACTTCGGCCCCCACAACAGCTTTTTGGCAAGCTAGAAACAGCACGGCTGCGGAAAGAATGAGGGCAATAGCCCCGTAGGCAAATTTCATAGTAGGTGAATTGGAAGCCAAGGTAAGATAAAGCCCTGAATTTACAATATTTTCCGATCTTTGAGCCATGAAAACTTATCTGGACTTACTGCAGCATATCCTCGATCATGGTGTGGAAAAGGGAGACCGAACTGGCACAGGCACCAAGTCGATATTTGGCTACCAAATGCGGTTCGATTTATCTCTTGGATTCCCTATTCTAACAACGAAACGAGTACATTGGAAAAGCGTGGTGCATGAGTTGCTTTGGTTCCTATCGGGCGATACGAATATCCGTTACTTAGTACAGAATGGGGTGAAAATATGGAATGAATGGCCTTATCAGCACTATTTGGAAGCAAACGGGCTAGCTGCCTCCCATCCTAAGCAGTCGGCGGACTGGAAGGCTGGCCTAGCCATTTTTGTGGAAAAAATGGCTCAAGACAAAGACTTCGCAACCCAATGGGGAGAGCTAGGCCCTGTATATGGAAAACAGTGGCGCGACTTCAATGGCGTCGATCAACTCAAACAGTTACTGCACAACCTAAAACAACAACCCGACTCCAGAAGGCATTTAGTGACCGCTTGGAACCCCGTAGAAATACCCGCTATGGTGAAAGCTGGCTTACCGCCCTGTCATACCCTCTTCCAATTTTACGTAGCAGAGGGTCGTTTGAGCTGTCAGTTATACCAGCGCTCAGGTGACACGTTCTTAGGTATTCCTTTTAACATCGCCTCCTATGCGCTACTCACGCATTTGGTAGCGCACGATTGTGGCCTAGCTGTGGGCGATTTTGTTCATACTATCGGCGATGCCCACTTGTATAATAATCACTTAACACAGGCGCGTTTGCAATTAAGCCGGCAACCAGGGCCGCTTCCAACGCTAAAGCTCAATCCGGCAGTTTCCTCCCTTTTTGATTTTAAATACGAAGACATTCAATTAGTCGGCTACGAACCGCAAGGTGCCATTAAAGCACCCATCGCTGTGTAGTACGAACTTAACACTGTGAAAAGGATGTTGGTGAATCAGACGTTCGTAGTTTAGCTAGGCGGTATCACAGATTTGTTAGATAGGCTGGCACAAGGTGCAGGGGCAAGGGCACACTAATAGCGCAAGTGTGGAGGAAGGGCTATGTAAGCGATGTGTTTGCTGGGGAAGTATAAGGGAAACGGTCAGTTGGACGGGTCCATTTGACCAAAAAGCAGTCGCTTGGACGAGTCCAATGGAGCCAGAGCAGCCTTAGATATATAGCGACACGCCTAGGTGAGCTCGTAGCGTTTTGCTGGGTAAAATACAGGGGAAACGGTCGGTTGGACGGGTCCATTTGAGTTGAGAATTCAAAAAAATGGCCATCACCGAAGCATTACTGAAATAGTGCCGAGAAAAGGACAGGGGGGACAGCTTCAATCAGCGTAGCGGTTGTATGTCCTGGGGGTACAAAGGAGAGCTTGACCGCGTGTAGGGCGATCGCGTGCTCATGGTAAGGAACGATGGAACCGTAGGTTGCGTCACCAATAATGGGGCAGCCTATAGCAGCGAGTTGTACACGTATCTGATGAAAACGCCCTGAAATAGGCTTAACTTCTAGTAGATAGCGACCATCTTTTTGCTGTAAAACTTTGTAGGCTAATTGCGCCTCCTGTGCTCCAGGTAGCGGTCTTTGGGCAGCGATAGCTTTGCGATTGAACTTATCGCGCAGCAAAAAATGTTTAAGGTGGCCAGCGGCTTGAGGTGGTGGCTGATGAACCACCGCCCAATAAGTTTTCTGTATTTGGTTGGTGGCAAAAAGGGTGTTTAATTCTACGAGGGTCGATTTATTTAAGGCGAGCAAAAGCACACCGCTCACAGGTCGATCTAGACGATGCACGATACCCACAAAGGCTTGTTTAGCTGCGCCTTCTCGCTTAAATTGGGTTAAAGCCCGCTGTTCTACGGTGTCGTGCTGAAAGTGTTGCTCCACGGCGATGCCAGCGGGCTTATTGATAGCTACCCATTTGTTGCCTTGGGTGATGATGTCTAAAGGTTCGGTCATTAGCTGGCAGCTTTATCAAGTTGGTAAGTTAACCCAAGCTTTTCGATTTCTCGGATGAAGTCATTGTCGGCATCGATCGTTCTGTCGGGTGCTACCATTTGTAGTTTATGGCCAGCATCTTTATCATAGAAGATCATACTGAGTTTATGATTGCCAGGGTATTTTCGGCATACGGCATCCAGTTCGGCCACCAACTTTGGACTGACGATATGGATGGGCATCTTAAGCGTGATTTTGCTAGTCATTTCCCTGCCTAAGCCCTCCAAAAGCTTTATTTCCGTTACGTTGAGTTCTAGCTCGTCGCTTTGCCATTTTTGTTTGTAGGCTGCTTTGACAAAAATAGCCTTGCCCATCTCTAGCAGGTGGCGGTATTTTTGATAATCTTCGCCAAATAGCTTGAACTCTATGGTTTCGTCAAAATCACTCATTTCGAAAATTCCCCAACCATTTCCGTTTTTGGATACCATGTGCCGAGCAGCTGTAATCATACCAGCTAAGTACAGATTAGTTCTAGCATGTTTTTGTGGGTTTAAATCAGCCAAGCTACAAGTAGTGAAGTGTTCTACTTCCATACGGTAGCCATCAAGCGGATGGCCACTGACGTAAATGCCTGTGACGTCCTTTTCTTTATTGAGCTTTACGGGCAGCGGCCACTCTTTGGCTGCTGGCGATTTGGGCTCTTCCGGTAATATCTCGTCCTGCATAGCACCGAATAGCGACACGGCAGCCTGCGCTTTTTGTGCCTGATAAGCATTGGCGTACTTAACTAAGTGCTCTAAGTAGCTATCGTACTTGTCACTAGGAGTGAAATACTGTGCGCGGTGTACACCTTCGAAGCAATCTAGCCCACCGCCCATCACGAGTGCTTCCAGCACTCGTTTATTCACCGTGCCTGTATCTACCCGCAAAAGCATATCAAAAAGGCTGCTGAATGTTCCGTCTTTCCGCGCAGCTAGTATGGCCTCCACAGGCCCTTCTCCTACGCCTTTCAGCGCGGTTAGGCCAATACGGATTTGCCCTTTTTTGTTTACGCTGAAATCGGCTGTACTTTCATTTACGTCAGGGCTGAGTACGGTGATGCCCATTCTTTTGCATTCCCGTAAGAAGAAAGTGAGTTTGGTAATATCGGTTTTATTATGACTTAAGACCGCCGCCATATATTCGGCTGCATAATGCGCCTTTAGATAAGCCGTTTGGTAAGCCACTAGCGCATAACAAGTAGAGTGCGATTTGTTAAAGGCATAGGAAGCAAATGCTTCCCAGTCTTTCCAGATTTTTTCTAATACTTCCTCGGGATGGCCGTTTGATTTGCCGCCAGCTACAAATTCTGGGTACATCTTATCTAGTACGTCCTTCTTTTTCTTACCCATGGCTTTTCGCAGCGTATCTGCTTGGCCTTTGGTGAAGTTGGCAAGCTTCTGCGAGAGCAGCATCACCTGTTCTTGATAAACCGTGATGCCGTAAGTATCTTTTAGATACTCTTCCATCTCTGGTAAATCATAGGTGATGGGCTTACGGCCATGTTTGCGCTCAATGAAGTCGGGAATATACTCAAGGGGGCCAGGCCGATAAAGGGCGTTCATCGCAATGAGGTCATCGAAAGTGGTGGGTTGCAAGCCTTTCATGTGCTTTTGCATCCCAGCAGATTCATATTGAAAAATTCCGGTAGTTTCCCCTCTTTGGAAGAGTTCGTAGGTGCTGGTGTCCTCTAGTGAAATACTATCGATATCAATATCAATGCCATGATTTTCTTTGATCATAGCCAGAGCATCCTTTATAATTGTTAAGGTTTTAAGCCCTAGGAAGTCCATCTTAAGAAGGCCTGCTTCTTCGGCAACAGAGTTGTCGTATTGGCTGATGTACATCCCGGTTTCTTTGTCCACCGTTACAGGTACGTGCTCGGTGATATCGCTAGGAGTGATGACTACGCCACAAGCATGGATGCCGGTATTTCTGACGCTTCCTTCTAGCTTTTTAGCCGTTCGTATTAGTTCTCCTATTTCATTGGGTTGCTCAGATAGGTCTCGGAATTGGTAGGCTTTTTCCCGATCGTCGCCATTAAGTTTCTCCTTGAGTTTTGGGGCGATGTCACCACTTGCTAGAACGTCGGCCAAGGTGGCACCTAATTGAGCAGGGAAGGATTTGGCTACCCGATCCACCTCACTCAATGGAATGTCCATCACGCGGCCTACATCCCGCAAAGAAGAGCGGGCGGCCATCGTACCGTAGGTGATGATCTGCGCCACTTGCTGTTGGCCATATTTGTCGATAACGTAGTCGATCACTTTTTGGCGGCCTACATCATCAAAGTCTATGTCAATATCTGGCATAGAAACCCTTTCCGGATTCAAGAACCTCTCGAAAAGGAGGTCGTACTTGATTGGATCCACATTGGTAATACCTACACAATAAGCTACTGCCGAGCCAGCTGCTGAGCCACGACCAGGGCCGACGCTAACCCCCATTTTTCGAGCAGCGGTAGTGAAGTCTTGTACAATTAGGAAGTAACCTGGGTAGCCCGATGCTTTGATAACGTCCAGCTCAAAGTCGAGCCGCTCTCTAACAACTTCATTGATTTCTCCATATCGGCGCTTTGCACCTTCATAGGTGAGATGACGAAGATATTCATCCTGCGTCTTGAAGCCAAGTGGCATGGGAAAGTTAGGGAGTAATACGTCGCTGGTTAGGTTCAGGGAATCGATTTTATCGAAAACTTCTAGCGTGTTGTCTAAACTTTCAGGCACATCTCCAAAGAGTATGCCCATTTCTGCCTGCGTTTTAAAGTAAAAATCGGAGCTAGGGAATTTAAAACGAGCTCGGTCATCCATCAACGAGCCCGTGTTCACACATAGCAGAATATCATGGGGCAGATAGTCGTCTTCCTCTACATAGTGGCTATCGTTTGTACAGATGACCTTGAGTTGGTATTTCTTGGCGAGTAGTAGTAGCTTCTGATTAACATCTTCTTGGCTCACACCCGTGTAGATAGGGTTGCCCTGAAGGTCTTTTCCGAGGTCGATATTTTCCAACCCTCTATGTCGCTGAATTTCGATATAGTAATCTTCTCCGAAAATATCAACCCACCAGCGAAGTGCCTTTTCAGCTTCTTCGTCTTTTCCTTGTATGAGTAGCTGGGGCACTTCGGCACCGATACAGCAACTAGAGGCGATGAGCCCTTCATGATACTTTAAGATAAGCTCTCGATCGATTCGCGGGTATTTTCCGTAAATACCTTCTATGTAACCCAAGCTACATAGTTTGCTCAGGTTAGCATAGCCTTGTTTGTTTTTAGCTAATAGTAATTGGTGGAAACGTACGTCCTTTTCGCCCTGTGCGCGGCTGAACGCCTTCTTGTGCCGATCTTCTACTAAGTAAAATTCGCAACCAATCATAGGCTTGATGCCTCGGCGATTGGCCTCGTTTACGAACTTGAAAGCACCGAACATATTACCATGGTCGGTGAGCGCTACACCTTTTTGCCCGTCGGCCAAGGCTTTGTCCATCATGGCTCCGATAGAAGCGGCACCGTCGAGTAGAGAATACTGCGTATGGCAGTGAAGATGGCAAAATTCTGGCATAAGGAGGGATCGTTAGTCGTATATCTTGAAAGTGGCATAAAGTTACGCCAACAAATTGTTTTAGTCAAAATTTTAGGCTAGAGTTTTCCACAATCTATACTTAAGTACCACACTACTAGACATTTTTGAAAGAGTGTGAGGAAAGCGCTA
>DAINNZ010000016.1:24299-41229 GCA_036735605.1 Lewinella sp. | reverse complement strand
AGATGAATGCCGCTAGTATGGCCACGCAACGCCCTTCATTTGGTTTGTAAGCTGCGCTCGTAAAAGTGAGGTAGCGTTTGAGGCGCAAACAATTGGGTGCAAAGCGTTAAAGACCCTTTAAATTTGGGGGTGTATTCCAATTTTCCAGCCTACTAAGCAGTTGAAGGGAAGACGGATAAAAGGCAGCGAGCGAATTTTTCGGCACTGCTAAGTTCAAGCCAAAGAAAAGGTAGCGTCCCGAATGGAAAAAATAGGATGGAAGAGTGGGGCTGCCTTGGTACTAGCAAATATGGTAGGCACGGGTGCCTTCACGACGCTGGGCATACAGTTAAAATATTTGGAAAATGCCTGGGCGGTCTTAGCACTTTGGGTATTGGGTGGTTTGATGGCCCTATTGGGGGCTTTTTCTTATGCGGAGCTAGGTGTTCGCCTGCCTAAATCGGGTGGGGAGGCGCATTTCTTGCGTGAGATTTACCACCCTTTCATTGGTTTTTTGAGCGGTTGGGTGAGCCTTTCGGTCGGTTTTGCGGCGGCGGTAGCACTATCGGCGATGGCTGTGGGGCAGTACACTGCTTTTTTGACAGGCTGGCCTCCGATGATTACCGCATTAGTAGCTATTCTGATACTATCGTTAGCACATAGTTGGAGTTTGCGGCATAGTAGCCACTTACAGAATCTGCTTACAGCCATGAAGTTATTGTTGGTGCTTTTATTGGTGCTAGCCGGACTGGTTTTGCCGGCGCATCCCGATGCGATGGATAGTGTGGATTGGCAGCTGAGTGGTCTGCGTTCGGTTTGGTCGTCGGGTGCTGCAGTAGCGATGATGGCGGTCTTTTATGCCTACTCTGGCTGGAACGCAGCGGCCTATATTGTGGAAGAGATGGAGCAGCCGGAGAAGAACTTACCTAAAGCGCTGATTATGGGCAGTTTGCTAGTGAGTTTGTTATTCGTGTTATTACAGTTTGCTTTTTTACGGCAGGCCGGTTCGGCTGCTTTGGTGGGGCAAATTGGAGTAGGGCAAATTGCAGCCACTGCTATGTTTGGGGAGCAGTGGGGCGATTTTATCAGTACTTTGATTGGTATTTTGTTGTTGGCGGGCATCAGTGCTATGATATGGATAGGGCCTAGGGTAGTGGAAGCGATGGGGGAGGGGCATCAGCTGTGGCGAATATTTGGAAAGCGTTCGGCGAATGGTTTGCCGCTGCGTGCTATTTGGCTGCAAGCCGGCATCAGCATCTTTTTAGTGCTAACGGCTTCCTTTGAACGCGTGCTACTTTATAGCGGGTTTGTTTTACAGCTTTTCACCTTTTTGGCGGTTTTAGGGCTACTGCTACTTCGGCATCGAAGCCGAGGAGCCAAGGTGGTGGTAGCTTGGCAAAGTCCCTTTTACCCTTGGGCGCAATTAATTTTTTTAGGATTTAGCCTATGGTCGATGGGCTATTTACTGGTTAATCAGCCTGTGGAGAGTTTACTAGGGCTGATGAATGTTGCCACGGGGGCACTGGCTTATAAGCTGGATGTGAAGCAATAAAGCCTATGGTGGTAGGCTAAAACACGGAATTTCTTAGCGTATAGAATAATCTTTGTGTTGCCTGTACGCAACCGAGCTAGTTGGGCGTTTGTATATTTGGGGTGATGTGCTGCGGTTGTTGCTATGGCCATATCTTCTTCCAGCTTATCTATTACTTTATTTAGAGCGCGATTATATGCGATTTTATACTTTCAGGCTGCTAGGCCTATATTTGTTGGGGGCTTTGTTAGTTGGTAGTGTACAAGCTCAAACCAGGGTTGGTTTGGTGGCGCATTACAACTTTGAGGGAGACTTGACCGATTTCACGGGAAACAGTGCCAATGGCGGAGTAGCGGCTGGCGTGCCAGCCTATGGTTGTGGGGTAGAAGGCCAAGCGATTCAGTTGTTTGGTGGGAATGATTTTGTCCGCATTCCTGGTGGCACTTCCAACAACATCAATAGAGAATTTGATACGGAAGACTTTACGCTTAGTTTTTATTTTAAGCCCGTTGGCTTTAATGGCACGCAGTATTTGATCAGTAAAAGAGACACAGCTTGTGCGTTTGAGCAGTTCTTCTACATCCGGTATGCTCCGAGTAGCCGAACGGTGTCAGCTTATCTGCGGCAGGGCAATCAGGAAATGCGGATCAATCATCGGATTGAAAATTTTAGCTGTTGGCAGCACCTCGTGCTGGTGCGTGAAAACCGCCGGGTGCGGATGTATATCAATACGGATTTGGTGGGCGATCAGGGCACTACCTCGCGGGTTGATATTTTCAATAGCGGGGAACTCACCTTCGGGTCGGCTAATTGTTTAGGGAATAATGAAACCTCTTTTGTGGGGCTGCTGGATGAGATACGGATATATAATAGGGCTTTGAATTTTGCAGATGTAGAGACGCTTTACACTTTTCCTGACCGCATCCTTAATCCGGATCAGCGTCTATTCTTAGGCGAGAGCTTACCAATGGAGGTGAATGCCAATTGCGGGATAGGCTTTGCCTGGTCGCCTATTCAGGAGGTAAGTGACCCCACGATCGCAGCACCAACTATCACGCCTACCATGGCCGGTGAGCGAAGCTTTGTGCTGCAAATTTCGGATGCAGAAAGCGGTTGTGTGGCGGTTGATAGTATTCGTTTACAGGTTATAGACCCTACTATGCTGGATTGCTCCACGGTCTTTTTACCAAAGGCTTTCACGCCGAATGGTATTGGGCCTACGGCGAATGAAACCTTCGGCATTAGCAACCCTTTTGCGATTCCGGAGCTGATCAGTTTTGAAATCTTTGATCGCTGGGGCGGGAAGGTTTTTACTACTGCAAACGCCTTTGAGCGTTGGGATGGAAGTTTTGCGGGTCAAGCAATCAACCCTGGCGTGTTTTTATGGCGGGTGGTCTTTCGTTGCGAACAGCAAGAAGTAGTGAGCACGGGCAGCGTGACGGTACTGAGGTAAGCCACGATAAAAAGCAGTGTACTGTTTGGCTCACTAGGTAGGCGTGAAGAAAGGTAGGGCGTTAAATACCCAAGCCAGAAGATAAAGGAGGAGATGCCCAGCTTCGGCTGCCGATTGGCTGGCTCGGCTGAAACTGAAGCTTAATAGGATACCCAGGGGTAGTAAGAGTAATTGGGCTTGTGAGGTATCTGTGGTGGGATACAGCAATAGTAGAAAAGCGGTAAGGAGCAACCACCAGTATATGATAGCTACTTTTTTACGCCCCTCTATATGGAGCATATTTACATTTTTAGGTTGTTTGAAGATCACAAAGCCCAGCACAGCTGAGAGTGTGACTATGCCGCCGAAATTCCAAATATCTGCTAGTTCGAATTGAGGGCGATAGAGCTTAAGACGCTGAGTTTCCAGAAAATACGGTAACTGATCTTGCATGAAGTAACAAAATGCAGTTAGCCAAATGACGCTTAGCCAGCCTAGGACGAACCGCAGTAGTAGGCGAAAATTCAAGGTATTTAGAATGGCACCACTCAGAAAAACCAAGATGAGATATACACTGAAAGTGCTATTGAAAAGTGCGGCTACTCCCAGCCAAAAGCCAGCGTTAAAGGCTATTTTAGCCGTAGCGGCTTTCTGATAAAGGCCAAAAGAGCTCCAAAGTGATAAGAGAAGGAAAAAATTAGCTAGCGCTATGGAATGTAAACCTAGCAGGGCAGGAAATAAGGAAGAGAGTAGAATAAAGAATAGCCCCGGGAACTGGTTGGTGCTTCTGCCGAGCCTTTCTTTCGCTACCAATTGATTAGCCACTAGGGCAGTGGCAAAAATAACTAAACTACCAAGCAGTATATTAGCGGCTGGGCGATCGGTAGCCCATTGGAGAAGTAATTGCCCCAGTACGCCCGCTTTCAGATCAGGGGCAGCAAGCAAGTCTATTGGCTGCCACCAGGCTGCTAAGCGTAGGAGCAAAATATAGAAGATCAGCAATAAGCCAGCATAGAGCTGGTTGGAGCGAAAAAATTGTAACAAGTGGCGTTATGCTTTGCGTTTTTTGTATAGACGGGCGGGCTGTACTACCAAGGGTGCTCTACCTACACAAAAAAATGTAAAAAAAGTATGGTGAAAGTTACTGCATTTTGGATATGTTGCGTCTATGGGGTAAAAGGTCTCGAGATCGACACTTACTCTTTACTGTTATCACCCTGTTGTCGTTTGCTTTAAGATCGTTTTTAGTTACGCGCTTACTTGCTTGAACATACTTGCACTTTGCATTTCCATTGCTTACTGTTAGCTTGTGTAAAACCAAGTTCGATAAAGCAGGAACTGCAAAGGCAGTTTGTGCTCAGCATTGTACTCGCTCTGTTTGTAAAATCATCTGTCTGGCACGCTCATAAGTTGTGGATAAATCGCTGGATTTATTTTGGCCGGCATAGAGGGCTATTTCACACTGTTTGAGCAGCGCCACGTAGTCGTCGGCTAGTGTGAGGTCAGCTCCCTTCTGTAGCAGTAGCTTATGAATGTTTTGCTTGTTGAGATCCGTTGTATTGAGTTCAAATTTATCCCTTAAGTAGCTCAGTATGGCATCCTCAATGGCATCATAGAATGCTTGGGGTGCTTGTTGTTGTTGCGCCTGTTGGGCTATTTTTAGTCGCTGTTTCGCCATTGCTGCTGCTTTCTCTTTGGCTAATTCTTGCGGATGGATACTAGCGAGCCTAATCTTTTTCTGTTCTTGCCAATATAGTAGAGCAAATAGCAATAGGGGTATTGAGATAAAAGACCAAAACGTGGCAGCCGACAAATGAGCGGCAGTAGGGTTTTTTAAAGAGCTGATTGGCTTGGCTGGCAGCAAGCGAATACTTTGGCTGCTATCTGGATCTGGAGCTTCTGCTGTGGTATAATTGGCCGTTATACTGCCAGGGGTTACTTTTACGGAATAGGTAAGAGGGGCTACTTGAATATAGGCGTTGCTATCGATGTCGAAATAGTGTAAGGTGGGCGCCAGCGCGTAAGTACCAGGGTGCTTAGGAATGATCTGATACTCTAGTATTTTATTACCAAAAACACCGGAGGGGCTTTCATTAAGATTTTCTTGCAATACGACAGGATCGTAGATAATCCAATCGGCACTAGGCACGGGCTTAGGGGCTGTGATACGATTAATATCACCCTCCCCATTGATAACCATCCTCAGGGTGATGGCCTCATCCGTAGAGAGGCTGTCTTTGTTGATATTGCTTTCGACCCGAAAGCGGCCTACACCACCGCTGAATTCCGCAGGTCGTGGTGTGGGAAGTTCTTTAACGAGCAGCCGGAGCGTATCTGTTTGGAGCGGCAGCCGTTCGGTGCTTCGCCTACTGAAGTTCGATTGTGGGTTACTATAACGCATGACACCTAGTAAAAGCCGAAAGGGCTCGATAATTAACTCGCCACTTTTCGAAGGATAAATGGCTTTGCTGTCGATGGTTCTAACAAGGTACTCTTTCCCATTTTCAATAACGGTTTGGCTACGATCGTCGTAGTAGCGGCGGTCAAAAGCCAAGAAATTTGAAAGATCCGGCGCGGCTACGATATTGCGGCTCACCACATTATCCGTTGTATAGAGCCTAAGGTTAAGTAGGAGCTGTTGGCCTACGTAGGCGGTATCGGTGCCTAGGTCTATGCGCAGGAAATTGTCGGGAGCTAATTGGCCAAGGGCTGCGTCTGCTTGTATAACCTCTACCTGAATGGCATTACTTCGATAGGCTCTTCCAGCTGCTTGAATACTAGCAGGGGGAATTATAAGTTGGCCCGTTCTTTTAGGCTGTAGTATCCAAGTGTAGGTAATATAGGTAGTCGTGCTACCATTAATAATGCTGGTGCCCCGAAGCTGCCCTGGGCCACTAATGATAGTGAAGTCTTTGAAATTAGGAGGCTGGAAATCGCTGCCATTAGCATTCCGAAGGCTCACCTCATACTCAAGCGTTGAGTTGAGCAACATCTTTGGTTTACTTGCCTTGGCATCGAAGGTAATATCAGCGTGTTGCTGGGCGCACAGTGAGCCCAGCCAGCCAAGTAGGATCAGTAGTCCGAACAATCGAAAGTACTTCATGGGCACGAATCTACCACTCTTCTTTTGAATTACAAGTGGAATTTTGATCTCTTTGTAAGCGCGTCATCGTTTTTTTCTCGGCTTCGGCAGCGATGCCGAGTTGTCTTTCCGCTTCTTCGCGGCTCATTTTTGGCACTTTGCCTGGGTTGGCCTTACTGGGTTGGCCATCTTGTGGGGTGTCGGGTTGGGTTTGTCCGTCTTGTGGTGGTTGCTCACTTTGGCCTGGCTGGCCTTGTGCTGGGTTTTGTTGATTTTGCTGGTCTTGTTGGTCTTGGCTATCCTGTGGTTGGTCTTTTTGTTGGTCTTTCGGTTGGTCTTGTTGCTGTTTTTGTTGATTTTGCTGTTGCTGCTCTTGTTGAATATTTTTCAGGGCTTTACTTAGATTATACTTTGTTTCTAAGTCGGTGGGGTCGATACGCAAGCTATTTTTATAAGCTTCTACGCTTTTTTCATAGTCTTTTTGTTGGAAGTAGGCATCGCCTAGATTCCGGTAAGCATTTGACCGCAGTTGCTCGTCTTCGGCTAAGCCTGCGGCTTCTTCATAACGTTTGGCGGCTTCTGGAAAGCTTCCTTTTTCATAGAGTGCGTTGCCTAAATTGTAGTTGCCTTTTGCACTATTCTCTGCTTCCAAAGCAGTTTGGTAGCTTTTTTGTGCTTCCTCAAAGCGTTGCTCTTCATAGGCGCGGTCGCCTTGGCGAAGCGCTTTATGCGCAGGCTGGGCTAACAAACCACTGTTGAGCAAGCCGCTACTAGGTACGAAAAAGCAACTAACGAGCAGTAGTGCCCAGATCAACTGAGACTTTCTTAGGTAAATTAGCTGCGAGGACGTCAACAGCCTATTTTCTTCGGTGGTATGTATTGTCATAATATTAGAACGTTTCATGGAGGGCGGCTTTTTTCTTGTCATATAAGCCAATGGTAAATTCAATTAACAACAATAGTAAAGCGGGGGCGAGGAAATAGTAAAAAAAACTATCGTAGCTGGAGAAGGATTGCGATTCGAAGCTTAGCTTTTCAATTTTATCAATTTGTTGTTGTAGAGCACTTGCCAAGCTTTCTGCATCGCTACTGAGCGGATAAAAGCGCCCACCACCGGCACTAGCGATCGCTTCCAGGGTAGCTGAATTAGCCTTTGTGCGGGCGGGTTTTCCACTGCGATCCCTTACATAATCTCTAGCGCCATTATCTAGGTTTAGGGGCATATAAGCGGCTTGCTCTTTGCCAATGCCAACGGTATAGATCAATAGCCCATTTTTATGAGCCGTGGCCGCTGTACTGCTAGCACTGCCATCGTGATCTTCTCCATCGCTAATAAGGATGAGTGCGCGGTGGTTCTTATTTTCCTCCTTAAAGCTTTTTTCGGCCAACCGAATGGCTTCCGATAAATTGGTGCCTTGCGCACCAATTTGATAAGGGCCTGCTGTGGTAATAACTGATTTGACGAAAGCATAGTCGGTGGTCAGCGGTGCTTGTAAAATAGCCGTACAGGTAAATAGCGCAACGCCTATATTATTACCGGAAAGGGCATCCACTAGTGTAGTAGCAAAGTAGTTGGCTCGATCCATCCGACTAGGTTGTATGTCTTCTGCAAGCATAGATCGGCTCACGTCTAATGCGATGATTAAGTCAATTCCTTTGCGCTTTACTTCTTCTTTTTGGGTGCTCCATTGCGGATTGGCATAGGCCAGCGCCAAAAGCGGGATCGCTGCCAGCAGTAACAGGAATTTCGTCCATGGAAGCCGCTTGCTTAGCCCGGGAATTAGTCGATCGAGTAGCGGTTCTTCGGCGAAAGCAGCCAGTGCTTGCCGCCGGCTACGCCAATAAAAGCCGTAGGCTAGTAAGAGTAACGGGATGGCCAGTAATAGCCAAAGATAATCGGGGCTTTCTAGTCGGAACATAAGAACATTTTATGGAACTACTCGCAATATGGTATAGCGCAGTAGTACTTCTAACAACAGTAGTAGTACGCCCCAGAACATAAAGCGACGAAACTCTTCTTGGTGCCTTCGGAATACGGTAGTTTCTATTTCTGTTTTTTCCAGCTCGTCGATATAACCATAAATGGAGTTGAGTTCTTCTTTGTCTTTGGCGCGGAAGTAGCGGCCATTGGTTAATTGGGCGATGTACTGCAGCAGATCGTCATCTACGCTACCTCGGGTAGGGCGGTAACGATAACGGCCTTGGCCAATAGGAGAGGAAGGCATAAGCGTTTCTTCACCGCTGCCTACACCTATGGTATAAACACGGATACCGAACTCTTTGGCTAACTCGGCTGCTAATTCGGGGCTTTGGTAACCGGCGTTGTTTTCCCCATCCGTTAGCAAAATGATGATGCGGCTTTTGGCCGTGCTTTCCTTCAGGCGAGTAACGGCCGTGGCTAAGCCTGTGCCAATAGCTGTACCATCCAGTAGTTCGCCCATTTCTAAACCTTTTAGGTGCTCTACGATCAGATCGCGATCCACGGTAAGCGGGGCTTTTGTGTAGGCCTCTGCGGCATAAACCACGAGCCCGATACGGTCGTATTGGCGGCTCTGTACAAATTCAATGGCCACATTCTTCGCTGCCTCTAAGCGGTTGGGCTGAAAATCCGTTGCCCCCATACTAGTGGATAAGTCCATTGAAAGCACAATGTCGATACCTTCAGCTTTTACACTTTCTTCCCGCAAATCAAGTCGAGGCCGCGCTAAGGCTAGAATGAAAGCACAAAGCGATAAAACCCGTAGCAACGGCAGATAAGGTTGTAAACGGCTACGCCAGCTAGGAATCATCCGCATTCCTTCGGTGCTAGGTAGCCGTAGGCTAGCCTCGTGTTGTGTTTGGCGCCAATAACGGAAATACCAAATCGCTGGCGGCACTACCAACAACAGCAATACCCAAGGGTACACAAAATTGAATTGGGTTAGCCAGCTCATTCTTCTTCGTTTTGCGGTGCGCTCAATGGGGTGTTATCAGCGTGGAGGTGCACAAATTGCCGAACCCGCGCTAGCCCCTTGGCGTGGATAGTTGTGTCGGGTTCTGCTTTGGCAAATTTTACTAGATCGGAAAGTTGTAAGAGTGCCGCTAGTTCCTGGAGTTGATCGCCATCAACTACTTTTTGTGCACCTAGAATGGTGGTAATCTGGCGGGTGGTGGATTCCATCGCGGGTAAATCAAATCGAGCTTCGAGGTACGTTCGTAGGATATAACTAAGCTTCGTGTAATAAGAAGTTAGCTGCCCTTTTTGCCATAGTTGCTCTTCCTCTAGAGCCGCTAGCTGCTGCAAGGCTAATAGATGAGGGGCTAAGCTGGCGGGCACAGCTGCTTCCTTCACGCGGCTACCATTACGCCAAGCGCGGATGCCTAACCCAACAAGTGGTAGCCCGATCAATAGCACATAGAGCGGCCAAAAATCTGTCCAATATAAGGGTTCCTTGAGGATAGGCTTAATGGGCATTAAGGCATTATCTTCCTCCACAGGGATTCCTACAACAGTAAGCAGTAGGCTTTCTGTCCGTAGCGTATCTAAACGGCCATCGGGGTAGCGAAGGGGGATGGACAAAATAGGCATAAAAACATAGCCAGTATCGAAGAGCTGTAGGGTCAGCTCTTGCATCGCGAGGAGTTCAGGCTGCTCGGTGATGATCGCCAAGGGCTTTTGCTGAATGATTTCACTAGGGTTTTCTTCAAAGGCTGCCGGAAAATCAATGAACCCAATTTCACTACCCGATGGAGCACTAATGGATACACTCAGCGTGAACTGGTCACCGATTTGCAGCTGTGTACTAGAAAGGGATGCTCTTGCCAAGGCGGTTGGTGTCGCCTGAGCCGATAGGCCGGCCGCCCCAACTACCAAAAGTAAACCACCTAAGAGCCATCGTATGAGACATAAATACATAGTGCCAAATCTGAAATCGGAAGGCAAGATACAGCCTTTTGAGGAATCTCTAACGATAAGTAGGCTGAACTTATTTCCAAAGGCACCTCGTCGCTAGCGGTTAGCGTGCCTTTGCGCTACAAAGCAGACCTTTGCCCCTGCCTATAAGGCCATAAATGATGCGATCGAAGCGATCACTGAAGGTAAACCACATCGGTTCAAGTATAGCTGAACCATGCGATGCTTGATACCAACGATTGATTCGTGGCACACAAGAGTGCCGGGTATGCTATAATTTCAGGATAAAAACTACCTTTGCAGGTATTAGAAACAGCCTGTCTATCGTGCTATTTGCTTTTTTTCGACTCATTCGTTTGCCCAACCTTTTTGTAGTAGCACTCACCCAGGCGCTTATCTATTACCGTTTCATACGGGCTGATCTTTTGGCGGCAGACCTGGTTCCTCGTCTTTCGGAAGCTTATTTTTGGCAGCTTTGCAGCCTGACAATGCTCGTGACGGCTGGTGGCTACATCGTCAATGATATGCTGGATGAGGAGAGCGACGCGATCAATAGACCGGGTAAAAATAAGGTGCAGCTGCTGGGGTCTAATCGGTGTTTGTGGTGGTATCTCATGACGGTTTTACTAGGTTTTGCCATCAGCTTGTCGCTAGCTTTTAGTTTAGGGGAGTTGCGCTTGCTCTGGTTGTATCCTCTGAGTGTAACCGTTCTAGCACTGTACTCCCGGCGTATCAAAACCTTTCCCTTTGCAGGTAATTTGGTGGTGGCCGCTTACTGTGCAGGGGTGCCCTTAGTATTGGCTTTAGCGGAGCGCGATAGCCTAGCAGCGTTGCGCCTCCGCGATCCGCAGGCAGCGGAAGAGCTTTGGCTAATTTTGCTTGTGTACGCTGCTTTTGCCACGCTGGCTACCGTGCTGCGCGAGTTGGTAAAAGACCTAGAAGATGAGCAAGGCGATCGGCGAGTAGGAAGACGTACCCTGCCTATTTACCTAGGCATACCAATTAGCAAAGGTATTGCTTTTGGGTTGGTGGGCGGCTGTTGGTGGGCGCTTGTTTTACCTTGGTGGGCGCAGTGGACGCCGTTTTTAGGGCTTCCCGTACGGCTCTATTTGATGGCGTTGGGAGCTGTTCTTGTTCTTATCGCTATCCGCTTATATGCTAGTAAAACGCAGCAAGATTACCGCTTTTTGAGCAGTTGGCTTAAGTATTTCCTATTGGCAGGCTTGGGCCTTTTATTGATTTTATAGGGCGAAAATCGCAGGGGCAAGGGTTTTTTAAAAGCGCAAGACGTACCTTAGCGGCATGGAAACTTTAGCTCATTTCGATCTTATACTCGCCAGCCAATCACCTAGGCGCTCGCAGTTACTTAGCCAAGCAGGTATCCCCTTTCGAGTACAAGCCGTGCCGATTGAGGAAGATTTTCCAGCCGATTTGCCGGTCTTGGAAGTGGCACCTTATCTCGCACAGCAAAAGGCAATTGCTGCCACTACTTTGCTGGAAAAGCCCGAGCAAATTCTACTCACAGCCGATAGCGTCGTGATCGAAGGAGAGACCATCTACGGCAAGCCTAAGGATCGGGAAGAGGCCATCGCTATCATCAGCGCGCTAGCTGGTAAGCGGCATACGGTGGTCACCGGCGTTTGCCTCAAGTCCCTAACAAAAGAAGTGACCTTGCGCGGTATTAGCTATGTCTATTTTTTACCCATGAGCCAAGCCGAAATTGCCTACTACGTGGATCGCTACCAGCCTTATGATAAAGCAGGTGCCTATGCCATTCAAGAGTGGATCGGTTTGTGTAAGATTCATCGTATCGAAGGAACCTACCACAACATCATGGGGCTACCCGTCGATTTGGTTTATGCAGCCCTCTTAGCTTGGTAAAAGCAGGGAAAAGATGAAAAAACAGTGTTAAAAATCGACAAAAGTGTGCTAAAAATCAAAAAGTGAGTACTTTTACGGTGATAGTTTACTAATGCACTCATTTTTCTTGGGGCTCTACTCCTTAAAGGAGTAGAGCCCAAGCTTTTGGCTGCTACCAACACCTTGCCAAGATGCGACTCCTACTACTTGTTTTTTGCTGGTGTTCAGCCATTTCTCCACTGTTAGCACAGGATGTGCTTGCGGCAAGGGAAGCCTATGATATAGGGGCTTCTCTACTGGAGCAAGGCGACTACAAGAAAGCCAGCCGCTACTTCAAGCGAGCTTTGAAGTTCGATCCCACTTATACCGAAGCGCAGCGCCTATTGGGCTACGCGGCTTACTTCCAACAAGACTACCCTGCGGCCATAGCAGCCTATACCTACGTTCTGCAAGCCGACACGAATTTCTCTAGGCTGCTTTACTATGAATTGGGAGATTTATACTACAAAATGGATCGGGCTGATCTAGCGCTACATTGTTTTCGAAAATTCGAACAATTACAAGAGCGCCCCTATCTAGACTTTGGTATTCGAGGCGAGCGCGAACTGCCGAACGAACGAGAAGCACTAGCTGAACTGCCGAACAAAATCAGAGCCGTACGCATCACGCTCGACAGCGCAACTTTTATCAATGCCACGAGGATAGTGCGCCTGGATAGTCCTATCAACTCTTCAGAAAACGACTACTTCCCTTTCTTTTCTAATGATGGTAGGGCGTTGTGGTTTACCCGACAAAACCAAAAAGGAGATGAAGATCTCATTTATGCCAAGCGATCCACTACGGCTGAGGCTTGGATAACGAGTACGATGGGAAGCGTCAATACCAAAAAGCCCGAAGGGATGGTTACTTTAGTACGAGACGGTGAGCGGGTGTACTTTACTCAATGCCGCGATCAAGAAAGCGAAAATGAAGGCTGCAACCTCTACACCGGCTTGATGGTAGATGGCAAAATAGAACAGGTAAGTCCTATGGCCGACCCCGTCAATAGCGATAGCTGGGAAAGCCAAGCAGGCATTAGTTGTAATGGGCGCCAACTCTTTTTCGCTTCTACGCGCCCAGGAGGCTTAGGCGGTAGCGATATTTGGATGACCGAGGTAACAGACGATGGCCGTTGGTCGAAGCCCGTTAACCTTGGGGCACCCATCAATACAGCAGGCAACGAAGAAGCTCCCTTTGTAAGTAACGACGGCCAAACCTTGTACTTCTCTAGCGACGGCCATCCAGGCTTGGGCGACCAAGATATTTATGCCGCCTGGTGGGATCCGGCTGCTAGGCGTTGGCTGAATCCCGTTAATTTGGGGCCGCCCGTAAATGGGCCGCATCGGGAATTGGGCTTTCACCTTACAGCAGACAACCAGACCGGTTACTTCGCTAGCGATCGGCCGGGTGGGGCAGGGGGCTTAGATATTTACGCTTTTACGCTCTCCGACAAGCTAAGCAGCGAAGCCATCACCTACGTCTCAGGCTACGTGCTAGATAGTATCAATGGAAAGCCGCTTAGCGGCCAATCAGTCAAGGTGAATGGAGGAGCCACCTATACCACAAATGAAAGTGGCCGTTTCTTTCTTTGTGTAGGCAGTGATGAAGTAATAGAGTTGAGTACTGCTACTGCCGATTATCTGCCTTATCGCAATAGCTTTGCTATCCCGGAATGGAAGAATCAATATCCCTACCGAATCGATCTATTACTTCGGCAAGAAGCAATGCCCGCCGCGGTCACTAGCCCGCCGCCGCTTCCCCCACCTCCACCAGCCGCAATGCCCGACACAGTAAGAAGGCGGATGGTACTCGTGAAGCAAAATTATTCCGTCCTCTTTAATTTTGATGAAGCCATCCTCATTCCTCGGCAGAAAGAAGGCTTGGATCTTTTTGTCGCGAATCTACAACAAGGGCAAATTCAGGAAGTAGAAATACTAGGCTACGCCGATGATATTGGCGGCGACAACTACAACCTTCAACTCTCCGAGGAGCGAGCCCGAGCCGTGGGGGGCTATCTGCGTAGCAAGGGAGTGGTAACTACCCAAGTAAGCATCAAAGGCATGGGCATTTTGACGGGTGGGCAGCGGGAGCTCAACCGCAAAGTGGAAATTCGCGTCAGTATTCTACGGCCTTTGCAATAGAAAAGCGGGTTGAAGCGCCTAAAATTAAGTTAAATTTAGCCTAATCGCACATAAAGTTGTAAATGAGTAGTAGATTAGCGCCTGCAAATGCCCCCAACTTAAATTTATGCACTATATGAGAATCATTTTCTTTTCTTTTTCTATGTTGGTGGGCGCATATTGTTTTTCGCAAGAACAGCGTCCAGCCTATTGCGATGAGCTACCTTCTACCTACGGTAATGTGGTAGTGCCCCCAGGCGGCTCACCACCGCCACCGCTGCCACGCTTTGCCACGGAACCAATAAAGGAATACAAGGTACAAGTAGCCATCTTGCGCACGACTGATCCGAAAGACTTCCCCTTTCACCCTACGCTTGTGGCACGCTATCGCCCTTGCGAGCAGGTATGGGTGGTGGAGAGCCGCGAAAGCTTCTCAGACAAAAAAGAAGCGGAGGCTCTTCAGAAGAAGCTAGTTGGCTTAGGGTACAATGGTGCCTACCTCACAGATCTGATCGCTTATCAATAGCCTTGTTCGGCAGACCATGAACGAGCGACCACGTGGTAACTTCGAAGCAAAACGTAGGTGCAGTGGTGCTGCGGCGAGGCTTTTCAACGAAGTGTAGCACAAAATTGGCTGTTCGCAGCCGTTTGATGGCCTGCCGAACAACTCTAACAAGAGAAGTGCGGGCGAAAACCGCCGTTTCATTCACTTTTTTGAAGGTTTACCATACAGTCTTGCGCAATGAAAGAACACTTGCCCCTGCGCGAGCCATAAAATTATTATCTTTACCCCCTAAACAATCTTGATTATGCGCATTATTATATTACTTAGTTTACTATTCACAGCAGCAGCTTGCCAGCATCAAGCTACTACGGTGGCCGAGTCGGCTACTGAAACCTTAGTAGCAGCCCCCGATCGAGGCGGAGAAGTCTTTGGTGCCGAGGCCGACTTTTCAGAGGCACTTAGCCTAGCTGAAATTACAGAACTCTTAGCGGATACCGATACGCTCAAAGATGTGGCGGTCAAAGGCGAAGTGGTGGAAGTTTGTCAGGCAAAAGGCTGCTGGATGACTATTCAAGGAGAAGAGGAAATGATGGTTAAGTTTAAGGACTATGGTTTCTTTATGCCCAAGGATATTGCTGGCCGAGAAGTGGTTATGAATGGCCACGCTTACTATGCTATCACCCCGGTAGAGGAGCTGCAGCACTATGCCGAGGATGCTGGTAAATCAGCCGCAGAAATTGCTGCCATCACAGCACCTAAAAAAGAACTTAAATTCCTTGCTGCTGGTGTTTTGTTAGTGGCGAAGGATGAAGTTGCGGAATAGATAGCGCATGGATGATCAGGCGGCCATAGCAGCGATTTTGCAGCGATTACGAGAAGAATTGCCGCCTAGCCTGACCTATCACAGCCTAGCCCACACGCTAGATGTGCTCGATCGTGTAGCTACGCTCGGAGCAGCAGAGAACGTAAGGGAGGAGGAACTACGCCTGTTACGGGTAGCGGCAGCTTACCACGATGCGGGTTTCCTTATTAATAATCGAGATCACGAACGCTTAGGTTGCAAACTGGTTCGCATGGAGCTGCCACCACTCGGCTTTTCCCCCGCAGGGGTCAAGGCCATCTGTGGAATGATTCGAGCCACCAAGGTGCCGCAAGCGCCTACCAATCGGCTTGAAGCGATCCTTTGTGATGCCGACCTCGACTATTTAGGTAGAGCTGACTTCTATCCCATTGGGCATTTACTTTTTCAAGAGCTCAAGACCTTTCGTATTATAGAGACGGAGGAGGCTTGGAACCAGCTACAGATCAAATTCCTTCGCAACCATAGTTACTGGACGGCTACCAACCAGCAATTAAGAGAAGCTGAAAAACAAAAGCGACTAACCGAATTGATCGAAAAATGGGGAGATCCCCCGCTATAAAAGCAAGCGAAGCATGTACAAACTACTTCTTTTCAGCAGCCTATTCTTGTTGGCTGCTTGCGATGGTGCACCTAGCACTGAAAAAGACTCGGTGGCCACGCAACAAACGACTTCAAGTGCTGCCGCCTTAGCGGATGAGTTCAGTTTCTATACAACCAGCCCTATTGCAGGCTCGCAGGCACTTTTGGCAAAGCACATTGACTTGGATGGCAATCTGCTAAGCATGGGTCTAATTGAAAACGGCAAACGGCAGGGGGGCTGGGTTTATTACGCAAGCGGCGGCTTCTCGCCCGTAAAGGTGGAACACTACTTGGATGGCCAATTGCATGGTGCCTATCTGGAAATCGATCAGGTGGGGCGCGTTCTCAAAGCAGCCTATTATGTGCAGGGCAAATTAGAAGGAAATTACGGAGAGTTCCGAGCTAGCCACCCCCAATTAACTGCTACCTATAAAGACGGACAACTAGATGGCCTCTTGCGTTCCCATATACTGCAAAATGGCAAGGTGCAGCAGAGCGTTGCCTACAAAAATGGCGTACAAGAAGGCCCTATGCGTTGGTATAATGAGCAAGGTGAGATTATTCAGGAACGGATGTATAAACAAGGTGAATTGGTAGATTAGTGAAGGCAAAGCCTAGTAGGCTAAGCGGCAAGTGCTCTTGTGTGAAGTGGAGGTTGCTGCTCTATCCGAGCTACCTTATTAGGGCATAGCCAAAATCGACTGTTTTTTAGTGTTTCGATCGTAGGGCATTGCTTACCGCTTGGCCGTTAAGCTTCTACTAAGCCGAGAGCTTCTTCAAAACGTTGCTCTAGGGCTTGTACGGTGGCAAAGAGCGACTGAAAACTTTCTATCGCATAGTAGCGCATCTGCACTTCTGATATGATGAAATCATTGGCCAGCACCTGGTCGAGGTTAAAAGGACGTATTTCCACCCGGGGGTTTTCATAGATATGCTTTATTTCGCCTGCGCTGCTGCAAATGCCGGCACCGTAAACTTTTACCGCTCCGTCTTCCTGCCGCAGCACCCCAAACTCGATGGTAAACCAGTAAAGGCGTTGCAGTTGGGTA
>DAINNZ010000016.1:11609-24289 GCA_036735605.1 Lewinella sp. | reverse complement strand
TGCTGAATGATAGCCGGGTAAGCGGCAAATCGGACGCCCAGCTCGCCTAGTTTTTGAGCATAATTGGCATAATCGGCGTTCATATAGAGCGGAATATGGCCGAAAATATCGTGGAACATATCAGGCTCTTCCAAGTAATCCAGCTGCTCCATACTGCGTAGCCAAGTGCTGGAACAAAAACGCCGCTGTGAAAGCAATTTGAAAAAGGCATTCACCTCTAAAAAACCAGCTACCACTTCAATCGACCAACCATGTGCCGCTTCGAGCTGCTGATTTAGCGCGGCAAAATAAGGCGGTGCCGCCGGATGCAGCACAGGATGGAGCTGATCCAAACAGGCCAAATATTCCTTGCAAGCATAGGCTTGTAAGTTGGGGAATTGCCGCTCGAAAAGCAATTGCCACACAGTATAGTCTTCCGTGGTATAAGCTTGATAGTTCTGCTGCATAATAATTATACTTGTAATAGTTGTTGTAGCAATAATTGATACGAAGATAAGGGTATTTTATAAAATGGTCAAGCTTTGCAGCCATATTTTTTTTGAATTGCCTACCTTTGTGCCTATAAAGGTGACCTTTTGCTGGCAAACTGGTCATATTACAGCCATTTCACTCACCTCTTTGTAGGTGTCTTATACTATTTGAGCGATGCAGCCAATTAAACTTGCTATTTTAGATTTGTACAACGGGATACCCAATCAAGGGATGCGTTGCATTAAAGACCTGGTTGGCCTTTTTGCTGACCAAATTACGTACGATGTCTTTGAAGTTCGCTTAAAAGGAGAAGTGCCTCAATTGTCGGATTACGATATTTTCATCAGTTCAGGCGGCCCAGGGGATCCCTTAGAGGGAGATGGCAACTGGGATGTGGCCTTTTATCAGTGGATGGATGCAGTTTGGCAGTTCAATCAAAGTGCTGAGCGCAAGAAACACGTCTTTTTCATTTGTCATTCTTTCCAGATGGCAGTACATCACTTTGGGCTAGCGAAGGTAAGTAGCCGCAAAAGTATCAGCTTCGGTACTTTTCCCGTACACCCTACGCCAAGGGGCAAGGAAGATTTGATCTTTTCGGGTTTATCGCATCCCTTTTATGCGGCTGACTTTAGGCGCTATCAAGTAACGGAGCCAGATGATGCCCGACTGGAAGCACTTGGTGCCAATATTCTAGCATTGGAAAAGATACGGCCACACGTGGAACTAGAGCGAGCTGTGATGGCAATTCGTTGGAGCGACGAAATCGTAGGCACCCAGTTTCATCCAGAGGCTGATGCGACGGGTATGTCGGCTCATTTCAGTCGGCCTGATATCAAAGCAGAGGTGATACACGATCATGGCCGTGCTAAATGGCTTAGCATTATGGCCGATCTAGGGGATGAGCATAAAATAGAAGCTACACACGATACCGTTATTCCTAGCTTCCTACGCACGGCTATTGCCGCACTCAGTGTGCAAGTGGCGATCGAGGCTTAGTTTAAGGGACGCGCATTTAAAATGCGCAGTGGTTCGGTTTAAAGGTCGCGAGGCAAAGAGCCTCGCGACCTTTAAATTTAGGTAGCTAATACTAACGTTTCCATCTTTTTTGCTGTCTTGCAAGAACAGGAATTCACGCCACACTATCTGATATACTTGGGAGTGGGTATATCTTGGATCATCGGCCATCGCGAGAATTTGAGGGGAGTGTATAACCCAAACAAATTAGTAGAATATGAAAAGGGTATTGATTTTAAACGCTTTATTCGCTTGCTTTGTACTTCTTAGTATTGGGTGTAGGAACGATGATGAGCTTAGTGCTTGCCAACTAAGCTGCGGTTTAGCCGCCGATGCGGGGCCTTGCAATGCTGCTATTCCAAAATACTACTATGATCCATCAACGAGTAGTTGCCAGCAATTTATTTGGGGGGGCTGCGGCGGCCTAGTGCCTTTTGATTCGCTAGCAGAATGTTTGGCCTGTGGTTGTGAGTAAGGGCTAGACGGGCTCTTACCTGTGCGTAAAGATGCCCGTTTTACAGAACAAGCAGCGAAATGCGTATGAGCCCCAAACCAGTTGGAAGCTACACCAGTATAATAGGCTGGCCATCGTTTCCATCAACGTCTTTTCTCGAGGGGCAAAGGCGGGATATTTTCGCTATCTTCGGATCAAAGACACGGGCATAGTGGGGTCATAATCACCGCTGAGTAGGGGTGTTTGTAGGTTGCCGGTATAGATGCGTACTTCGCGGTGGATGTAGTCGAACAGTTCTTGGATGCTCACCAGTTGGTCGGTATTTCGATCGGCTAGCCCCTGGAGGCCACGGATGAGAAAATGACTGAAAACACCGGAACGTAGCCCGCCATCTTCTAGGCTATACTCTACGCCTTTGCTACTGAGCAGTAGCGCGGTGCCAGCCTTAGCATTATTGAGGGCTTCATAGTATTGCAGCAGTTTATTGTCGATGCCGCCGCTACGGGCAGCCAAGCCATTGGCATCGGCGATGAGGCTGCCGCTGTGGCAAGCATCGGCTATAATGAGTTTGTGGCGGGCGCGAGTAGCGAGTAAGGCTTCGCGCAATTCAAAATGTTCGAGTCGGTTGTCGAAGCCGTCGTAATCGACAGGAAGGAAGGCTCCTTCAAGGCCATGGCCACTGAAATAAAAGAGCACCACGTCGTTTTCATCGGCCCTTAGGTACACATCTCGCATAGCCATGATGATGTTGCGGTGATTAGCATCTTCATCTACGAGTAAGCGGATCTGGCTAGCTGGTAGCGCACCACCTTCGGGGCTTCTAAGATGGGAATACAGGTAAAAGGCATCACTTTTGGTATAGCGCAGCGAAGGCATGTGGTAGTAGCGTTCGATACCTACGATAACAGCCCAAATTTTCACGGCTGGGTCGTAGTCCACATCCACTACCGCAGCGGGGCGGCCTCGATCTTCGTAGAGGCTTCTGTAGAGCATACCTTTGCGCCAAATACCGCCTTTGATAAGGCCATCTGCATAGCGCATCAGCCCGAGGCCTTCGGGCCGATGAGAAGCGACTAGGCCGGCATATTGATTGCCATCGGGGTAGTAAATGGAGCCTTTGCCATTGGGAATACCTTCCTTAATTTCACCTCTATATACAGTGCCATCGGGGTAGCGGTATTCTCCTACTTCATTGTGGCAGCCGCTGCCACAGTTTTTGAGCCCTTCCATCGGGCCTTGGTAACCTAGTTGATCCCAGCTAGCTTGATAATGATCGGCTATCCAATTACCATCTAGGTTGCTGCCATCGGCGAGGCTAAGTTTACCGCGGCCGTGGCGGCCATTATTGTGCCAATCGCCGATGTAAGTGTCGCCATTATTGTATTGCATTACGCCATGACCTTGTAGGCGGCTGTCGGCGAGTTCCCCTTGGTAGGTATCGCCATTGGCGAAGTAAAAAGTGCCACTACTGCTTGCTTGCCCGTGTAAGAAAGTAGCTTCGAGGCGGTTGCCATTGACGAATCTTAGCTCCCCTTCGCCGTGGAACTGCCCTTCGTGCCACATGCCGAAGTAGGAGCTACCATCTGGGTGGGAGAGCCGCCCCTTGCCTTGTTGCATTTGATTGCGCCAATTGCCTACATATTTACTACCATCGGGGTAATATAATACGCCTTGACCATGTAGCTTGCCATTTTTGAACTCACCGTGATAGCGAGCACCATCCGCGAAGCGGTATTCACCGTAGCCGTTCTTGCAATCGTTTTTGGTACATACGCCTTGGGCAGCTAGGCTTGTCCATGCGGCGACTAAAAAGAGGATAAAAAGTAGGGGAAATTTGCGGATAGTCATGCTAAGGATGTTTTTGGGATCAGTCATCTCTTAAATTGATTCTAGGGGGCTTATATTGCCTTGAAAATCTTAAGATTTTCTAAAATGATGGAAAGGTAGCTTTTCGCAGGGATATGGTAGCCCGAAAGGCTTTACGAACCCCTTCAAGCCAATGGTACAAAAGTGGCAGACGAATAGACTTGTTGTATCTTTACCGTTCAAAGAGCCTGCGCGCTTGTTTTTCTTTAAATTAATGCTAAGATGTCAGATACGCCCACTTTTTCCACCCAAGCGATTCGCCAACAAATGGAGCGAACAGCCTACCGCGAGCACGCCACGCCGCTATTTCTCACCAGCAGCTTTGTTTTTGATACGGCCGAGCAGATGGCTGCTACCTTCGCGGGGGAGCAGCAGGGTATTATTTACAGCCGCTACAACAATCCTTCCGTAGATGAACTAATTGCTAAGGTGTGTAGCATGGAGGGCTGTGATGCCGGTTTTGCTACGGCTTCGGGTATGGCAGCGGTTTTTGCTAGTATGGCGGCACTGGTGCGGCAAGGAGATCATATTGTTGCTACCCGAGCGGTTTTTGGCTCCACGCATCAGTTGTTAACGGATATTTTACCTCGTTGGGGGGTTACGGCTACTTACGTAGAGCCCGAAGACCCTAGCAATTGGGATGCCGCCATACAGCCCACAACGCGTTTGTTTATGGTTGAAACGCCTTCCAATCCGGGTTTGTGCCTCGTAGATATGGAAGCTGCTGGCGAATTTGCTCAACGGCATGGGCTAGTTTTTATGGTCGATAACTGTTTCGCAACGCCTTATTTACAGCGGCCAGCGGCCTTTGGGGCAGATGTGGTGATTCACTCGGCTACGAAATGGATGGACGGCCAGGGCCGAGTGCTCGGTGGCCTCATTGTAGGGAAAGCGGATTATATGCAAGAGATCATTCACTTTTGTCGGCATACAGGCCCTGCGATGTCGCCTTTCAATGCTTGGTTGCTGTCGAAGAGCCTGGAAACACTGAAAGTACGCATGGATGCCCACTGTGCTAACGCCCTTGCAATGGCACAATGGCTTGATGAGCAACCTCAGATCGCTAAGGTGCATTACCCTTTTCTGCCGAGCCATGCGCAGTACGACCTAGCTAAAAAACAGATGAAAGCAGGGGGTGGGATTGTTACCTTTGAGCTGGCCGGGGGGATTCCTGCGGCCTTATCTTTACTGAATGGGGTGCAAATATGCAGCCGCTCCTCCAATTTAGGGGATACACGTACTATTCTAACGCATCCGGCCAGCACAACCCACAGTAAATTATCAGCGGAGGAACGGCAGGCGGTGGGCATTAGCCCCGGTTTGATTCGGATGAGTGTGGGCCTAGAAGACGTAGCGGATATTCAAGCGGATCTAGCAAAGGCACTGCAAAATGGCTGATTTCACCTGTAGCTACTGGGAGCAAACGACTTTGTTAGCAGCCGTTGATTACTGCGTAATTGGTGCTGGTTTAACGGGCTTACAAACGGCACTGGCGATTAAAAAGCAGGCACCGGCTGCACAAGTGTTAGTGATCGAGAGGGGGCCTTTTAGCCGAGGTGCTTCTACGCGGAACGCCGGCTTTTCCTGTTTTGGGAGCCCAACGGAATTGCTAGAAGACCTAGCCAGTAGCCCTGCCGTTGAAGTGTGGGATACGGTGGCGAAGCGTTATGAAGGTACGCGGCAGCTAGCGCGGGAGCACGGGGCTGCGGTAGATTATCAGTCGCTAGGGGGCTACGAGATTTTCTACGATCGGGCAGCTTACTTGGCGGTACTGGATCAATTACCGGCTTTAAATCAAGAACTAGCGCGCATTACGGGTCAGCAAGCCGTTTGGGTTGCTGTGGCCGATGCACCTGGGGTGGCACCGAATACTTGGCTACTCTACAACCGCTTAGAAGGGCAGTTACATCCGGGTCTTTTGGTACAGCGGCTACAGGAGCAATGCCAAGCTGCGGGGGTTCGCTTCCTTTTTGGCCTTCAGCTTGAGCAAGTAACGGAGGCGGCTCAGCACCTCCATCTGCGGTTACAGGCAGGGGGGCTCCGAGTGGGGGCGCTTCAGGCAGGGCAACTCATTTACAGCACCAATGCTTTTACGCCGCATTTACTGCCTCAATTGGATATAGTACCGGCTCGCAACCAAGTCTTGCTTACCCACCCGATACCCAATATGCAGTTGCGGGGCTGTTTTCATCGCGAGCGCGGCTACATCTATTTTCGCAATGTAGGCAAGGATCGCTTACTCATTGGCGGAGCCCGTCATTTGGATAAAGACCGAGAAAGTACGGATCAGTTTGGAGAAAACACCTTCTTGATAGATCAATTATTGGCTGACTTACGCAGGGGCAGTGCTTACCCGGTAGCGCAAGCGGATATTGCCTATTCCTGGAGTGGAATCATCGCTCAAGGCAGTAGTAAAGCACCTATTGTGGAGCGCATTAGCCCACGGCAAGTGGTGGCGGCTCGCCTAGCGGGTATGGGGGTGGCTTTGAGTGCTGCTATTGGTGAACGAGCAGCCGCACTGTCCGTAGGCCGATGAAAAATAGCCAGTAGCGTTATTGCAGTAGCAACCATCGGTAGCACTAGGCGGATGGAGGTAGAGTACTGTACCCAATCGCTGCGTAAGCCGTAGCCAAGCGGCCGACCGTGGAGCAAATTTTTAAAAAAGTCTTGCGCAAAAGCTAGATATTTGCCCCTGCGTTAGCCAACCTAAAAATTATTACAGTAAACGAGCGTTTATTCCTAGAGAACAAGAACCAGAACTATTTAAAAATGAAAGCACAAATCATTATTACTGCCCTAGTCTTCAGCTATGTAGGATTGCAGGCGCAGCGGATCAGTGGTATTTTTATGCCCACGGAGGCCGTTATGGCTTATTCTACCTTACAAGGGTGGGAGAATTTTTTAGCCGATCACGATCAAAAGAACCAAGAAGGCTTCCGATTGATCGACTTAGAATCGAGCCGAGTGGGGGGCGATCAGCGGGTGTATTATGGCGTTTATACCCAATCCAGTTTGAAAGACAGCGTAGGCATGGCCTTGGGTTGGCGCGATTTTGTAAAAATGAAGCGGGATATGACCACGGCGGGCTATACGATGGAAGATGTGCACGCTTTTGCCCTCAATGAACGAGACTTTCAGTATGTTGGGGTGTGGGTGAAGGAGGAAACCCCTCATAAGATTGCTCGTTTGACCTCAAGAGAAGGCATTGAGAAGCAAGTGCAGGATATGGGCACGAAGCGCTACAAACTCAAAAGAGTACATGTCATCAGCACCCCTGATGGAGAGCCGGAGTATATTGCCTTATTCCATTATTCGCCTGTGCAGGAATACAACTTTTTGTACTACACCGATGATATCGCCGATTTCAGGAAAGACCTCGAAGAGCGGCGGCAGAGCAACGTTCGCCTAGTTGATTATGCTAGCTTCACGGAGAACGGAAAGCGCTTTTTTTTAGGCGTTTACCAAACGGGCACCTACGATTATGCTTTTGAACGGCAAGAGGAAAAGCAGAGCCTCGACGACACTGCTAAGCGCCTCAAAACGGAGCGGGGCCTTTCTTTGATGAATATGAACGTCTATTAGTCAAGCTTTTTGTAAAGGCATCCACTTCGCCGCTGAACAAGGTGATTAACTGCTGTATCTGCCTGCCGAACAAGTATAGTAAGAAAATGTATTCACATACGGAGCAGCTACAAAAGAAGCTGGAAGAACTACGCTTACAAGATAAATTTCGGCAACTGCCTGGCGACCGAGCAGGCATTGATTTTTGGTCGAACGATTATCTTGGTTTTGCGAAGAGTTTAGAACAAGAGTTGTCCAGTGGCTATGCGATGCTCGGCGGCGGTGCCACGGGCAGCCGGCTAATCAGTGGCGACCGAGCAGCCTATCAAGCGATAGAAGCACGTATTGCTACCTATCACCAGGCGGAAGCAGCTTTAGTTTTCACGAATGGCTACATGGCGAATGTAGGTCTGTTAGCTGCTGTGCCACAACGGGGCGATACGGTTTTGTATGATCAGCTCATTCACGCTAGTTTGCGGGATGGGATTCGGCTAGGCTTGGCGCAAGCCTTTTCATTTCGGCACAATGATTTAGAGCATCTGAAAGACCGTTTAGCGGTAGCTAAGGGAAAAGTTTTTGTGGTCACTGAATCGGTTTTTAGTATGGACGGTGATTATGCGCCTCTTAGGGAGTTGTTGCCTATTTGCGAGCAGTATGCTGCGGCTTTGATCGTGGACGAAGCACACAGCATTGGGGTAGATGGGGTTCGTGGAGAAGGCTTGGTAGCGGCAGTAGGCTTGCAAGACCGCGTTTTTGCCCGCATACTTACGTATGGAAAGGCGATGGGCTGCCATGGGGCAGCAGTGCTAGGCAGCAGGATATTGATTGACTATTTAATTAACCATGCGCGCTCCTTCATTTTCAGTACGGGCCCCTCTCCGCATCAGTGGGCTAGTATGTCTGCGGCTTACGATCGTTTAATAGAGCTAGGCCAGCCTAGGCGGCAGTTGTTGCTGCAACGGATAGCAACCTATAAGGCGGCGGTATCCGAATATTTGCCGGCCAGTTGGCTAGCGAAGCCGCCAGGCGATCATGCCATTCAGTGGATTGCTTGCTCGGGCAATAGCCGCGTGCTGGAACTAGAGCAAGGCCTACTGTCGGCTGGCTTTCTAGTAAAGGCCATTCGGCACCCGACGGTGGCGCAGGGCGCAGAGCGTATTCGGCTTTGTTTACACACTTACAATACAGCGGAGGAAATAAGGCATCTTCTAAACTGTGTGGCAGCAATACAGGCGGAAAGACCTATAAAGAGCCAATGAACAAGCAGCACAAAGAGCGAAGCGAGCTTCCAATTTATATTGCGGGGTATGCACAGGTATCCGCCATGAGCTCGGCGGGTGGAGGGGCACTTGCTTATGATGCGTCCTCCTCTTTGTATATGGGGCGTTTACACCCTGAATATGAGGAGCAACTAAGTAGTTGGCTCGCCTCTCCCAATCGATGGCAAGCAATGGATCGGAGTGTTTTGTTAGCGCTCTTAGCTTCCGAGCAGGCCTTAGAACAGGCCAACTGGCAGGCGAGCGAGCAGGCAAGCGAGCAGGTGATGGATCGTTTTGCTATTTTGGTAGGCTGCTCGCGCGGGCCCAGTGGCAGCTGGGAGGAAGCGCACAATCGGTTTCGGGAGGCGATGCCGCTACGGCCGCAGACTTCCCCGCTCACCACCTTAGGGAGTATCGGTTTTGCGCTAGCAGCAGCCTATCGACAAAGGGGGTGGGTCAGTAGCCAGAGTGTTACTTGCTCCTCGGGCTTACATGCGCTGTTGCAAGGAGTAGCTTTGCTCCGTGCGGGAATGGAAGAGCGGGTGTTAGTAGGCGGCGCGGAGGCCCCTATTACGCCCTTTACAATCGCCCAAATGGCCGTACTGCGCTTATTGGCTGAAGGGGTTCAACCCCAGCCAATGGGGCCGGCGAGCCGAGGTATGGTCTTGGGCGAGGGAGCTGCCTTTTGTTGCTTAACAACACAGGCTAGCGAGCAGCCAAGACCACAATTGTTAGGCATCGGCTATGCACAGGAAGACCCCAGTAGCCTTAGTGCTATTAGTCCCGACGGGCAAGGGCTCTATAGTGCCATGCAAATGGCCGTTACTGCAGCTCAACTAATGCCCGACCTGATTATTCCCCATGCCCCTGGCACCAAACGGGGAGATCAAGCCGAGCAAGCGGCCATTCAGCGATTGTTCCCAACAGCACGGCCCGCTATTTATACTACTAAATGGCTAACAGGCCATACCTTCGGGGCTAGTGGTTCCTTGGGTTTAGATGCAGCACTGCGCCTCTTGGAAGGCCGCCCCAGTCCGCCCATGCCTTACCCGCTTCGCAGTGGATGGAAAGCATGGGACAGCGCAACGCCGCCTCGCACCATATTGGTTAACGCCACCGGCTTTGGGGGCAATGCCGTAAGTGTAGTAGTGGGTTGGGCCCAGCAGTAAGGAGGGCTGCTCCCCGTTTCAGCTAGGTTGTTCGCGGGGAGCAGACCAGTGGTTGGCTCACCACCCTAAGTAAGGGTTAGTTTAATTACCCTTTGTATGCTATTCTCTGTTTCCCATTGGTAACGAATGAAATAAGTGCCAGCTGGGTATTGTTGAAGGGGGAGAGCCATCTCTACTTGGTTCACCTGAAAGCGTTCCAGCAATTTCCCGTTGCTATCTAATAAGAAGAGCATACCCGCAGCACGAGCTAAGCGTAGATTCGCTACGGCCGCAGTAGGGTTGGGGAAGATAGACCAATCGGGATTGGAACTTGGGCGGATTCGGCTAGGCAGTGCGAGCACCTCTGGGTCTTCACAATCTTGTACTTTGCTGAATTGATGGATGAGACGTAGTAGCAGGTCGTTCAGTTTTTCAACCGCGTAGTCGTCGGTACTAGGTTCTAGGTGTTTGCCGCCGATACCACTATGGTCGGTTAGAAAGGTGTAAGTGCCATTGGTGGCTAGGGCCAAACTTCGCAGGAGGTATTCGCCGCTTTTATCCATGCCAGAGCAAACTACCGGGATGATCCGAACCCCGCTACTAGCTGCTAATGCGGTGAGAGCCTGTAGGCGCTGTACATTTTCTGCTTCTTGGTGAGGTGGCGCATCAAGTACTAAAAACAAGAGGCGGCTGGCTGCTTCTTTTCGCCAGCTGAGTTGATGAAGAGCCACCGCTAAGGCCTCTTCTACGGCTTCTGGCGTGTCGCCTCCGCCATTAGCACTTTGCTCGCCTAAAAAAGTAACCATGTCTCCTACTTGCTCGCTAAAGTCAGCGTGGTGGGTGAGGTACTCGTCTCCATGATCGCGATAAAAAACGGTAGCTAGCCGCAGCGACTGCCCCTGAAGGGTATCGGCGGCGCGTTTCAGCACATCGGTTAGTTCGCTAGCGAGGTAGCTGAGCTCATCGCCCATACTACCCGTGGCATCTACTACAAAAGCAATGTCCACAGCCTTTGGCTGCTGGCAATCGCCTGCTAAGGTGAAATGATTGATGCCTTCCTGAATGGGGTAGGCGGTTGGTAATCGAAGCTTTTTCCCGTTTTGTACGAGCTGAATTTGTAAACTGGACTTAGTAGCTGCCTGCGTTTTTACCAAATCTCGCCATAGCTCTGCTCTGCCGAGATTATCGGTTTTGGCCGACCAAAGCACTTGCCCCTGCTGGTTGGCGAGCTGAACCGTGATATTGGTAGCAGCTTGGCCATTAGGGTACTGCAACTGAACGGTATAACGTTGGCTGGGGTAGAGTTGCCAAACTTGCTGGTATTCCGCTAGGTCTTCTTGATGGATGTCTTCCCACAGTTCCCATTTGCTGAAATCGTTTATCTCGCCGGCTGTGAGCTGGCCAGGGGCAGGGGCGTTGGCCTTAGCTTTGGAGGAAGCCATTGGACTCGTGGTACCCAGTACGCTAGATGCAGCCACATCGCTTTCTTTCTTGTGGGAAACAGCAGGTGCCCGCCCCGTGCTCTCTTCGCTAGCAGAGCGCGCCATCACCGGAGCCGTAGCCATACCCATTGATAGATCGGTACTGCGCAATAAGGCCTCGCTTGAAAAACTATCTTCAAAGTGAGCGCTGTCGCCTTTGCTTTTTTTACTGCTAGTACGGATGCCCCTTATTGCTGTTTCGGCCAGCGAATCGCCGCTAGAAGGCACTGCTACCACCTTGGCTTTTTGCAACAGCAGCCTATGGTGCTGCTCGGCTTTGAGTGTAGCAGTAGCCGTCTCATAACCAGCTGCAACTATTCTAACATTGAGAAGGCTTCTATCCGCTTGTAGAAAGAACTGCCCTAATACATCCGTCGTAGAGACGGTATCTTCGCCTTTGGCATCTAATAGGTAGGCATAGGCGATAGGTAAGCCCTCCGTGCTCTCAACCGTGCCGCTGATAGGATAGCCGCTCGCCAGATAGCCGCTCGCCAGATAGCCGCTGTGAGAAGGGATGGTTTTTGTGCTGGGCAGTGCCGCTGCGGTTAATAAGAAGGCACCTAACAGGAAGCTGATTGTCCGTGTCATAGTTTCGTTTTTCAGCTTAGATGCACACAGCGGCTCTATTACACAAGCTTAGGGTAAAAAAAAGACCTCTCCCAAAGGAGAGGCCCGTTCTAACTTACTGATACCAAAAAATATCTTTACAGGGCAAAGTGACTACACTTTGCCTAATGAAAAATTTGCTAGATAGTGCGATTGCCCAGCATTGCCTAACGCCAGAGCAGGGTTGGAAGAGCACGGTCAATCTTTAGCTATGCCCTTTCAACCTTACGGCTGTAAAGGTAGGTACAATTCTAAAGCCTTGCAAATTTTAGTGCCAAAATTATATTTGGTTTTCCAAGGCTTGGAAGTGTAATTTTTTTGATTAAAATATTAATAATGAGCGCTTTATAAATATATTTAAATGTAAATTAATTGACGAGTCGTGGCTGAAACCAAGGAAAGCAGGGGATGAAAAAAAATCAGAAAAAGGGATGTAATTTTTTTGTGAACTACTGCTTTTGCTGCAAAAAGCGGTAGGCTGCTGCAAAATCGGGTAGCCCATAGCCCAGTTCATTATCTGGCTGGCTGGCTTGGGAGGCGGTCTGTTTGATGGCACTTAGAATTTCGATATTGGTAGCAGCGGGGAAGGCTTGCCATAAGCAAGTTACTAGCGCACAAACGAGCGGGGAACTCAAAGAAGTGCCATTTGCTCCCCGGATGCCACGGCCATTTGTATCAATACTTGGAACGTTAACGCCCGGCGCTACAATATCGGGTTTGATACGCCCATCACTCGTTGGTCCGAAGCTGCTGAAGTAGGCTCTTTCGCCTTTATTATCGAGGGCACCTACGGCGAAGACCTGTTTTGCATCGGCGGGGG
>DAINNZ010000016.1:0-11599 GCA_036735605.1 Lewinella sp. | reverse complement strand
GCTGATGTATTTCCACTTATCGCCGCCCGAATTGCCGGCACTACTAACGATAATCATCCCTCTTTCAAAGGCCCGATCGACAGCAATGCTGGCGGGGCTGGTGGCACCATGTAGGTCTTCATACGTATAGTCCATTCGGGGATCATTGAAGGTGGTGTAGCCTAGCGAGCTATTCACCACATCCACCCCAATACTATCGGCCACTTCGAGGGCAAGAGCATAGTTGATTTCTTCCAAGCGGTGTTCTCCTCGGCCATTCTCGGTTTTAAAGAGCACGTAACGAGCCGCTGGCGCCATCCCAATCATAAAAAATGGATGGTGAGCGGCCATAGTACTGAGCACCGTGCTACCATGATAGCCCCCATCAAGGGCCGTTTCATCTTGATCTACCACATCCCAATTAGCTGGTACGGTGGCGGCCGAGCTATGGCCTAAGTAGCCCGGATACTGCACCATTGGGAAGCCACCGTCTAGCACCGCTATTAACATGCCTTGGCCTCGGAAGCCCCAGCGGTGGAGGCTGTCGCCCTTCATTTTCGCGAGGTTAGACCAGCCGGCACCGTAAAAAGCGGCTTCCACGCTATCCGGCAGTATAGTCGGCGCCGCCCGATCAAGCGAAGGGATGTGCGGTTGCCGAGTTGTTCGCCGAAGCTGGGCATCCTCCGCAAATAAGAGGGGAGAGGTATAGTAAATAGTATCTACGAAGGCTAGTGCTTGTAGGCTGGCAATCTGTTGGCTGTCGGCTATAACTACTAGGCCGTTCATCCACTTGCTGCGCAGCCATACTTCCGCCCCCGCTTTTACTACGCTTTGCTCGTAAAGGGGCGAAACCGGAAGGTCTAGCTCCGTATTGACTACCCCATGCTTTTGCCGGCGGGCAATCGATCGGGGGCTAAAAAGCTGCTCGCTATCGTTCACGCTTAGCGGACTGCCCTGCTTATCGGTGAAGCCAATGAAGTAAAGCCCCTCGGCAGCCGCTTGCTGACCTAGCAGCGGCATGGTGAAAAACGAGGCTATCAATAGAAAAAAAAGATACGTACGCATAGCTTATTTTTTGGCTAAAGCAGGGGCAAGACTAACTTTAAGGCGCAAGTGTTGCTTAAAAAGCCGGCTAATGGCCGATGATTTGCTGGAGCTGATCTGCTAGTAAACGCGCTAAGTCGTCATTTGGATGTTCGGGTTGGAAGTGAATGTGCGCTTGTTCGTAATAAGGTCGGCGCGCTGTCATTTTTTCACGCACCGTATCGGCGATACTTTCTAGGCCATGCAGCATGGGGCGCTTCGCCGCGGCTCTCTCTAGCCGATGAATGAGCGTCGCTTCGTCGATATCGAGGAAGATCGTTAGCCCGTTGGCCTTCACCCAATCCATATTGGTATGGAAGCAGGGCGTGCCACCGCCACAGGCAATCACATGATCGGGTTGTAACTGCGCCGTATCGCGCAGGGCAGCCGCTTCTAAGGCACGAAAGTAGGTCTCCCCCTTTGTTTTAAAAAGGCTCGTGATGGGTAGGCCACTCTGCGCTTCGATGGCATCGTCTAAATCTAAAAAAGGCCGCCCGAGGTAGTCAGCCAAATGTTTGCCCGTATAGCTTTTGCCAGCGCCCATAAAACCAAGTAAATAGATATGCATGCGAGGATGTTTTTGGAAGAAGCACCAAGATAGGCTTTTTTGCTCTGCACCGCACACCTAGCACGAACTTTCTTTCCGCTACGCTGAGAAAGATACGTACTAGGAGGCTGTAAGGTAAGTCCCGTTCAATTTGCAACTTGCAATTTTCAATCTTAACTTCCCTCTCGAAGCAGTCGGTATCTGATGCCTGCTTGCACACAGCCGTGAACAGCATCAAATTTTTCTACGAGACGGTACTATTATTCAGCGGTTTCCAATTAGCGGACGTACAGCGCCCACGAAAACGGCACAGCCTGCCAATTTCCTGAGCATACAGGAAGTAGATCGGCTCCTTCGCGCTACCGACAACCGCAAGCACAGCACCATCCTCTACACGCTGTACAGCAGTGGCTTGCGATTGGCCGAGTTACTACAACTACGACTGGAAGCTATCCAAACCACGCTCATTTACACCCACATCACGACCCAATCGTTGCAAAAAATCCAGAGCCCGCTGGATCAGTTGGGGAATTGGTAGGCTTGCTCGCGCACATATCCATACGGCCTAGAGGCGCCCCTTGGGCAGGAGCCGTACATCATTTATTGAGCCGTGCCTTCCGCTAAAAACAGGCCCAACGGGCAGTGGGATATTCTTTTTTGAAAAAATGCACTTTTTTTTATCGCGCATTCAAGTAATAAAGAAAATAATAAAAAACGGCTTGTAACAGTATATTCCGCTCCACCTGGTGCCACTCATTTCGCTCGTATGACAGCAATTCTCCATGTAGCTTGATCACGCACTTTTTGGCACTTTGTGCAGGGGCAAAAGCTGCTATTTTTAAGCGCGATCACGCCAAATAAGCTCAACAACAAGCTATTCTTAGGCTCAACAAGCCAATCTTCGGCTACATTGAGAATTGTTGCTCGTATGGTGCCATATTTCGGAGTAAGTTGTGCCAATACCTGAGCGGGTGTCCATTGGATTTCGGAGCAAATTGTGCCAAAGGGCTTGGTGGCTATTCGGTACCTTTGCGCTACCCAGCACCTTTGCCCCTGCACGGCGTGCCCATCTTTAGGTCAGTCGTATCCGCTGGGGTATTGGGCTTCAGACAGGGCGAGCGAAGCGGCTGCCAAAGCGGACGGAATATGCAGGCAGCAATCATTTCAGTGTTTGCATAGTGGGGCTTTGCTAGGAAAGCTTTATCTTTGCGATCGTATGGGAGTCTATTGTAAAAGGCTCATCTAACCAAAGCATAAAGTATGTCAACCACCACTACCACCACTACGCTCGGCTCTGAGCAATTGATGCAACTAGAAGACCAGTATGGCGCGCACAATTATCATCCGCTTCCGGTTGTGTTGAGCAAAGGGAGAGGAGTTTATGTATGGGATGCGGAGGGGCGTAAATATTTTGATTTCCTCTCGGCTTATTCGGCGGTGAACCAAGGGCATTGCCATCCGCGTATTGTGAATGCGCTCATTGAGCAGGCTAGAACACTGACGCTGACGAGTCGGGCTTTCTACAACGACCAGTTGGGCGTGTATGAGCAATACCTAACTACCTATTTTGGTTTTGAAAAGGTTTTGCCCATGAATACGGGTGCGGAAGCGGTGGAAACAGCCATCAAGATATGCCGTAAATGGGGGTACGAGAAAAAAGGGATTCCGGCCAACCAGGCACGCATTATTGTGTGTGGACAGAACTTCCATGGTCGTACGACTACTATTATCAGTTTTAGTAGCGACTCGGGTGCCAAAGGGAGTTTTGGGCCTTACACGCCCGGATTCGAGGCGGTGGCCTATAACGATCTAGCTGCTATGCAAGCCGCTTTGGATAAAGACCCTGCGACTATTGCAGGCGTGTTAGTAGAGCCCATTCAAGGTGAAGCGGGGGTATTTGTACCAGATGATGCTTTTATTCCGACCGTAGCAGCTCTTTGCCGCGAGCGCAATATCCTCTTCATCGCAGATGAAATACAGACGGGAATTGGGCGCACGGGTGCTTTGCTACGCGTATGCGGCGACTGTAGCTGCGAAGGGCACTGCGAGCGGCAGCCAGCTACCTATACACGACCCGATTTATTGATTTTGGGTAAGGCGATCAGTGGCGGCGTGTATCCTGTTTCAGCAGTATTGGCAGATGCGGCCATTATGGAGGTGATTCAGCCAGGTCAGCATGGCTCCACTTTTGGGGGCAACCCGATGGCTTGCGCCGTTGCCATGGAGGCCTTAGAAGTGATTCGAGACGAACAATTAACCCAAAACGCCCGTCGTTTGGGGAAGGTATTTCGGCAGCGTATGGAAGAACTGGTGCAGCAGTATCCGGCGATGTTCCGCCTAGTGCGGGGCAAGGGGCTGTTGAATGCAGTAGTGATCAACGACAGTCCTGATAGTGAAACGGCGTGGAACTTTTGTGTTCAACTAGCGGCTAAAGGATTGCTGGCTAAGCCTACACATGGAAACATCATCCGCTTTGCCCCACCTTTGGTGATTACAGAGGAGCAGTTGCACCAATGCTGTGACATAATTGCTTCCGTCGCAAAGGAGATGCTTACCACATCAGCAGCCGGCCACTAAATTTACCCTGGCTATACTCTAGGGTAGGGGCGGGTAGTTTGAAAAAATCGAGGATGCCAAAAGTAAAGCGCAGCCAGCGCTTCTGGGTAGGGATTCGGCTGAAGTATAAGTCGGGACTCAGAAACCATTGTCGATAGCGAGGCTCGTTGTAGGAGAAGGACTGTCCATTAATACGCCAAGTATTACCGTAGGCACCATATACATTTTCTATACCATAGCCTACGGCTAGATTAAGCCAAGGTGGTATTGCGGAAGCTTTAGGGGCGAAGCTACGCAAATTGAAGCTGAGCCAGCTGCTTTGGTTATTGTAGTCTTTGAGGAAGCGTTCTACCAAGCCTGTTCCGTAGCGTAGCCTGACGGCATCGCCAAGATTGCCTTCTACGCCGTTACGATTGATAATAGGCACATCGGGTATGGGGCGTAGGTTGCTACCGACCTTAAAAAGAATACGCTGTTCTTTCCATGCTACGTCTTGAAGTATAAACAGGCTAGTGCCTACTGTGTTGGCGGCTATATCGGACCAACTAAAACCCCACTGGGCGGAAAAGCCGTCGAACATTTCCAAGGTACCTTGCAAAAGGGTGGAAACACCGAGTGCGGTATAACGAGCTGCCGGCCGAGACATGCCCGTCCAGCGCGCTCCTGCAAACGCAAAGCGAGCATACTGGTAGGCGGTGAAAGCATGACCGGGCTTATCCATTTGAAGCCATTCTGGCCAGTCATTGATTGTTTGAAAGCTAGCACGAGGATAGTTGGCATACCAAGTTTGCCAAAGAGCATAGGTGGCACCACTGTAAAGTAGTGTACCACTAGCACTCGCTTTCCAGAAGCGTTGTTTGTTAAAAGTGGCTGCAGGCCGCAAAAAATGTTGGTCGGCTAGGCTATCTAGCGGGTCGGCTGTTTGGTAGGCTGCTAACTGAGCGGTGCTTTGGGCTACTAGCGGCGAGCCAAGCAAAAGAAGGCAGAAGCCGAAAAAATAGCTTAAAACCAGTGGATGGGCTAAGGCATCTCGGTGAGTAGCGCGGGAAATAGCAGTTTGTGCATATTTTTTTATGAGAAGTAACATGGTTTACCTTAGCTTTATTTCCAAAAAATTGTGTGTATTTATAGTATAATTAATTGATAGCTAGTATTTTATATCTAAAATAAAGTTTTTTGATTGTCCATTTTTTTTAAAGAATGTACATGCGAAGGCTTCAGAGTGGTCGCATCTTTGTACTGTCAGAAAGAAATAACTGACCCACTAACAAATTACGACCCACAGATTTTTACAAGTGTCTTTAAAATTTTCGGCACAAACAGTTTTAATCTCATGACAGACGACACAGGAGGAATAGCCCTCCAAAAGATTGGTATGTAGATAGCCTCTCAAAGCTCTTTTTCGAACCGGTTGGCTTAGCCAATCGGTTTTTTTTATTGATCCTTTTGCGATACGCCTCAAAGGTAGTAACTTTCCGCAATGAAACAACATCTCGTAGCACCTTCTTTATTGGCTGCTGATTTTTTACACTTACAGCAAGCCATCGATTTGGTTAATCGGAGTGAAGCTGATTGGTTTCACTTGGATGTGATGGACGGCCGTTTTGTGCCGAATATTTCTTTCGGCATGTTCATCATTGAGCAGATTGCTACAATGGCGAAAAAGCCATTAGACGTGCATCTAATGATCGCTGAGCCGGAGCGTTACATCACGGCTTTTGCCGAAGCGGGTGCGCAGCTTATTACGGTGCATTATGAGGCTTGCCCGCATCTACATCGAACTATTCAAGCTATTCATGAAGCGGGTTGTAAGGCAGGTGTGGCATTGAATCCGCACACGGCGGTGCAGTTGGTAGAAGATATTATAGAAGATATTGACTTACTGTTGCTGATGTCGGTAAACCCAGGTTTTGGGGGGCAGAAGTTCATTTACCGGACGCTTCCGAAGCTGCTACAAGCTAAAGAAATGATTATCACCCACAACAGTGCTTGTTTGCTGGAAGTAGATGGCGGCGTGGGGCTACAGAACGCGCAAAAGATACTAGAAGCGGGTGCCGACGTGCTAGTGGCCGGCAGCAGTGTTTTTAAAGCCAAAGACCCCGAGGTGGCCATTCGGGAGATGAAGGCCATTCCTCGGAATCCATTAGCTTGGGTATAGTTTTATCCTAAAAAAGGATAGCGGTAATTGCGCGGGGCATCGAAATTTTCTTTGATTGTGCGAGGGCTGATCCAGCGGAAAAGATTCAGGATGGAGCCCGCCTTGTCGTTGGTGCCCGAGCCGCGCGCACCACCGAAGGGCTGTTGCCCTACCACGGCTCCAGTGGGTTTGTCGTTGATGTAGAAGTTGCCGGCAGCTTGACGAAGGGCGGTTGTGGCTTCTACGATGGCATAGCGATCGGTAGCGAAAACAGCACCGGTGAGCGCGTAGGGGGAAGTTTGATCCACTAGCTGTAAGGTGGCTAGCCAATTTTCGTCTTCATAGACATAGAGGGAGAGTACAGGGCCGAAGATTTCTTCTTCCATGGTGAGGAAGTGGGGGTCTTTAGCCAAGATCACGGTAGGGGCTATGAAAAAGCCTTCCGATTTATCAAACGTACCTCCTGCTAAGATCGTCGCGGCTTCGCTTTGGGCGGCTTGCTGTATGTAGCCACTGATTTTATCGAAGGCACGCTCATCGATTACGGCATTGATGAAGTTGGCGGGGTCTTCGGGGCTACCCATTTGTAGGCTTGCTAGGTCTGCCAAGAGCCTTTTTTGAATAGCAGGCCACAGGGAGGCGGGCAGATAAGCACGGCTGGCGGCACTACACTTTTGGCCTTGGAATTCGAAGGCGCCTCGCAGCAGTGCCACGGCCACTTGTTCGGCATCGGCACTTGGGTGAGCTATCACGAAGTCTTTGCCACCCGTTTCGCCAACAATACGGGGGTAGGAACGATATTTCTCGATATTTGCACCGATGGTTTTCCAGAGCGATTGAAAAACCTTAGTACTACCTGTGAAGTGGAGGCCTGCGAACTGAGGATGCTGAAAAACAATATCTCCCACCACAGGGCCATCGGTGTAGATAAGGTTAATCACACCGGGTGGCAGGCCTGCAGCTTCGAATATTTCCATAATCACTACGGCACTATAGATTTGCGTTTCCGCAGGTTTCCAGACGCAAACGTTGCCACACAAGGCCGGTGCAGCAGGCAGATTGGCGGCAATGCTAGTGAAGTTGAAAGGCGTGATAGCCAGCACAAAGCCTTCTAATGGCCGGTATTCCATACGATTCCAAGTAGGTGCGGGCGAGTGCAGCGGCTGATCTTGGTAAAGCTGTTGAAGGAAGTAGGCGTTGAAACGAAAAAAATCGCAGAGTTCGGCCACTGCGTCAATTTCGGATTGGAAGATGTTTTTGCTCTGGCCTAGCATGGTTGCCGCATTCATTTTATTCCGGAAAGGGCCAGCTAGTAGATCGGCAGCCCGTAAGAAGACGGCCACGCGCTCCTGCCAAGGCGTGGCTTCCCAACCCGCTTTAGCTGCTAGGGCCGCATCAATAGCTTGGTGAACCTGGGCGGCCGTGCCACGGTAAAAATGCCCCAAAGTATGCCGATGTTCGTGTGGTGGGCGAATGGCTACTTTTTCAGCCCCCTCAAAAATGCGTTTTCCATTGATAAAGGCAGGCAGTTCCTTTACCTCCGCTTTCAGGCTAGCAATCAGGCTATCTACGGCTTGGCGTTCTGCGGAGCCAGGGACGTAGGCTTTTACGACCTCGTTTTGAGGGAAGGGGATTTTGAAAATTGCGTCTGTCATAAAATTGTGGCTATTTTGTTAGGAATCGCAAAGGTACGGCAGCTTTTTTAAAACAGCTCAGTCTTCCCTTACATGAGAGATTACCTTATTTACTACTTTTATTGATAGAATCCTTACTCCCGCCCGTTTGGGCACAAGTGCAGGGGCAAGGGCTGACATGTAGCGCAAGACTTTCTACCTCAACAACTGCATGAGAGATAGCAAATGGCGAAGCCCCTCAAGGGGTATTATTAAGCTGAAATACTATAGGCCATAGATTGTTTTATTTGAGTAAAACACTTATCTTTGTTGATATTTTAGAAGGTTTCAGATTCTTTTCCTTGCTTTTATGCTGTTTACCCTTAAACAGTAAGCTGTTCGTGTTAAATCACTAAAAAGCAAATGAAATGAAATATCGAGGTTTTTTTTTTCTAGTCGGGTGGCTATTGTCAGTGAACCATTTGTTTTCACAAGCTACGCTATATGAATTTCCTAGCGTACAGCGAATACATGCCCACAATGATTATCAGCAGGCTGTTCCGTTTTGGAATGCTTGGGAGGCCGGCTGTGGGTTCATAGAGGTAGATGTTTATTATTCAAAAGGGGAGGTCTTCGTTGCGCACGACAGCAGCGAATTAGTACGAAAAGCTAAGCTGGAAGAGCTATATTTACTACCTATACAGCAAGTATTGAATCGGCAAGGAGGCCGTATTTATACCGAGAGTAATGCTCGGCTGGGGCTAGTAATAGACATAAAAAATGAGACTGAAGAAGTTGTACGCTGGCTCTTGGCGATCATTGAAAGCCATGCCGCTATTTTTCAGCCTTCCTCTGGTGTTTATGTGGTGCTATCTGGCGCACGGCCAGCCCCTGCAACATGGGAGCTACTACCGGATTGTGTCTTTTTGGATGCCCGATTGGAGGATCAGTTAACACCTAGCCAGCTTTCTCGGGTAGCTATGCTTAGTGCACCTTTTGGGGTAGTAGCAAAGTGGAACGGTTTGGGCGTGTTGCGCACAGAGTCAGAGGAAGTCTTGGCTGCAATTGTAAGTAAGGCTACAGCGATGGCCAAGCCGCTTCGCTTTTGGGGTACGCCAGATACGAAGACCGCTTGGCAATACCTCGTCCGAAAAGGGGTATCAATTATTGGCACCGACCAGGTGGACGCCGCTAGTGCTTTTGTGAAGCACTACCCGAAGTTTTTTTATCAGAACCCTACCATACAGCCTATTTACGAGCCCATGTACCCTGCTTTTACGGCTAGCCCCCAGCAGGTAATTTTCTTAATAGGAGATGGCACGGGGCTCAGCCAATTGTATGCAGCTTACACGGCAAACAAACAAGCACTTAGCATTTTTTCAATGCGGCAAACAGGTTTTTTACACACCTATAGCCTAGATAGCTATTGCACCGATTCTGCGGCAGGTGCCACCGCTTATAGCAGTGGCGAAAAAACTAAAAATCGTTACCTAGGAAGAGGCGCAGCAGGTGAAAGGCTGGAAAGTATAATGGAGCTACTCACTGAGGCAGGCTATAAGACCGCTATCGTAAGCTCTGTTAATATAACCGATGCCACTCCTGCCGCCTTTTATGCACATGTGACGGAGCGAGACAAAACTGCTGCTATCGTGGAGGATCTAGTAGCAGCCAAACAACAGCTACTAATCGGTGAAGGACTATATTTGCTGGAGGCTTTACCTGATTTAGAAGAACAGCTTATTCATAACGGGCGACAGCTTATACCACCTACTCAAAGGATTGCTACTACTGGAAAGATGTTACAATTATTCCCTGATAATTACTTCAAGGCGGATAGTTCGCTAAACAATCGCGTTCGATTTGGTGACCGATTAGCCGAAAGTTTAGCCTATCTTAGCAAGCAAGAGACGCCTTTTTTCTTAGTGGCGGAATCCGGCAGAGTGGATAGCGGAGGGCACGGTAACGATATGGCACAGACGGTTAATGAGGCACTTTCCCTAGATTACGCTGTAGGAAAGGCTCTTGCGTTCGTGGATAAACATCCTCAAACGCTGCTACTCGTTCTGGCTGATCACGAGACGGGGGGGCTTTCTCTACTCGATGGTAGTTTTACCGACCAATGGGTCTTGGGTAGCTTCAGTACGAATGACCACACAGGGGTAGCAATACCTTTCTTTGCCTATGGTGCTGGGGCTACTACCTTTCAAGGTGTAATGGAGAACACTGCTATCTTTCATCACTTGAAACAACTTCTAGTCGGTGAATAAATTATTCAGCACTTGTAGCCGTTTGACGATCCACCGCATAAGCTTGATAATTGGGTCGCCGAGATGATCTCTTTCCTTGTGGCTTTTGAGGCTATTTTTGAATGAAAAATTGGTCGATCACCTGGCCAGTGCTTGTATGGTAAGCAGTAGCTTTTAGCCGCCGGCCTTGTAGTTCCAGCCCCAAATATGCACACTCGTGAGCATATTGCGCTACTAGGTTAGGGTGGCGACAATCCGAAGGGTTGGGCGTAAAAGGTGTTGGGTCGCTTAGTTCTCCTCTGAGTTTTCCCCCACTACCAATGGTTATGCTTATAAAGCCTTTAGGTTGATGGTAGTTGGTGGTGGCTGAAAAATCCGTGGGCGTTGGTGTGCCGTTGCCATCCATTGGGTGTAGGCGTTCGTAGGTATGGGCATGGCCATTGAAAACCAAATCAACCTGATATGCCTCAAAGAGCGGGTATAGTGACATAACGGCAGGCTCGTCTCTTTTATAAGTACAGCTCTTTCCATTGTGGTGCAAAAACACGACGACCCAATCAACCTTTCCTTGTGCAGCTTTTAATTCTGCTTCCAACCACGCTTTTTGTGTTGGATATTCATAGATTTCGCCACGAGGCCCGCTATCCACTGCGATGAATTGGCAGTTCCCGTAGCGGAAGCTGTAATAGTGTTCATTGCCAGGAAGCTTCCATTCTTGCATGTAGTTGTTTTGGGGCTCGTTCCAGTCATGATTACCAAGAATTGTATAGACTGGCGTGGCAGAGAGGTAAGTTTTGAAATGTTGGAAAAAATGAGTGTCGTAGTGCATACTTTCTCCATTAGGGTAAACGATGTTGCCAAGCAATAAACCAAAGTCGTAGCGAAGAGGCGATTGGATCAATGACTGTGCGAGCCGATCAGGCTTGCCTTCTACTTCTACGGCTTCTCCTATATCGCCAACGGCAAAGAAGTTGAAGCTACTATCCGTAGGCAGAATGGCACTATGGAAACTAAAGAGTGTATCGAGAAAGGCTTGGCCGTTTAAAAGAATTTGATAATGGTACTTCGTGGCGGCTTGCAGCTGTTGTAAAACGGCCTCGTGCTCCAACTGCTCCGTATTAGTGCGCCTTTGTTTGGGCTTAATGGTTTGCCAACGGACAGTGGAATCAGCAGGTCTAAATCGCAGGCTACTATTTATGCCAATCGGGCTGCGCCATAGAATCGTAACGCTATCGGCATAGGCCATCTGAAGATAGGGGAGGCGAGTGAGGGATGAGCTATCTGCGCCGATTTTTGTGCTACTACTACAGCTACCTATCAACACCAACAGCAACACCAAGAAAAAGAGTCTAAGTGATAACATACAAAAGGGAATTGATCTTTTTTCAATAGTTCGCTAAAAAAAAGCGGGGGGCTTACTAGAAATAAAAAAAGCGTG
>DAINNZ010000015.1:0-41290 GCA_036735605.1 Lewinella sp. | reverse complement strand
GATTTTCAGCACTAAACTTCATTAGATGCACAAAGCTTGAATTTAGCACTTCACTATCATAGAAGCACCAAACCCCCGCTTTTGCAAAACGGCTGTTACAAGCTGGCTTTTATTCGTTCAGTAATTTCTTTAATAGTTCCTAAACCATCAAAAGACTCAACTTTTATTTTTGATTTCATATATTCAATTGCGGGTCTTGTTGAGACTTCGAAAACTTCAATTCTTTTAATATGTATTTTGGCATCTTTATCGTCTTTTCTGTCAGAAGTTTCTGCTCTTTTTTCTGCACGTTTTAAAAGCTCGTATTTCGGGACTTCGATATTTAGAACCTTCCCAATTTTCATTTGTTTAGAGCTTACTAATTCAATTAAGTCATCAACTTGTGCTTTAGTTCTTGGATATCCGTCTAAAATGACTCCATACTTTGACTGGTTTTCATCTAGTATTTGGCTGAAGAGGTTTTTCATTATGGAATCTGGAACTAAATCTCCCTTTTCTTCATATTCGGACATTATTTTTCCAATTTCCGTTCCGTTTTCTTTTTCTAATCTGCATCTGTCGCCAGTTGATATATGCTCAAAATTCAGTTGTGCTTTTAGAATTTCGCATTGAGTTCCTTTCCCAGAATAAGGTGGTCCAGTAATTATTAATATTTCCATTTGTTCGTTTTTTTAAGCTTGCTTGTAACTCTGTTATATCCGCACAAAACCACGATCAAAGCTGCGCTTTTTTCCCATCGGCGCGGGAATGGATAGAGAGGCGACGGTTGTTAATGGCCATAAGGATACATTTCTATCGCAAGATGCAGGCTTTTTTTGAATGGTGCAAGTTTTTGAGTAAAAAATGGCTTTCTTAAAGGGGCAAAAGCAGTGGCTTTATACCCGATACCGCTTGTGCGGTTGCACTTTCCGACTTGGGGCAACTGCCGCTGGCAAGGGAAGCCTGTACGGTAGTTGGTGGTTCACTTTTCGGCTGCTGCGCCGTGGGCGTTTAGAACGAAGGGGAGCCGTTTATGCTTGAACCGTAAGGGAGGCAAAGATACGCAAAATGCCCCCCCTTATTCTCCCCTTTCGCGCAAGCAATCGTGTTGGTGTGGCTTTCTGGTTCTTGCCATTTGCGCTACGAAACAGCCGGGGTGCCTTATCGTGGCCTTGCTTTACGTAAGTCTTGCGCAAAAGAGCTACCTTTGCCCCTGCACGGCGTGCCATTTTTCTTGTATTGGCAGTAATATGGATGCTGCTATTAGCGCTAGCCCTGCCATCAAAACCATCGATTAAAAGGCGTTGGTGAATCAAAAAAAATAGCGTATTATGTTAAACGATTCTAGCAATTACCAAGCGATACGGCCTCGGCGCAACCGCGTTTCGGCGGCTGTAAGAGGTATGGTTAGAGAAACCTCTCTTTCGGCAGATCATTTGGTGCAGCCTATTTTTTTACTACCTTCGCCGGATGCGCGCTTAGCGGTGCGTAGTTTACCGGGCACTTTCCGTTTGGGTATTGAAGAAGTGCTGCGGGAAATAGAAGCCTGTTTGGCGGTTGGTTTACGGACGTTCATCCTGTTCCCAGCCGTGCCGGAGGCCCAGAAGGACAAAAGCGGCAGCTATGGGCTACAATCTGACAACTTCTACCTAGCGGCTGCTAGGCGCATTAAGGCCCAGTTTCCAGAAGTATGCCTTATTAGCGATGTGGCCTTAGACCCATACAATATCGATGGGCACGACGGGCTAGTGCGGAAAGGAAAAATTGACAATGAGGCCACGCTGCCTTTACTCGCGCAAATGGCGGTGGCACAAGCGCAAGCCGGCTTCGATATCTTAGGGCCCAGTGACATGATGGATGGTCGGGTGGGTGCCATGCGCCGAGCGCTCGATGCACAACAATACACCGACACAGGCATTATGAGCTATACGGCTAAATATGCCAGTGCATTTTACGGCCCCTTTCGGGATGCTTTAGACAGTGCGCCTCGCCAAGATGCCGATATTCCGGCTGATAAAAAGACCTACCAAATGGATCCAGCGAATGCGCGGGAAGCCCTGCTCGAAGCCAGCCTAGACGCTGCCGAAGGAGCCGATTACCTGATGGTAAAACCGGCACTCAACTATCTAGATATTATTCTGCGTTTGCGGCAGCACCAATCCTTACCGATTGCGGCCTACCACGTAAGCGGAGAGTGTGCCATGCTGCTGGCAGCAGTAGAAAAAGGCTGGTTAAATTACCAACAAGCAGCTAGCGAGACCTTGCTAAGTATCCGTAGGGCTGGTGCCGACGTGATTATTAGCTACTTTGCGAAGGACTATGCCACTTGGGCGAAGGGCGATTATTAAGCTAACTCCAGTTGGAGAAACTGGCCGGTGATACTCTTTTTAGATTTAGCGAGTTGTTCGGGGGTGCCTGTGGCTACGATTGTTCCACCGCCCTTACCGCCTTCGGGGCCTACATCGATGATGTAATCGGCTACTTTAATCACATCCATGGTGTGTTCGATCACTAGTACGGTATTACCTTTTTCTACTAGTTCTTGTAATACTTGGAGGAGGTATTGGATATCTTCAAAATGAAGGCCGGTGGTAGGTTCATCTAGGATATACATCGTATTGCCGGTATCCTTTTTACTTAGCTCTTCGGCTAATTTTACCCGCTGGGCTTCGCCGCCGCTGAGGGTAGTGGCTTGTTGGCCTAGGGTGATATAGCCTAAGCCCACTTCGTCGAGGGTTTTAAGGCGGCGATAAATTTTAGGGATGGGTTTAAAGAATTCGGCTGCTTCTTTAACCGGCATATTGAGTACATCATTGATGCTTTTTCCTTTATAGAGCACCTCCAATGTTTCACGATTGTAGCGCTGCCCGTTGCAGCCTTCACATTCTACATACACATCCGGCAGGAAATTCATCTCAATCACGCGCTGCCCACTACCCTTACAAGTTTCGCAGCGGCCGCCGGCCACGTTAAAGCTAAACCGTCCTGATTTATAGCCCCGAATTTTGGCTTCGGGCAAGTCGCTAAAAAGCTGCCGGATATCAGTAAAAACGCCGGTATAAGTGGCTGGATTGGAGCGCGGAGTGCGCCCAATAGGCGATTGATCAATATCGATCACCTTGTCGAGGTGCGCTAAGCCTTTAATCGTTTTGTATGCCAGTGGCCGCTTGAGGCTAGCATAAAAATGCTGCCGTAGAATAGGGTAGAGGGTTTCATTAATAAGCGTGGATTTGCCGCTGCCCGAAACGCCTGTCACCACGGTGAAGGTGCCGAGGGGTATTTTGATAGAGACCTTTTGGAGATTATTGCCACTAGCTTCTTTGAGTTCCAAAACGTGGCCATTCCCTTTTCGTCTATTCTCTGGGATAGCAATTTTTTTGCGGCCACTCAGATAGTCGGCGGTGATACCTTTTGCGTGTAAAAAATCTGCCGGCTTACCTGCGGCTACTACTTGGCCACCGTGGCTGCCAGCACCGGGGCCTAGATCGATAAGATAATCGCTGGCGAGCATAATATCTTTATCGTGTTCTACGACTAGCACGGTATTACCGATGTTGGTAAGTTGCCTAAGGGCAGCTATCAGGCGTTGGTTATCGCGCTGATGCAGGCCGATGCTAGGCTCGTCGAGGATGTAAGTAATCCCAGTGAGCTGTGAGCCAATTTGGGTAGCTAGGCGGATGCGCTGGGCTTCGCCGCCGGAGAGTGTTCTTCCTGGCCGATCGAGACTCAGATAACCGAGGCCAACATGAAGGAGGAAGTGAAGGCGAAAGCGAATTTCTTTGAGGATGTCTTTAGCGATAATGGCCGTTCGTTCATCCATACCCTCTTCGGCGGTGGCGAGCCAGTCGCCCAGTTCGCCTAAATCCATACGGGCTAATTCGCTAATATTTTTCTCCTTGATCTTGAAATGCAGCGATTCGGTGCGCAATCTAGCACCTTCGCATAGGGGGCATTGATCGATGGTCATATAGGCTTCGGCCCACTGTCGGGTGCGTTCACTGCTGCTATCGGAATACCAGCGGTTGAGCATATTCATCAGCCCTTGGGCTGCTACGTCCCACACCAGGTCGTGGGTGATGGTGTCGTATTTAGCTTTCGTATCGGCTGGGTCGCCTCCGTAAAGGATGAGATCTAAAGCTTCTTGGGGCACCTTGGCAATGGGGTCGGTGAGCTTAAATTTAAAGCGCTTCGCGATGGCCTTTAATTGTTTAAAGGTGGTATTTTCCCTTAGTTCCCCTAGGGGGGCAATGCCTCCTGCTGCAATGCTGCGCTCGGCATCTGGCACCACCTTCTCAAGATCGGGTTTATTCACCTCTCCCAAGCCTTTACAATTGGGGCAGCAGCCGTAGGGAGAATTGAAAGAAAAAGTGTTGGGAGAAGGCTCTTCATAGGAGATGCCGTTTTCAGCGTCCATTAAGTTTTTGGAAAAAGGCCGGACCGTATTTGCGTCGTGATCAGCAATAAAAACAAGCCCCTCCCCCATTTTCAGCGCGATCTGTAGCGCCTCATTAAGACGACCTTGCCGGTCTTTACCCATAATGATACGATCCACCACTAGTTCAATATCGTGTACTTTATAGCGGTCGAGCTGCATTTTAGGGACAATATCTACGATTTCGCCATCTACCCGCATTTTGGTGAAACCCTGTTTGAGCATTTGTTCGAACAACTCGCGGTAGTGCCCTTTTCGACCCCGAACTAAAGGCGCAAGGATGCTAATTTTTTTGCCTTCAAACTGCTCGGCAATTTCGCTTTTCATTTGCTCCTCTGTGTAGCGTCGCATTAGCTGACCGCTAATGTGACTGTAGGCAGTGCCTGCCCGAGCGAAAAGTAAACGAAGGAAATCGTAGATTTCCGTTACCGTACCTACCGTAGAACGCGGACTGCGGTTGGTCGTTTTCTGTTCAATACTGATAACCGGACTAAGACCCGTAATTTGCTCCACGTCGGGCCGCTCCATCGTGCCCATGAACTGCCGTGCATAGCTGCTGAAGGTCTCCATATAGCGCCGCTGCCCTTCTGCATAGATGGTGTCGAACGCCAGACTAGATTTGCCGCTACCGCTCAGCCCTGTAATTACAACCAACTGATTGCGGGGCAGGCGAACATCAATATCTTTGAGGTTATGCTCCTTGGCACCAATTACTTCAATCAGATCCTCTACTTCCTCAGCGGCTTCCATGCTTGTCATGCTACAATTGTTGTAGCTGTTGAACAAATCAAAAAGGATTTTGGCTTTAGACGTCCTTGTTTTTTTGTGCTTTAATGCAACCGTTCTTCCTATCGAACAAATCTATTCGAGTTGGGCAAGTATGCAGGGGCAAGACTTTCTTGGTAGCGCAAAGGCGTAAGCTCCTTCGCCGAATAAGCTATAGTCTTCCAATACAGGGTTTACCTCCGGTGCTACTGCGTGGTCGCTTCGCGCCTACTGCCTGCTGTGAAAATAGCTCGCCGCTATTTTTTGGCTCGCAAGGCGAAACCTCGAAGAAGCCGCGAAGCCACCCCCGACCGCCGTAGGCAGCCGCGAAGCGAACTAGCTGCCAAGCAAGACCCCGTAGGAAGACGGATGACAAGAACGGCTGGCCTTAATACAGCTAACGAAAAAAACGCTTAGCGGTAGCAAAAAACAAAATTAAAGTAATTAGCTGAAAATCAATAACTTACGATTTTTTTAATCGTTTTTAAACGTTTATATTCGTTTATAAACGTAAGTATTCGTTTAATACACGAATCGTTATTGGAGCCCCCTCCACCTTTGCATCGTCATCGGTTGGTAAGCGACTCGTTGTTGAGTAGTTCTAACTGTTGGCGATTTCATCACCGCACCTTTGGGAAAGCGTAAATCCATGCGAACGGACAAATGCTCAGCTCCTGAGGGTATCACTTAACCGGGTTTAGGCCCACAATACTTTTTACCATGCAGATTCGCAATACCATCACCTTAATCGGCCATTTGGGCCAAGACGCAAAAATGGTTACAACCAAAAAAGGCGAGCCTTTCTTGAGCCTCCGACTAGCCACTAAAGAATATAGCCGAGATAAAGACGGCAACCGCATCAGCCGCACAGAATGGCACAATGTGCTGGTGTTTGGCAAGGAGCGCGTCAATAGTATCAAAGGCAGCTTCAAGAAAGGCACCTTCCTTGCCGTGAATGGCGTGCTGCGCTACAAGCAGTGGGTGGACCAAAACGAACAAAAGCGCACCGATGCTACGATTCACCTGACCGACTTTGCTTTCCTAAGTCGGAAAGAGGAGGCAAGCCCTGCGGCCTAGTTTAGCTATAGGCTTCCAATGTAGTGTTTGTGAATTCTGGGTTGGAAGACTATAATAGCTACAATCGGTAGCCGAGGCGACTTTCCGCTAGTTGGTCGTTTCCATAAGGTATTTTCTCTACAAGACGGCTGTTACACAGCCATTTTCAACACCTCACCCGCTTTCAGTTGGTGGGGTGTTTTTATTTTCTTTTTTTAATAAAATAAAGTTCCGCAGCGAAATAATCGAAAGAAACGTTGTATTTTTGTCAGCTTAAAGTATTGTACTTATCGAGCGGTCTTATTCATAAGATTTGTTGGGCGGGGGCAGGAACGAGCCAAATTCGCCGCTTGCAGCCGTTTGATGGCTCGCCGAACAAGTCTGTAGTTCAAAAAGGCGTTTTATGGTAGCTATAACAGCAATTACAGCCGAGGAGCAAGTAGGGATTGATGCGGCCTATCAAGAAATGATAGGTAAGATTAAATCTATCTATACAACGGAGGATGCTGCGCAAATGGATAAAGCCTATGCGATGGCGAATCATGCCCACCGGTTTCAACGTAGGAAAACGGGCGAGCCTTATATTTTGCACCCCATTGCCGTAGCTACTATTTGTGCGGCGGAATTAGGCTTAGGCCCTACGGCTATTTGCGCTGCCCTCTTACACGATGTGGTAGAAGATACCGATGTGACCTTAGACGAGCTTAGAGCTGCTTTCGGCGACACGATTACGCGAATGGTGGACGGCCTCACAAAGCTAGACAATACCTATAAAGAGGAAAGCAAACAGGCTGCCAACTTTAAAAAAGTGCTTTCTACGCTAGTGGTGGATGTGCGCATCGTGCTTATTAAAATGGCCGATCGGCTACACAATATGCGCACGATCTCTAGTATGCCGGAGAACTCGCAGATAAAAATAGCGGCAGAAACAAGCTATATTTACGCCCCACTTGCCCACCGCTTAGGGCTTTATAATTTCCGCTCTGAGTACTTAGACTTGTGCATGAAAGTGCTAGAGCGAGAAGAGTATGACGAAGTAGTAAAGAAGCTTCGGGAAACCAAAAAAGCCCGAGAAGCCTACATTGCCGAGTTTTTAGCCCCTATCAAACAAGAACTGGATCGGCTGGGCTATACCTATCGCGCTTTTGGCCGCCCAAAGTCTATTTTCTCCATTGCAAGCAAGCTGCGTAAAAAGCAGGTGCCCTTTGAGAAAATTTATGATCTCTTTGCCGTCAGAATTATATTAGACGTGCCTAGAGAAGAAGAAAGGGCGGCTTGCTGGATCGCCTACACGGCGATCACTTCCGTCTATACCCCTGTACCGGATCGATTAAAGGATTGGATTTCGGTGCCTAAATCAAATGGTTATGAGAGCCTGCACACCACCGTGATAGGCCCAAATGCTCGCTTCGTAGAAGTACAGGTAAGAAGTGAACGGATGGACGAAATATCCGAGCGTGGTTTTGCTGCTCACTGGAAGTACAAAGGCGTTAGTAACCAGCCGGATGTATATGAACGTTGGTTTGAAAGCGTCCGAGAAATACTAGACGACCCGAATAGTAATACCGTTGAGTTTTTAGGCGACTTCCGAGATAATAACTTCTTTAATGAAGAAGTCTATGTTTACACGCCGAAAGGGGATATGATTATGCTCCCCAAAGGAGCAACGGGTCTCGATTTTGCTTTTCATGTGCATACGATGGTGGGCTTCCATTGCCAGAGCATCCTAGTAGATGGCAAGATCGTGCCCATGAATTATAAGCTACAAAATGGCGATCAGATAGAGGTAAAAACTGATAAAAGGCAGCAGCCTACCGATGGCTGGCAAAAATTCGTCACCACAGGTAAAGCCAAATCAAAAATTCGTACGGCCTTACGCGAAATGCGCAAGCAAAAAGGAGAACTCGGCAAAGAAGCCTTATTGCGCAAACTGGATCGCCTAGATGTTAAAAAACAAGACGAAGCCATTGAATTGCTAGCCAAACATTACACGGCTGCTAGCCGCATTGAACTATTCTATGCCATCTCTATTGAGGCGCTACAAATTGCCGATATTTTCAAGCAATGGCGCGTCGTAAATGGCGAACTAGAGTTGATCGTACAAGAAGCCCCTAAGAAGCCCGAACCGGGCAGCGGCCGACCACGCAATACCGCTAACCGATTAACCGGAAAATCGCAACTCCTGATCGACGGAGAGCCTGGCGACCAATATGAGTACAGCTTTGCTACCTGTTGCAATCCCGTGCAAGGCGATCAAGTATTCGCTTATCTTACGACTAATGCCGGCATGAAAATTCATCGCGTCAACTGCCCCAATGCCGAAAATATGATGGCCAACTACGGCTACCGCATCAAAAAAGCGCATTGGGTAACCACTAGCGAACATAGCTTTGTTGCCGACTTGAAGCTCACGGGAATAGACAGCGGAAAAGGCGTAATCGAAAAAATTACCCATGAAATAGGGCAGCTTGATCTCAGTATTCGCAAACTTAGTATCTCGGGGGATGGAGGCTTCTTCGAAGCATTAATCAGTGTCTTTGTTATTAACACCGACCAACTGAACCTAGCGATCCGCTCCTTGAAGAACCTTGAAGAGGTTGAAACTGTTACGAGAGTATAAGCAAAGTATATGGCTACCAATACAATCAACAATATCGAAGAAGTAAAGCGTATCTTTTCTCGCTACCTAACGGAGCAGAAGATGCGCAAAACCCCGGAAAGGTATGCCATTCTGGAAGAAATTTACAGCAGGGATGACCACTTCGATGCAGAGGCGCTGTATATCCACATGAAAACGCACAATTATCGTGTGAGCCGTGCAACTGTTTACAACACGCTAGAGCTTTTGGTAAATTGCGAGCTGGTTAAAAAACATCAGTTTGGTAGCAACTTAGCCAAATATGAAAAAAGTTTCGGTTATCGGCAGCACGACCACCTTATCTGCAACGACTGCGGTAAAGTAGTGGAGTTTTGCGACCCCCGTGTACAGCAAATAAAAAATATGATGGGGGAGTTGCTTCACTTCAAAGTAACTAGCCATAGCCTCAACTTATATGGCAATTGCGAAGGGGCTTGCGATAGAAAGCCATAAAAAAAGCGGCTTCCACCCGGGTGAAAGCCGCTTTTTTTATGCGTAAGTGCCTGCCTAGTTCACTACAAACTTAACGCTCTGGCGACTATTGCCATCCGTTAGCAACAAAGTATAAACTCCTTTTGGAAGCTGGCTGGTAGCGAGCGTAAATTGCTGTGGCCCGCTGCTCATCAACCCTAGTGAGCGGTGCGTAAGCTGCCTTCCTAAGACATCTACTACACTGGCTTCTAAATGAGCCGCTTTTTCCAATTGGAAACGAACCGTGGCAGCGGCTGTCGTTGGGTTCGGGAAAAGCACTAATTGGCGAGCAAAGGCAGGTTCCGATAAGCTTGAAACAATATCGCCTACTAATTGGAAGCCAAACTCACCAGGAATATCGGTCGTGAGCCGGCTAGAAACCCGTACATACAAGGTAATATTTTCTCCACTCGGCAGCCCTCTCACCGTTGTAAAGGCCAGCGGTACGCCCCCTTGTGGGGTAAACAAGCAACTGCCGCTAATCATGGAAGTATCTACACGGCTACCGCAACTCTCGAAAATATCCAAGAAGAAGGACTCAGCAGCATTATCGCCTTGGCCCGCAGGAAATAAGCGGATTTCGATCGAATCGTTCCCAAGGGTTTCAAAACTGTACCAAACATCCGCGAATTCACCCCCATTTTGGTTGGCAAGGCAAACGGGGAATTGATAGCCCTCTGATTCGAAGGTGGCTGAGATGGTGGTGCCTTGTGTAAATTCGTCAAAATCATCAGCTACCTCAAGCGTTAGTAAGCCTACAGGAATCGCGTTTTCACAAAAATCATTATCCGGCGCAGGGGAAGGGGTCACCATCACTAGATCGAAAAGGCCTTCACCGCTGCCTGACCCGAAGCCGCCTAAACGAAGCAAGTAAGTTTGTCCGGCCACTACCCCAAAGACTACTTTGGAGGTAAAGGCAGCACAAGCAGCACCATCATCATTACAATTGATCAAGTCTTCCGGTGCCGGTGGGCAAGCAGACCCTGGGGCGTAAACGGCCAAACGCGTATCAAAGTCAGCGGTGCCACAAGTTGACCATTCGGCAAAACCGGTGAAGTCTGGTGTGAAGGTGTACCAAATATCGGCATTCGCCGTAGTAGAACCAAAGCCGAAGCAAGGGCTACCAGGATGATCAGGGCCATCCGTAATAGCATCAACCGTGCTAAAAGCCTGACCCGTAACTAAGCCCACAGGCAAAGCACTAAAGCAAAAGCCATTGACAGGGCCATCCACTCCTATTAGCGTAACGGTGCCGGTGCCGGTTGAAATTCCGCCTTGGCTATCTCCAAAACCGCCTAGGCGCAAAACGTAGGTTTGTCCCGCTTGCGCTAGAAAACTAACCTCAGAAGTGAAGTTTGCACAGTCGGGGCCATCGTCATTACAGGCTACTAAGTTTTCATCACTAGCAGCGCAAGCATCTGCGGTGGCGTAAATAGCCATCCGGCTGTCAAAATCGGCCGTCCCACAATTCGTCCAACGCAGCGCGCTGGTTGCTGTGGCCTGGAAAACAAACCAAACATCTGCTGGAATGGAGTCGTTGGTGCCCAAACAACCTGGGTGAGTGGGGCCGTCAGTAGTGGCGCCTACCGTGGAAAAATCCACCACCTCATCTAGGGCAATGGATACGGGGGCGCTGCAATCGTTGTTCGCTGCTTGCGCCATTCCCATAACAGAAAAGAGCAACATACAGCTGGCTGTAAGTAGATTTTTAATCATAAATATGTATTGAAAAGTGGTTAGAAAACAAAGCTCCTAGCCTTTCTATCAGCTAGATCCGCTTTAGAAACAAAGCAAAGGTAGTTAAATATAGGCATTAACCAAAAAAAAGCCCGACACTAAAGGCCGGGCGGTACAAATTCGTATCGACGATTATAAAACCTTTACCCCTTACAGGGCATTATTTTCCTTGTTTTGATTCTCATGTGATTGTTTAGGCCATACGCTAATTGCTGCTGGGGTACGCGCTAGGCCAAGGAATTTTTTCATCTTGTCTTGCGCTTATAGAAAACCTTTGCCCCTGCGTTAGCCAAAAAAAATAGCCGCAGCGAAGCAACGAAACTTGAAACGAAACTGCTAACTGGGCTACAAATTTTGGCTCCCAACAACAGCGCAAAGATCGAATGGCCAACTGCTTAAAGCAGTGACGTAGATCAGTAGAAAAGATGATTTAAGTCAATATAAGTACTCGATGTGGTTTGAGAAGTCTTATTCCCCATAGGTTTCTCTGGTGAGCCCAAAGCGCATCACATCGATCAATTGGCCGCCAAGGCGGCGAAATTCGTTGCGAAGATCCCCTTCCCGCTGAAAGCCTAAGCGGCGAAGTAGGCGCTGACTAGGAAAATTATCGGCTAGCAAATGGGCATAAATTTTTTCTAAGCCTAGCTGTAAAAAAGCGAAGCGCACCATGGTGGCCATCACCTCGGTCATAATACCTTGGCGGGTGTAGTTACGGTCGATAAAATAATTAACTTCGGCCTTGGGGATCGCCCAGTCTATTTCTGCAATATGGACATAACCGATTAACTCGCTGCTATCGTTGTGCCAAACGCCTAGCGCATATTCCTCTTGTAGCAGCCAATGGGCAATGCGGTAGCGCAAAAAGGCTTCCGCTTCCGCTTCGCTCCGCAGGCTTTCCATTAGGCTAGGTAGGTGGTCTTCTAAATGAGGCCGATTGTGGTCGATGAGCTGATAGAAAGCAGCCCCGTCTCCCTCTCGAAAGCGCCGGATTACACAGCGTTTCGTTACAAAGGCTGTATCGATCGTAAAGAGTTCTTTGCGCATAACTATTGTATCCATTTAGTTTTGGCAGCCCAGTCGCCTCGGCGGCGTGGCAAGTTGGGTGCTGCATGATAACCTAAGTAGAACAAGCCCAAGCAGCGTTCGTTCTCTTCCAGCCAAGGAAAGGCTGCGTAGCGGTCAGTCATTACCCCTGGGCTCGACCAAAATCCGCCTAGGCCGTGTTGGGCTAAGCTGAGCCAAAAATTTTGTACGGCCATCGCCACAGCTGCGATCTCTTCCCACTCTGGCACGCGCTGCTGCGGATCGCGATGCAAAACAATGGCAACAATCGTATGCGTTTGCTGCATTCGCCCTTGTATTTTGGCTACCTTTTTTTCGTCTTGCTGTTCGGCAGGTATTTTTGATCGGTAAGCCGCCTCGAACTGTTCAAATAGCTGTTGCCGGCCCTCGCCTTGGAAAACAATAAACCGCCAGGGCTCCGTCTGCTGATGGCTAGGTGCCCAATTAGCATTCTCTAAAACAGCGGCTAAAGTAGCTGCTTCAATAGGCCGATCCGTGAAAAACTGTGGAAAAATACTGCTCCTCTCGGTTCTTATGGCACGGTCTAGCTCCGTTAGTGGCATAAAATATATTTTTTGCGAAGATAGACTAATTTCCGAGATTCTGCGCCTAGGTAGCTGCATCTGCACGCTTGCCGGCTTTAGGGGCCCGTTCGCTATTGCTTGTTTCGCTGGCACTGACTGAATAGCTCTATATGTAAAGGGCGGGCATACATGCAGGGGCAAGGGTTTGCTTTGTAGCGCAAGCCTTTGAGCAACAGTTTATCGCCTAGTAGTATCTTTGGGATATGAAGATACCTCCTCCACCCTTAGCGAGTATGGATTGGCGCACACAGCTCAGTTTGCTCAATATGCTACTGCTGTTGACGGGCTTGGTTTTTAGTCCACCTTTGTTATCAATTGGGCTGATTGGTATTTGCGTGCTCGGCATACTAGACCTTCCTGCTGTCATGAACCCTAGCTGGCGAGCGAAGGCCGCTGAGGGGCTGCGCGACCCCTTCAATTGGGCCTTTGCGATGCTGTATCTAGTGCTACTGTTCGGTTTTTGGCAAACGGAAGATTGGGGCTACTACTTCGAGCGCTTGCGCATCAAACTAGCGCTACTCACGGTGCCCATTGGCTGGTGGGGCCTACCTCGCTGGACGAAACAGCAGCAGCATTTCCTACTCGCCTTTTTTGTAGGGCTACTTACTTTAGTCGCCCTTGCTGTGCTGGCTAATTATCTGCTGCACTTCGAAGCCATACAAGCTGCGATCGCTAGCGGACAGGCCATGCCGGTGCCGCGCAATCACATTCGCTTTAGTTTGCTAGTGGCTATTGCCACCTTTTGTAGTTTGGAGCTATGGCGCCACCACAGCTTTGGCAAGGCGCGCCTTTGGCTGGGGATCGCGCTTTTCTTATTTCTCTTTCAGCACATTTTAGCGGTTCGCAGTGGCTTGGTAGGTGCCTACGTAGGACTACTGGCCGTGCTAATCTTATTTCTTCGCCAAGCGGCCTACCGCAAATATACGCTCCCCCTCTTGACGGTTTTGCTGCTAAGCCCGTTCTTAGCCTACCAAAGTATTCCGAGCCTCCAAAAGAAGATTAACTACGTAGGCTACGAAATTTGGCTACAACAAGCCGGACACAACACCACGGCCTTCTCCGATGCGGGCCGTTTTAGTAGTATTCGCTTGGGCTTACTCCTATGGCAAGAACAGCCCTGGCTAGGCGTTGGCCCCGGGAATCTTCGGCAAGCGATGGATCAAGCCTATGCAGCGCATTACCCCGATATGGAAGCTCGGCGGCCGCACAATCAGTTCGTAAGTGTTTTGGCGGGTAGTGGCCTTTTGGGTTTTATCCCTTTCACCCTTGCTTTCTTTTATTTGCTAGTCGGAAGGAAGCGCTGGCAGCAACCGCTCTACCTGAGCGTCTTCACCCTACTATTCGCTAGCTGCCTAGTAGAAAACACCCTTGAAAACAGCACAGGCATTGGCATCTTTTGCTTTTTCATCTATTTCTTGGGGCAAGTGTATGAGAATGAAAGCCCGCTGAGCCGCCATAAAGCCTATTCTGATGCAACGGAATAGACTTTATCAACCTCAGGCAGCTTAGCGCGCCAAGGTCACGTCTCCTGCAAATAAGCCAGTTTCTCCGTTGCGGAAGCGGACGCGAAATTGATACACATATACCCCATTGTTGAGCGCCTTACCGGCTAGCGTACCATCCCAGCCTAGCGAAGGTTCGTTAGGCTCGAAGGCAGCGGCCGATTCATACACCAAGCCACCCCAACGATGGAATATTTGCAACTGCTCAATCGACTCCACTGCCGGGCCAGCGAAGAGTGTGAACCCATCATTCAGGCCATCTCCGTTGGGGCTAAAAACATTGGGAATAAAGACGGGCTTATCGTTGATTACCCTAAGCTGTACGCTGGCCGTGGCTAAGCAGCCCACTTCGTTGATACCCGTAACGAGGTAAGTAGTGGAAGTAAAAGGCCGCACTAACACCCGGCTACAATCTAAATTCAAACAGCTAGCTGATTCCTCTGGAGCCCAAGAAAAAGTAACGGGGCTATAGTTGCTCACTGCCGTGAGGGTGGTATCAAAACCTAGGTTCAGCAAAACGGCCAGGCCCGCATCAATAGTGAATTCATTAGGCTGCGCTATGCTGGCAGCGAGGGTGTCTGTGCAGCCTTCGCTATCCATAATCACCAGCTGATAATCGCCAGCAGCTAAGTTAATGAGGCTATCAGCGGCTTGAAAATTACCATCCCCTTGGCTGAACGTATAAGGCCCCGTACCGCCACTAGCATTCAAGGTGATACTGCCGTTGCTTTCACCAAAACAGATATTGTCAATAATTTGTCGAATACTACTGAAGATTTCGGTGGGCTCTTGGATGATAGCACTTAGTTGTATCGGGCAGCCTCCACTATCGGTGATCGTGAGCGCATAAGTGCCTGCGGCTAGATTATTGATGCTGGCCGTGGTGAAACCATTCGACCAAGCATAACTGTAGGTAGGTCGGCCTCCTTGTACTTGGGTGCCGATGCTGCCGTCCACTTCCCCGAAACAACTAATGTCTTCGGCTTCTGTGGCCGCCACTAGAAGCGGGGGGTCGATGACGCTAAAGGTAAAATCACCCTGGCAGTTGTTGGCATCGCGCACATTTACGCGGTAGCTGCCGGCAGGTATATTGCTCAGTACTTGATTATCCTGAAAGCCATTACCATCATTAAAATCGTAGGTGTAGGGGCCCAGTCCATTGTTAATAACCACGCTAATACGGCCATTACTTTCACCTAGGCAGCGGGGGTCTTCCACTAAAACTACATTGGGGTCAAGCTGTAAAACTAGTTCATTGACGAAGATATCTTGGCTCACTTCACAGTCGTTGGCATCGCGCACCCGCACATTGTAGGTGCCCACGGGTATATTGTTTAGTGTATTACTCATAGAAAACGGACTGCCGCCAAAGCTGTAGGTATAGCCTGGCGTGCCGCCACCTACCACCAGTGTGAGGGCACCGTCCTGCCCGCCATCGCAGGTAGGCATAGTGATAAGCGTATCAAAGGTATAGGGCGGTGGCCCTTGCACTTGATAAGATCGTGTCGTTGTACAGCTACTCTGGTCGGTGATCGTAAGCGTATAAGTGCCTAAGGGAAGATCATTGATATTGGGCGTGTTAGCGCCGTTGCTCCAAGCAAAAATAAGGGGAGCGTAGCTACTACTAGCCGCCACATTGATCGCTCCCCGATCATCGGCGCAGGGTAGATCGATAACGGTTTCGTTCACTGAAAACTGGCTTTCGCAACAAACAATCTCTAGGTCAGATTGAATCTCTGTAACGCGGCAACCTCGGTTGGTTTCTACCACCATACGAACGAATTGATTACCCGGCCGATTGAAAACCACCGTGTGCGGCCCAGGGCCAGTGGCTGTGGTAGGACTGGCAAAAGGGCCAAAATTCCAATCTTGGCGCACAATGGGATCTACCGATTGCGAATTGTCGGAAAAAACCACACTTTCCCCCACACAAGCTTGGCCTAAATCCCGCTGAATAAGAGCTTGTGGGCCCTGGAAAGTACCCGTGCCCCCAAAGGTGATACCAAAGCCCGCACCAGAATTGGAAAAATTCATAATAAGCAGGGCATAACTACGGCCAGCCACCATCGTGATAGCCTGAGCAAAGTTATTGTTCCCCGGCTGGCAGCCACATTCCTCCCGATCGTCGTTATCGGTTAAACTAAGACCAGTGGAGCCAAGACAGGGGTCGTTTTGCGGATCAGTATTGCCTTGCGTTTGGCCGGAGAGCATACAGCGAATGTTTTGTTTGCTGTTACAGTTGTCTATTCCTCCCGGAAGTTCATAGAGCAAGAAATCGATATCGTCTAGCGGCGGGCCAAGCGGATCGATGGTGAAGGTAAGGGTGCCGGGCTGATCGCAAGTCCATTTGTACCAAGCAGAATTGGCTTCCCCCACACCGGCACACTGGCTGGTGTTACAAAGGAGGTCGCCCAGATCGTCGTTCACGGAACCATTACCGGAAAGGAAGGCAACAGAAAAAGGTGATTTATCACAGAGGATTACTGCCGAAGCACAATCGCCACTGGGTGCCGGCACAGCGTTAAACTGATTGAGGCAAATTTGGAAAGATCCCTGCCGCCCTAAGCGAGCACCTACATTAATATAGTAGGTTTGGCCAGGGCTTAAGTTGGTAAAAATACCAGAAAGGGAGTTTTGCCCCACGATAACACTTACACAACCAATATCGTTAAGAGCGTCGCAACTACCTTCGTAGAGTAGGAACTGGGGGGTTAGTAGGCTGCCACCTATCTGGCCCCCTTCATTACCGATTAGCTGGATGCTCACATCCGTTGCTTGCGCCACAAAGCTAAACCACACATCGCGGTTTTGGTCTTCCTCGCGAATACAAGCGGGATAGTCGGTAAAGGAAGCTGTAGCGGCCATGTTGCTATATTGCCCTTGGTTAGTGCAAAACTCCAGCAGGTCGGGTAAAGCGATGGCGTTAATGCACTCATCATTGGCTGGCTGAGCGAATAGATAGCTGCTAGCGAAAAGACTTATAAAAAGCAGTAGTTTTGTGCGCATAGTTCTTGTGCTTGATGGCCAACTAAGGTATCTTCAAATATAGTAAACCCCTCTACTTGTAATAAGATTGCAAAAATGATGGTCTTCGTTGGTAAATAGTCGGTCAAAATACGTTATTTAAACGTTAAAATACCGTAATTTGCCAAAATGAAAACATGGATACCGAATTCAATCACTCTTTTGAACCTATTTTGCGGGGGGGCTGCGATCATTGCTATTCTGGATCAGCACTTTATAGCAGCCTTTTGGTGGCTGTTCGCGGCGGGTTTTTTCGATTTTGCAGATGGGCTCGTGGCTCGGGCACTGCACGTCAGTAGCGAACAAGGCAAAGAGTTGGATAGTTTGGCCGATATGGTCTCCTTCGGCTTAGTGCCCGGGATGATCTACTACGTTTTACTAAGCAACGGTAACGAGCTGGCAACAGCGCAATCCTCCGCTTTTAATTGGATGGCAGCACCTGCGTTTCTGATTACTCTCTTTTCAGCACTTCGCCTCGCTAAGTTCAACTTGGATACGCGGCAAACGGATCATTTTCTGGGACTAGCCACGCCTAGCAGCACACTTTATGCTGTGGGCCTACTGCTTATTTACGCCACCGACGCTTTCGGCTGGGCGCAGTGGGTGGCCTCTCCTTGGGTGATTTACCCATCGCTGCTGCTATTCTCAGGCCTACTCGTTTCGGAAATTCCGATGTTCAGCTTCAAACTCAAGGGCTTAGGCTGGCAAGGGAATCAACTGCGCTACTCCTTCTTGCTGCTCGTGCTTATTTTATTGCTGCTTTTGCAGCAGGCAGCCTTTCCTTTCATTGTGCTTACCTATCTACTGCTCAACATTGGTCAATGGCTAAGGGCTAAGAAGAGCGCATAGTGAGCCGAGGTCTTGCGCTACAAAACTACCCTTGCCCCTGCACGTAAGTGCCAGCCAAAATAGCCTCCCCCAACTGAAGAGAGCCCTTTGTAAGTACTCGGACTTGTTCGTCTTGTTCGCTCGTTCACGACCTGCCGAACAAGCCGAATGGTTAAAAAGCGGTAGGAAAAACTATTCCAGCAAATTGTCCTCATTTGGGAAGGCGACCTTAGGCTCAAAGGCCTTTGCCTCCTCCTCCGTCATGTAGGCATAGGCGATGATGATAACGATATCGCCCACTTGTACACGCCTAGCAGCCGCGCCATTAAGGCAAATAACGCCTGAGCCTTCTTCACCACGGATGGTATAAGTCTCGATGCGTTCGCCATTATTGTTGTTGACAATCTGCACCTTTTCACCTTCTAAAATGCCAGCGGCATCTAGTAGCTTACCGTCAATGGTGATACTACCAACGTAGTTGAGGTTGGCTTCTGTAACACGAACACGGTGTATTTTACCTTTGAATCGTTGAATAAGCATGGCGGATACGGAATAGCATTTCGCACTAAGGTACGAACTGGTTGAAATGCACAATTTAGACGAAAAAATGCAATATAGTAACAAATTTTATACGGCATGGTTTTATTACGCAACAAAAGTAAGATGAATTTATCGAAATCAGCAGCCAAGAAGAAAGTCTGCTTAGCCCTCCGGCAGGGGCAAAAGCTCCTATTTAGCGCAAGCGTTCCCTTGAAAGTGCTCCCAACAAGCCGTCCTTGGGCGAAACAGAAACTAAGCCGGCAATTTCTTAATATACCTTATCTTTGTGGCATGTTGCGAAGGGTATCATTTATTGGGCTGCTACTAGTCTCCCTGCTGGGGCTCGGACAATTAGCGGCGCAAAGTGCCGAAGAACTACGCCAAAAGCGCCAAAATCTAGTAAAAGAACTGGGTAAAACGACACAGCAGCTCGAGAAGGCCAAGTCGGAAAAAAGCCTCGCTTTGAACAGGTTGCAGCTTCTTCAGCAGCAAATAGAGCAGCGTAGGGCACTAATTACTACCCTACATCAAGAAGTGGCTATTACCGATTCGAGCCTACTACGAAACGAGGATGTAATTCAGTCCTTGCACTTAGACCTCGATAAAATGCGGCAAGAATATGCGCAAATACTCCGCGTGGCCGACCGAACAAAACGCACCCAAGGCTGGCTAGCCTTTGTTTTTTCAGCCAGGGGTATGAATGATGCCTTCCGACGCTTGCAGTACCTGCGGCAATACCAAGCCTATCGGCGGCGGCAGGGGCAACTGATCGTGGCCACCCAATCGACCCTAAGCAAGCGTACGGAAGTACTCAACCAGATTAAAGCCGAGAAAGAAACCCTCCTGCTAGCGGCAGAGGAGCAAGGTAGTGAATTGAATAAAGCCTTACTATCGCAAAGCGGCTTAGTACAAAGCCTTACCGCTACCGAACAGAAGCTACACAGCAAAGTAGAACAGCAACGGAGAGAAGAAGTGGCTTTAGAAAAGGCCATATCCGAGGCTATTGCCGCCGAAATTGCCGCCGCTCGGGAGCGCGAGCGCAACAGAAACAGCCGTAGCACGGCTAGTAGCCCAGTGGCTGAAAAGCCTAGTATAGGCAGCAACTTCGCGAACTATAAAGGACAGTTAGCTTGGCCGCTACAAGGTAATATTGTGCGAAAATTTGGGGCCCAACCTCACCCTGATGTGCCTTCGGTAACGATCAATAACGGCGGTATCGACATCAGCGGCGGGGCGAATGCGAGAGTCCAAGCTGTTTTTCCTGGAGAAGTGCTCAACGTGCGGCTCATTCCAGGCTATCGGCAAACGCTGATGATCCGCCACGGCAACTACTATACCGTGTACTCCAATTTAGATCGAGTGCTCGTAAGCGTGGGCGAGGAGGTAGAGGCAGGTGCTACCATCGGTTTCAGCAGCCCTTCGGCCGATCCAATCCACTTCGAACTTTGGAAAGGGAAAGACCGACAAGACCCCTCTAAGTGGTTGAAATAAAAAAAAATTGATTTCGCTTGTTTGTAAACAAAATTGTTTGTAAATTTGCTTTACTAAACAAACCCTTTAAACATGCGAGAAGATTTCCTTCATTATCTATGGCGGCTAGGCCGCTTTGATTTGCGCGAACTCCAAACTACCCAAGGCGCGCTCCTTTCCATACAAGGCTTCGGCACCCATAATACGGGTGCAGGCCCCGATTTTAGCGGCGCTCAGTTGCGCATCGATGGGCTTCAGTGGGCCGGCAATGTAGAGATGCACCTTACATCCAGCGAGTGGTATGCGCATGGTCATCAAAACGACCCAGCCTACGATAACGTGATTTTACACGTTGTAATGGAAGAAGATCAAGTTGTTTTTAACCGCCGAGGCGAACGAATCCCTTGTTTGGAGTTAAAAGGTCGGGTTCCGCAAGGCTTGGCACACACCTATTGGCGGATGCTCAACAACACTTACTGGGTAGCTTGCCAACACCAGCTACACCGTGTGCCGGAGCTAGTGAAAACGGCTTGGTTAGAACGCCTTTTGGCCGAGCGCCTAGGTGAAAAAGCAGCGCTAATAGCCGCACAACTCAACAAAGTGCAGCGCGACTGGGAAGAAATCTTCTTCCAATCCTTAGCACGCAGCCTCGGCGGCAAGATAAATAGCCAAGGTATGGAAATGTTGGCCAGAAGCCTGCCGCTTCGGCTCCTACTAAAACATAAGCATAGTCGCTTACAGACAGAAGCCCTCCTGTATGGGCAGGCCGGCTTGCTACCTACCGATAGTGAGGAAGCATACCCACAGCAATTGGCCCGAGAGTATAAGCTGCTAGCCACCAAATACCAGCTCACGCCCTTGCCGAGCACGGTATGGCGCTACCTCCGGCTACGACCGGCTAATTTCCCTGAAATGCGGATCGCCCAACTGGCCTGCCTACTCACCAATACAGGCCAATTGTTTGGTAAAATACTAGCGGCTGCCAATTTGCAGGAACTAGAGAACATGTTCGAGCTGGGCCTGAGCAACTATTGGCAGTCACACTACCGCTTTGGAAAAAGCAGTAAAAGGCAACACAAAAAATTAGGTCGCGCCAGTATTCATAGCATACTGATTAATACGGTAGCCCCATTCTACTATTTGTATGGGCAGCTTAGAGGCGAAGAGGCATTCCAAGAAAAAGCAATGGCTCTATTGACCAACCTACCCGCTGAGGAAAACACTATCATGACCCACTGGCACGAGCTCGGTATGCCCGTGGAAAGTGCCAGTCGCTCGCAAGCACTCCTACACTTGAAGCAAGCCTACTGTGATAAGAGCCGCTGCTTGTCCTGCGCGCTAGGTTGTGCTATCCTAGGCCGAGAAGGTGAGCGCCCCTTACTATCCGTGAACGAAGAGACCTTGGTTTATTCGCTTACGGGCTCGTGATTTAGTAGGGCCAACAGGCCACGCATACTAGCAATCACTTGTGCAGGGCGGTAGTTGAGGTCGTAGCGTACTTCTTGCAATGCCTTTTCAATCATGAAGGTATCCAGCAAAACCAGCAAATCCGTTTCATCACTAGGTAATAACCGGCTACCCGCCGTCGCTTCTCGGTAAGCAACAAGGAATTTAGCTGCCAAGCAGCGGTAGGTCATTTCCAACCACGATTGCAAGTAAGTACTTAGTGGCTCCGATAGGGAGGCATGTTCCTCGGCTACCAAACTAGCCGCATAGTGAATACTGCGGAAGATATTGGCAATATCTTTCGCTGCCGAACGGCGCAAGCGTCGCTGGCTGAAGGCTAGATCAGGGTCGCCATCAAAGTTCTTGATTAAGAACCCGTCTTTCGCCACGTGCACCTGCTCCAGCGTTAAATCGCCATGGATTCTAATTTTATCCGCCTCTATTTTGTGGCGGAAGACTCGCTTAAGGAGCTGGTGAAACTCCGCTTCGCGTGCTAGAATTTCCTCCCCCACAACTTGTGCTTTTTCTGTGAGTAATGGAATTTTTTTGCGAAGTAAACTCAGTGTTGTACGGATTTGCCCCTTGTGGCTAGCGTATAGGCTCCGTTGGTAATGCAGCGATAAGGCTTCTACTGAAAAATCAGGCTCCTCCACCGATGCCACTAAGCTGTGATAGGCTGCAATCGCCTCTCCAAAATCAGTAAAATTAGTGGCACCCGCTGCACCCACCACTTGCTGAACGGCCGTTGGTAGATGATCTGTTGGCACTTGCGCACAAAGGGAAACCGTAGCGGCTTGCGCCATCGCTTGTGCGCTAGAATCTCCACTTCGTTTCGCGGCTAGCAACTCTTCGGCTAGTTGTTGAAACTGATTATAGACCTGATGCCACAAGAAGCCTGAAGTGATTGGCCGCTCTTCAAAAATGGCTAGCGTAGAAACCCACTTCTTTTCAGGCGAAAAGTGAAGGCTGCCAAAAACCGTTGGTGCTAGCGGGTTCTCCCTTTTGTTGAGTGCTTCTTTCACCTCCAAATCGGGCACTATTTGCACGTCCACTCTTCGGTAGTATTTTATGCTCACGGCTTGGTTGCTCAACGACATATACTCCGTGCCACTATGATCGATGCTCACAGTTTGCCCTCTGGAAGCGAGTAAAGCCGCTGTAGATTGGAAGTGAAAACGCTTCGTGCTGGCTAGTTCCCCCCAAGCTTCCAATAAACCATTTCTATACGTAGCATCGTAGAGCGCGTCAACTAGCACGTACTGTGCCGCCGCACCTTCGTTTTTTTCATTGATAAGAAGCCGGCAAAGCGTTGCTTCATCTTGGCCGTAATCGGAATCCGGCTGGAAAGCGTGGATAGCCAATGGAAGCTGAACGAGTTCCGGCTGCTCCTCTTTATAATGCAACTTAATCAACAACCAGCCATAATACTGCCCTTGGTAAGGATGTAAGTGATGATAAAGTATTTCTGCCTTCTCTAAGCGCTCGCCTTTAGCACCCGTCCAAGAAACAGAGCGTAAATACACCGGCAAGACTTCCTTCTGTAATAGGCGTAAATTCGACTTACTGAACAGATCGCTTGGCTGTTGAAGACTTAAATAGATTCGATCCAACTGCCGCACGTCTCGGCTATTTACCGCCGCACTTTCTAATTGTAGCCAATAATAGCCATGACCTGCCAAGGTAATTTGATAGGGCGATTGGTCGATTTCATTAAAATAGGTTCTCCCGAAAGCTTCCCTGATTTTCATCCCTTGGTAGGCCGATAGATTCAGCTGCACCGACTGCGAGTGCCGGCTCAAATTCACCACTACCAGCATTTTTTCGTCTTCATAGGCTCGGATGAAAGCCAGCACCCGACCATTTTCAGGGTAAAGCCACTCTAAGCTGCCCCTGCCAAAAACCTTATACTCTCTCCTTTTACTGAGAATCTTTCTCGTCCAATTCAATAAGCTATTCGGGTTTTCTTCTTGTCTTTTGACGTTTACCCACTGGTAGCTGTATTCCGTGTCTTGTATCACAGGCAGATACAGCGCATGCGGATTGGCCTCGCTAAATCCTGCATTGACGTTGTTATTCCACTGCATCGGCGTCCTTACCCCATCCCGATCACCCAAGTAGTAGTTGTCGCCCATCCCGATTTCATCCCCGTAGTACAAAACAGGTGTGCCCGGTAAACTAAGGAGCAAAATATTCAACAACTCGATCTTTTCTCGGTCATTATCCATCAAAGGCGCAAGCCTTCGGCGAATACCTAGGTTGATGCGCGCCGTTTTGTCTTCGGCATACACCTTATACATAAAGTCGCGCTCCTCGTCTGTCACCATTTCTAAGGTCAGCTCGTCGTGGTTACGCAAGAAAGTAGCCCACTGGCAGTTTTCTGGGATGGCAGGCGTTTGCTCGAAAATATCGGTAATAGGGTGCCGCTCTTCCATTTTTACACTCATATATAAGCGCGGCATAATCGGAAAATGGTAGTTCATGTGGCATTCATCCCCATCTCCAAAATAACTGGCAGAGTCCTCAGGCCACATATTAGCTTCTGCTAAAAAAAGTGCATTTTCATACCGCTCATCTACGTGCTTACGGAGCTTTTTCAGAAAAAGGTGGGTCTCCGGCAGGTTCTCGCCATTGGTGCCCTCCCGCTCGAAAAGGTAGGGAATCGCATCCAAGCGGAAACCATCAATGCCCATTTCCATCCAGTAGTCGAGGATTTTAAATATTTCTTCTTGTACTAGCGGATTATCATAGTTCAAGTCGGGCTGGTGATGAAAAAAACGGTGCCAATAGTATTGGTTTGCCACCGGATCCCAAGTCCAGTTGCTTGTTTCTGTATCCGTGAAGATGATCCGAACGTCTTTATACTTTTGGTCGGTATCACTCCAGACGTAGTAATCTCTTTCAGGGCTCCCAATAGGTGCCCGCCTAGCCCGCTGAAACCAAGGGTGCTGATCGCTAGTGTGGTTAATCACGAGCTCCGTGATGACCTGCAAATTTCGGTCGTGAGCAGCCGCTAAGAAGCGCTTAAAGTCTTCTAAATTGCCATACGCCTCCCGAATCCCGTAATAGTCGGCTATGTCATAACCATCATCTCGCAAAGGAGAAGGGTAAAATGGTAGTAGCCAAATCGCCGTTACGCCAAGGTCTTCTATGTAGTCTAGCTGCTGCTCTAAACCTGCAAAGTCCCCAATGCCGTCGCGGTTGCTGTCATAAAAACCTTTGATGTTGAGCTCATAAATAATGGCGTCTTTGTACCAGAGTGGGCGACGACGATAATTTGACATAGTTAGGTACTCTTTGATAAGTTGAAACGGACAGCAAAATATTACTTTTCTGCTAATATCCTAGTGTTAAGTTGAAAAAAGCTTCATTTCCTCAATCTAAGCTGGCAAAAAGCAGCATTTTCTTTTCTCCTCGCGCCACTTCGCGCACGGATGCACAAACTGCCATGCTATATTGCCCCATCCATCAGGCTGCTACACACCCTTTTTACCCCCTCTTATGCAACCCAAAATGCCCGTAGCTGCTGCCCCGATTTAGCAATGTAAAGCTGTTGCTGGCTGTCGCTTCGCTCGCAGGGGCAAGGGGCTTCTCTATAGCTATAAGGTGTCAAGCCGCACTACCCAATGCCCAAAAAGCAAATTGCGGCCGCCACGAAGAGGAAGGCTAAGACCTGCCTGTTCACAACGGCCGCTTACTGGGAAACGGATGTTTGGGTATCTGCCGAGGACCAATCGGCTAAACTATCCGCTAACTAGCATCGCAAAAGTGAAGACTAAAAACTAAAATCGTAATCTAAAAACTAAAAACTCAATCTAAAATCGTAATCTATCTTTATATATAAGTATCTAAATATGAATACTTTACTTTTCTAAGTTGCTGTTCTCAACATGGCTGCACATTCACAACCACTGTATGATACATCCCATCGTTATGACACCGATAACGCCCTGGCTGCAGGATCAAATCTTGGCCTTTAAAGCCAAAATTTTGACAAAGTTGCTTCGGCAAGGCAAAAGGAGCCTCCATCACAAAGTAGCCATCCGGAAAGAAATTAGTGTATTGCTTCGGGGAAAGGCTATAGTTCAAGAAGTGAAAATAAACAGCCTCCTTTCCCTTCGGTCGTAAAAAAGCAATACTCTTGGAACAGCTACAACCATTGTTATTCAGTGCATTAGGCCCTACAATGGCTCTAGGCCCGATATGCACCTTACAAACTCCCATGTTCCTACATCCAGCTTGTGGATTCCCAAAAACCACTTCGGCTAATATGCCTTTTTGTGCCAAGTTGGTATATTGTACGATCTCGCTTTGGTGAAACATTGGTTTTTATTTTGGTAGTAGCTATTCTATTATTTCCTTTCGATGATGCAAAGATGCAGCGACTATCCAAATAGCACAAGCACAACTAAACTTTTCAAGTTCCTTTTAAAATCGTGTTTTTATTGACCTTAAAAATTGTAACTGCTTATTAATCAAATATTTAAATCTTTAAATTTATAACACTTTATTGCCCTTTTATATGATTTTTTACTAAAAAAGAGAGGGCTTTACAAATCATTACTGAAAGCAAGACGCTTATTACCTCATTCAGACTGTTCTGACCGCAGTCGCCATTCGAACTATGTCCAACTTAATTGGTTGGGATAAATAGACTTCTTTGCGAGGTCTTGAATGAGCAAAAGCGCAGCAAGCACGAAGTGAACCGACAACTATCGCAAATAAGTACTCGGACAAAATTAATTACACCTTTTCACTCGGCATCTTTTGCTCCCAGCCAGCGTTAAAAAGCCTCGTCTTAGCACCACTAAGCCTACGTTTTTTGCCTCGGCTGAAAGCAAAATCTACCAGATTGAAATTTGCATTAAATATGTCCGAGTACTTACTAGTGGGCTTAACTCCGTAGTTACTCAAACCGAATCGGTCTGGTAGCTGCCGACAGAGAGGAGGAGGAAATTGGCTGCCCGCATTGCTTTAATTAAAGAAGAAAGTTGTTGTTGAATATGCAGTTGTCGATTATCATTCCGGTATTGAATGAGCGGGAAAACTTGGTAGTACTACTACCTCTATTGCGCCAACAATTTCCTGGGGCTGAAATAATCGTAGTGGATGGAGGTAGTAGCGATGGCAGTTGGGCTTTCGCCGGCCAGCAAGAAGGCGTGAAAGCCCTACAGACGCTGCCTGGGCGAGCTCTACAGTTGAACGCAGGAGCTGCTGTGGCCACGGGGAATTATTACTACTTCTTACACGCCGATTCTAGGCCGCCTTTTCAGTTAGCAAAACACTTATCAGCGGCCGTAGCAGCGGGTTATGAAGCAGCCTGCTGCCGATTGCGTTTCGATCACTCGCATTGGTTTTTGCAGCTTTTAGGTTGGTTTACACGCTTTAGCTGGAATGGGTTTCGTTTTGGCGACCAAAGCTTACTGGTAGCGAAGCAGCGCTTCGAGGAGGTAGGCGGATACGACGAGGCTCGCCTTTTATTAGAAGATAACGATCTAGTGGTGCGCCTTCGGCGGGTCGCTTCCTTCCGCGTGCTGCCCGTAGTATTACTTACCTCGGCTAGAAAGTACCAGCAGCATGGTGTTTTCCGCCTTCAACTACTTTACATTTGGCTATATTGCTTAGACCGCCTAGGCTACGAGCAGCAGCACTTAGTAGCCATTTATCAAAGCTGGCTTGGCAACCCCTTTCCAGCAAAGCCTGGGCAAAGTGCTGCTTAGTGCTGCTGCTTAGTGCTGTTTAGTAATTCTGGCGGAAGAATTCTTCGTAGCCTTCCAAAGAACGTTGTTTGAGTATCTCCCGATAGTTCGTCTGAGATACGGGGTAAATTTGATAGCTAGCTTGAACAGGGCTGAGGAAATCGGCCGCATTGGCTTTCGTTGCACTATAATAGAGCAGGGCATTCTTGCCGTCGGTAAAGCGGCGCATAACAAGCACCGGTACGTCATTATTACGACCTAAATAAACGTTCGTGATATTAAGCCGGTCTAGCTTGTTGTATTTGCTATTATAATCGCTCACAACAATCTTGGCCTTGTTAAGGTCAACGCTTTGGTCGTTGAATACGATTAACATATAGTGCAATTCGTTCGGCGTAACTTGGAAATTGCTCAATTCTCTGGCTGTCACCCCGCTAGGTAGTGCAGCACCTCCTTCCCCTAGCAAGCGGAGTATTTCTTTCGCACGTGTTTGCTCGGGCGTTTCATTGTATTTAGCCACTACTTGGCGAAGGGCATTTACGTAGGCCTCTTTCCCTTGTAAGTTGCCCGTGGCCATCGCGCCTAGCAAGGCATATTTAGGCTTGAGGGGATGCTGGCCAAGTAGTTGCGTTTGAGCGGCCTGAGCCCGATCGAAAGCAGCTTGAAAATCGCCCGCCTCAAAAAGCTGGTAGGCCGTTTCATAAGCTCGCATTTTAGTTGCTTCCTCGCCTTGGAAATCGGCTAGGAAGTTAGGATCGTTAAGAATTTTAGCGTACTTGGTGTCGCCCCACTTTTGGCCTAATTGGTCTTTGTAATACTGCGCCTTCGCTGCGTTACCTAAATCGGTGTGTGCCAAATAAAGGTAATACCAGCTTTCTGCCTCATCGTTCACGCGCGGAAAGCGACTGTGCATTTCCTCTAGGGTCGCAACCGTTTTTGAATGATCATTTAGCTGGTTTCGATAAAGCCGGCCTAGGTTGAAGTAAGCTTCTTGCAGCTCCAATCGCATAGCTTCTTGCGCTTGCAAATCGATAGGCACATCTTTCATTAATTTGGCCGCTTCTTCTTTTGTTATTAAAATAGGCGCTGCCTCGGCTTGCTCTTCTACAACATCCCCTTCTGCCTCGAAGATGTTAGAGGCCACGCTACTACGGCGCCAATTGTCTTCTAATTGGCGCGAGCCGAATTTGCGTTCAAACTCCCGCTGCCCCCGCTTAATAGCTTGCCGATCATAAGCCCAATAACTACTATTGGCTAGCGCGAGCGGATTAGCCGTGCTGCTCACAACGGCTCCTGATTGTATGGCTTCCTGTTGGGCGCGGCGCTGCGCATCCCTTTGCGCTCTAAGCATAGCCTCTGCCTTAGCGAGGCGCACCTCTTCGGGCAACTCTCCTAGTGCTAGTAAGCTATCTTTAAGCGCAATAATTGTAATGTAGTTGGCAATATCGACCAGTTGGTCTCGCTTTTTCGCCGTCTCGGCATAACGCAAATCCGTTTGCGGCATAAAAGTCAAGGTGCTGTCGTAGTACAACTTAGCCCCGAGGTAGTCGCTTTGATCAAAATTGATTTTGGCAAGCAACCCATAGGCCTCTACGCGGTTATTAGGGCCTGCGGAGGGGCTGGCGAGCGCCTTTTGTAGGTAGTCCATTCCCGCTGCATCTTGGCCCGAACGCAAGGCAATATTCGCCATACTAAAATAAAGTTGGCTTTCGTAGTTGATGTTTTTCTTGTCTTTGCGCATTCTCTCCAAACTAGCGATCGCATCCTCGGCACTACCGCTACCGCTGAGGAAATTGTTTTGCGCCATATTTAAGCGGGCACCAAATTCCAAATCGTAGTCGGGCCGCGCTTTCACCACAGCTTCAAAGGCTTGGAAGGCCTCGGTGGGTTCGTTGAGCTGCTGATGCAACTGCCCTGCAATATAATAGAAACGCGCCCGCTCATTACGGCTATTGGATAGCTCAGCAGCCTCCAGCAGATAAGGAATAGCCAAGCTTAGTTCCTTACTCTCTAAATAAAGAAAAGCTTGCACCGCCATCGCTTTACGGCGTACTTCCGCGAAGGTGCCCTTGTCTTTACGGAGGTCTTCTAAAATGAGCTGCGCTTGACTAAACGCATCGCGCTTTACTAAAGTCCAAGCTAACCAAAGACGAGCATCCTGAAAGGCTGGTCGGTGTTTCAAGACATAAGGTGGAGGCTTACTACCGTATTCTTCTCCCTCCAAGAGCCCCAAATCGCGACTTTTGTTGAAAATAGAAATCATACCAATAGGGCCTTCGTCTTCTACTAATTCCTCTGGCAGGGGATCCGGCTCTTTTTGTAAGGTATCGGCAGCAGCCGTGCTCCGAGGCACTTTGATGCCTTTTTTGCGGGCTTTTTGCCGTGCTTTTATCTCTTTCTTCCGGGCTTTGGCAGCCTTGGCTCTCTCTTTCTGCCTTTGTTTGATCGTTTTTTCTCTTTCTTTCTTAGCATCTTCTCTAGCTGCTGTACGGTCTTTTCGCTCCTGCGCGGTATTCCTTTCCACCCTAGGGCCTCGTGGGGTATAGTCGTCTTCGTAGCTGCTGCCCCCCTTGCGCCGGTCGGGCCGCGGGCGGTATTCACTCACTACAAAGCGGAAAGTTTGCTCGGCCGTCTCAAAATCGCGTTTTAGAAACATGGCCTGACCTGCCAAAAGGTAGCAATCATCCGTCCAGTTGCTGTAAGGGTGGCGGCGCGATACAATGGCCACCTTCTCAATAGCTTTATCTAATTCCGAATAAACTACGGATGGATTGTCGGCAGCCATAAAAGGGAACATGTCCAACTGCCTATTGTAATTGTCAATATGTTGCTCATCGAGTAAAACGAGGCTTTCCTCCAAGATTTCTTGAGCATTAAAGTAGCCATTGAAGTGGGCATTTGTATTGTGCCATAGCTTACCGATGGCACTTTGGTCCTCTCTTTTTTTCTGAGTAGTACATGCCAGCAGCAACTGGAAGACTAACAATAGCAGTAAGAATCGTGTTAACTTGTTCAAGTTGTGAAGTATTTGAAAGCACAAAAATACGCTAAATCCTTGCGCAATGAAAAAACCCTTGCCCCTGCGTTAGCCATCGCTATAAAAAAACTGATTTACAGGCAAAGAAAAAGCCGCTAGACAGCAGCAGCTGTGTAGGTTTTTATGCTGCCACGGCTGCTAAAACGACCGAGCAGTTAACACACTTTGCCTAGCTAGCAGCCATAAAACGGTAAAGAATAGGGATAAAGTGTAGCAGATGGCAGCTTTAAATATTGATAGCGCAAAAAACTATCCCCCTAAACCGTTCGTTTGCTTATAGAAAGACGTTGATCGTCTTAGTATTTAGTAGCAATATTATGGAGGCAGAACCAAAAAAAACATCTCGGTGGGCACGTTTTACAGCGCATAGCAAAGATAATTACCGCCTAGTGGTAATGAATGCCGATACTTTTGACGAGGTAGGTGCTTATAACCTGACGCCCCTCAACCTATACGTGGCACTTTCTTCGCTTCTATTAGTATTCACCATCGGTGTTTTTATGATTGTGGCCTACACCCCGCTGCGAAAGTATGTTCCTGGCTATGGCGATGTGGTGCAGCGGCAAGAGGTTATGGCGCTAGAAGAAGAACTACGAAGCCTACAAAAGTCTTTGACTGCGCAAATGGAATATACCGAAAACTTTAGGCGTATTCTAAAAGGAGAGGTCACTACGGGTGATGAGGTGGAAAGCCGTTTTGTACCTGCCGAAGAGGTGGAAATGGAGGCCGTTACCCTTACGGAAGAAGAAATACGGCTGCGCCGCGAAATGGATTTGGAGCGCGTCGGGAAAGTAGCGCGCGAGGGGCAATCGGCCATTGGAATCGCGGCAAAAAATGCGACTCGGCCTTTAGAGCAAATTTTCTTGGTGGCACCGGTGAATGGTGAAATACGCCACCCCTATGATCTGGGTAAAAATCATTTGGGCGTAGATATCTTAACCCCCAAAAACACAGCGGTAAAAGCGGCGGCGGAAGGAGTCGTGTTTATGTCGGAATTCACCAGCGCCAACGGCAACGTAGTGGGTATTCAGCACGGTGATGACCTAGTTACCTTCTATAAACACAATAGCGAACTACTCAAAAAAGTAGGGGAGCGCGTCCGCAGTGGGGAAGCGATTGCTATTTCCGGCAATACGGGCACCCTGAGTACCGGCCCACACCTGCACTTTGAAATGTGGCACAGAGGGCAAAGCGTGAACCCTGCGGATTATTTAAGCTTTTAATGGCTAACGCAGGGGCAAGGCGCACTTTCCAGCGCAAGGGCTGTTAGAACGGCTGTTAGAGAAGCCCTCCTGATAAAACCCTGCCTTCCCCAAAAGGGTGTTAAGGCGCCGCGTACGTAGGTTGAACTTGCTTCAGCGGTATTAATTGGTTACGATAGTACCGATCTGCTCGCCTGCTAGTATGCGTTGGATATTGTCTGGCTTATTAACATCAAAAACGATGATGGGCGTATTGTTTTCTGCACAGAGGGCAAAGGCCGTCTGATCCATAACCCGAAGGTTTTTATTCAGTGCTTCCTGATAAGTGATCTGGTCATAGCGAACGGCCGCTGGATCTTTTTCAGGGTCGGCGGAGTAGATACCGTCCACACGGGTACCTTTTAAGATGACATCGGCATCGATTTCGTTGGCGCGCAGTGCTGCCGCCGAATCGGTCGTAAAGTATGGGCTGCCTGTGCCTGCTGCGAAGATAATCACCCGACCTTTTTCAAGATGGCGGATAGCTCTGCGGCGGATATAAGGCTCTGCGATTTCCGACATGTGAATGGCTGAGATCAAGCGAGTAAACACGCCCATCGCCTCTAGCGTACTTTGCAGTGCCATTCCGTTAATGACCGTGGCCAGCATGCCCATATAATCGCCCTGGACACGCTCGATGCCCGCGTCGCCAGCCTGTAGGCCTCGGAAGATGTTGCCACCACCAATTACTACAGCTACTTGGGCACCTGCCGCTAGCATCCCCTGAATCTGATGGCCATAATAAAGTAGCTTGGCGGGTTCAATGCCGTATTCTTGTTGCCCCATTAGGGTCTCTCCGCTCAATTTTAGTAGAACACGTTGGTACTTCAGTGCCATATAATCAATGATTTTGGCAAAGGTACTTAAGTCGGTTCAACTATGCAACGCTCGTTAAAAACCAACGTACTATTTCTGAAAATTCGTATCTTTGCGCTTTCTAACTGCCGCACCCCGAGTGCTAGTATTAACTAGCCTGTGGGGTAGCAGGAAAAAGTATCTCAATTATGAAGGATCTTTTCGATAAAGTGCATGAGCACATGGGCCCCTTAGGCCAATATATGGGTGTGGCGCACAACTATTTTGCTTTTCCAAAGCTGGAAGGCCCCAACAAACCCCGCATGCAATTCAACGGCCGGGAAGTAATCGTTTGGAACGTCAACTCTTACCTCAGCTTACAAGACTTACCCGAAGTGCGTCAAGCAGATGCCGAGGCTGCCGCAGAGTATGGCCTTCATTACCCAATGGGCGCGCGCATCATGTCGGGTGAAACGGATGCCCATGAGCAACTAGAACAGGAGCTTGCCGAATTTACACAAAAAGAAGCAGCCGTACTGCTCAATTTTGGTTTCCAAGGCATCTTGTCTATCGTTGATGCGCTCTTAGGTCGCCACGATGTGGTTGTATATGACCGCGACAACCATGCTTGTATCATGGATGGCATCCGGATGCACACCGGCCCCAAATATGCTTTTAAGCATAACGACATCAAGCACTTCCTCCTGCGTATGGAGCAAGCAAAAGCGAAAGCGGAAGAACTCAATAGTGGCATTCTTGTCGTTACAGAAGGTGTTTTCGGCATGAAAGGCGAGCAAGGCATTTTGAAAGAAATTGCTGCTTACAAAGAACAATATGGTTTCCGCCTGCTAGTGGACGACGCTCACGGCTTCGGCACGATGGGCGCCACGGGTGCCGGTGCGGGTGAAGCGCAAGGGGTACAAGACCAGATCGATGTCTATTTTTCTACCTTTGCCAAGGCGATGTCGGGCTTCGGTGCTTTCTGCTCTGGCGATAAGTTTTTGATGGACTATTTCCGCTACAACCTTCGCAGCCAACTATTTGCCAAAAGCTTGTGTATGCCGATGGTAATTGGTGGCCTTAAGCGCCTAGAGATGCTACGCACTCGCCCTGAACTACGCGAAAAACTTTGGAAGAACGTTTATATGCTACAAGACGGTCTGCGGGCATTAGGCTTCGATATCGGAGAGCCACAGGCCTGTGTTACGCCAGTGTATATGAGTGGTACGGTAGGTGAAGCAGGTGCCTTGGTTAAAGACATCCGCGAGCGTTACGGCATTTTCTGCTCCGTCGTGCTTCCTCCGATGGTACCAAAGGGAACGATCCTGCTTCGTATGATCCCAACCGCCGCCCACACCGAGGAAGATATTCAAATTACCTTAGATGCCTTCGCGGCTGTGAGGGAAAACCTGAAGGCCGGTGTGTATTACGAGGCAGGAAAGTTATTGACCGATCACTAAAAATCCCAGCTCAGCCCTGTCACTACATTTCGACCTAGCTCATCGGCATAATAGCGTAAGCGGTTTAGGTAGTCGCGGTAGCGAATGTTTAGCAGGTTATCCACCCGCAAACTGAGGTGAAGAAAGGATTTTCCGACTTTAAGGTGGGTGCTAGCATTGGCATCCAATAAAAAATAAGCTGAGGGAGGTGCGAGCAGATCTTGCTCCGCCTCCCATCTTTTTTGGCGCGCCACAAAAATGCCTTCCAAGGCGAGCTGGTTGCTAAAAAAGGTGCGCCCCTCGGGTAAGGCTAGCTCCCAACTGCTACTTAGTCGGTTCGGTGGCATAAAAACTAAAGGTTGCTGGCGGCTTTCATCTTGGCCGCGCAAATAGCTGTATTTGGTAACGATCTTGAAAGCTTCATTCGGCTCAATGGAAAATAGCAGATCTAAACCCGCGATGCTAGCCTGCGTTTGGCGGTACTGAAAAACAGGAAAAGCACCTCGGATCGTAAGGCGAAAATCGGGTAAGGCTTGTAAGTAGATGTAATCCTGGATGTTTTGGTAATAGGCTAGGGCTTGCAAAAAGAAGTGGCCTTGCTCGCTGGCCCAATCTAAGCCAAGGCTGGCCTTTATGGCTGTCTCTGGTGTCAAAGATGCGTCGCCTTCTTCGATACCACTCACGCCCTGGTGTAGGCCGATGCTATAGAGCTCATTCACAGCAGGTGCCCGCCGAGCGAGGCCTAAATTAGCACTTAGCTGCTGCCGGGCCTTCCACCGATACTTCAAGCCTAAGCCAGCACTCATGTTTTGAAAGCTTCGCTGCTCATCGACAAATCGGCGAGGCAGCTCTCGGGAGATCGTGTTGGCATTGAGCTGAATAAACTCATATCGCAGCCCCGCCTCTGCTAGCCAGCGGTCTCGCTCTCTTTGCAGGATGCCAAAAGCGGCTGGTGTGAAAGATTGATAGTTGGGAATGAGCGGCAAAATACCCGTGTCGCTATCATTATTATTATCCGCTATATCCAGTTGGATGCCCGTTTTAAGCAAGTAAAAATCGCCCATATTCCGGTGATAGTTGGCCGCAAGTCGGTGGCTCCATTGCAGCAGGCCTAGAGCAGGGCGTTCTGTTCTTCCCCCTCTGCGAATATCGAACTCCTGCCGATTATTGAGCTGTAAAGCGTAGGTTAGTCGGAGGCTCTGCTGCTCATTGTACATACGGCTACTCTGCCATTTCAATAAATGGTGGGCTACTTGCTGCTTGGGCGCACTGAGCCTATTGGAAAAATCGGGTTCTGTAAAAAAAGGTTCTTCTCTGCCGATGGCAAGAGATAAATCGGTTAAGTTACCGATTTGGCTACCTCGTAAAATACCTAAGGTAGTAGAAAAATAGCTGTAATAGAGCTGGTTTTGCCATTCGCCCAGCTGTTTTTCTAGGGTTAAAGCTAGGTTAGCTTCCCGCCTACCGGTGTTGCGTAGGAAATAGTCGGGGCTGCGGCCATCGCCTTGATGGCGCAGCGTGGTGATTAAGCGCCATTTAGCCCATTGGGCTGCTTTAGAAAGCTGGGCGTTGAGGGTATGCCCTCGGCCATTAGTAGCGTAGAGATAATTGAACTTACCATGCAAGTGAGGCTCATCGTCTATTTTACCCGGTTCCACTACCACTAGCCCGCCTAGGGTGCCTCCGCCATAAGCAAGGCCAGCAACGCCTTTGATGACAGAAAGCTGCGATGCAACAAAGGGATCAATCTCCGGAGCATGATCATTACCCCACTGCTGGCCGCTTTGCGGAACACCGTTATTAAGCACCGTGATCCGATTGCCAAATAAGCCATGAATAATGGGTTTGCGAATACCACTACCGTTGCGAAGGCTACTTACTCCCGTGAGCCGCTCCAATAAACTACCGAGTGTGCCATCCCCGCGCTTTTCGATTTCTTCCCCACCCACACTAGTGGCATTTTGTGTGCTATTATCCGTGAGGCTACCGCTCACTAACACGGCCTCCATCAATTCGGTATGGTGCGCTAAACGAATGGACAACACCGTGTCGCCTGTTAGGTGTAGGTAAATACGCTGCGGCTCGCAACCGATATGACGCACTACAATATGATAGCTCCCCGCGCAAAAAACTTCTTCAAATTGGAAAAAGCCTGCATCGTCGGCCAAAACACCTGCTTTTGTTTCTTCTACGTAAAGGCTGGCAAAAGGCAGCGATTCTTCCGTCGTCAAATCCTTTACCGAACCGTTTAACACAAACGAGCACTGCTGCCCTTTGATCTCAAAGGGCAGCAGTGCAACACTAAAGAAAAACACTAGGAAACAGGCTACTTTGCACGCCATCCACTTTGATGAGGGCACAAAATAATTGGCAAATATTGACATTAGCTGTACATCGTGTTAATAGACTTGTTCGGCAGGACATTAAACGGCCTTGAACGAGCCTAAGTACTCACCTTACTTGTTACTGCTTTCCAAGGTAACTTCAGTCTCTATTGAATCGTCACCTCAAAGGTAACGGCTATATCCGTTTCACCGCCAGCATTGGTAATATCGCCCGTAGCAACACCCGTAGCAGACTTATTAGGCTCGTGGCGTAAAGTAATGGTTAAGTTACCGCTAGACGCAGCAGCTGCGGTAGCCGTGGTGGCTAGTCCGATAGGATTGCCATCCTCATCTGTATCGGCATAAGCTATGCTGAGGTTAAGGCCGCTACCGATAGTAAAGAAGAATTGATGCTCGTCGTCTTCCTCTTCGATTTCTTCGGTAATATCTTCCGCTGGCGTTTCTGATTCATTCAAGACAGTAATACTGCCAGTGTAGGTAAGCCCACTTCGTAGCGTAGCAGTAGTGACTACAGGAGGATTACCGCCATCCCCGTCTAAATCGCGAAAAGTGAATACCGCAGGAGCACCACCACCTACCGGTGTTAGCGTGTAAATGAGCGTGGTAATAAGCTCCACTTCGTTGGGAGGTAGGGTGTCATCATCGTCACAGCCCGTGAAAAATGTAAGGCTAATAAGCGCAAGAAATAAGAAAAAATTCATTTTACGTAACATACTCGTGGTATTTTGAGTTATTTTGTGGGGCAAAGTTACAGCAAATTTTTATTTGTTGCAACATAATCGCAATAAAAATGACAAAAAGAAGAAATACGCCTACGAAAGAAGCGGTGCTCAGTTCTCTGCGAGAAGCCAATGGCGCTATGAGCCACGAGATGATTGCAGAGAAATTGGATACTAAGGCTGACCGAGCTACGATCTACCGGATATTAAATCGCTTTTGCGAGGATGGTCTGATTCACCGCGTAGTAGCGGATGACGGTAAACAGTATTTTGCATTATGTGCAGATTGCGAACTCGATGGTCATCAACACGATCATTTTCACTTTCGTTGCTTAGCCTGCGAAAAAGTGGAATGTTTGGAGCAGGATGTGCACGTCAGTTTACCTAAAGGATATGTACAGGCGGATGTAAATGTAGTTATATCGGGCTACTGCTCGGATTGCGCCACGCTTAGGAACTAAGGCATCTTTCAAGAATAGCGTCTTTTAGCAGCCTGCTGCCTCAACCATCCTGAGCAGGAGCGGTTAAAAAGCAAGGCTTGCGCTTACAGTGAACCCTTGCCCCTGCCCATTTGGGCAAAAAAACAGACTTGCGTGGCAATAGCCTTGCGCAGCGAGCCATGAACAAGTCTAAACATTATGAGAGCCGTATTAGGTAACAACCAGCACTTTCAAATATGGCAAACGAAATCAACAAGACCACATTAAATACAATGGCAACAAGACCAATTTTACATATCCGTGCTTTAGGGCCTCAGTGGGAAACGCAAGATCCTTTTCTCTTTTGTGTACATCACGAAGATCACTACCCGCCAGGTAATGAAAAAATGGGCCCAGCTACTTCCCTGGCCGGGCGTTCGCTGGGGCAAGATTTTGATCCCCGACAAGCATGGCGGATGTATCATGGTCAGGAAGTCCCTGGCTTTCCCGGACATCCACACCGAGGCTTTGAAACCCTTACGGTAGTCAGAAGCGGTATAGTGGATCACTCCGATTCGGCGGGTGGTGAAGGCCGCTATGGGAACGGCGATTTACAGTGGATGACGGCTGGCAAAGGCTTGCTGCACGCTGAAATGTTCCCCTTGCTGCATACAGACCAAGACAATCCCCTAGAACTTTTCCAGATTTGGCTCAACCTGCCAGCTAAGTACAAATTGGTAGCCCCTGACTACAAAATGTTTTGGGCTGAAGATATACCAAAAGTACAACCACAAACAGGTGTTTCGCTAGAAGTGCTAGTGGGTGATTTGGCGGGGCATTCCGCTCCCACACCGCCGCAATACTCCTGGGCAAACGATGCTGCTAACGATGTGGGGGTCTATAATATTTATCTGGCTGCAGGAGCTAGCTTTTTACTGCCCCCTACGGCAGCAGGCGTCAATCGTAGTCTTTATTTTTACCGAGGGGAGGCACTAGTCGTCAGTACACAGCCCATTGCCCCTTATCATGCGGCCGATCTAGTATCCACCGCCGAGGTTCTATTGGAGAACAAGGGGGAGCAGACAGCCAAGATATTAGTGCTACAAGGTCGTCCTATTCAAGAAACAGTGGTACAACATGGCCCCTTTGTGATGAATAGCCGCGAAGAAATACAGCAAGCCTTCCGAGACTACCAACAGGGAGATTTCGGGCAATGGCCCTATGCTACCTACGAAAAAGTACACGAGCGGTCAAAAGGCCGCTTCGCAGCTTATCCAGACGGCCGAGTAGAGAAAAAGAACTAGGTGATGTAGATCACTGATTAAAACCAGATTTTCTATTATCTTTGTATGCGCTTAGGAGGAGGTAAGTCCATCCTTCAGCAATTTTCGGTTGATTATCCTTATGCGCCTTTCCGGAGCATAAGGATAGACAAGTAAACACAAAACATTCTTCCACCACCAAATTTATGACCATGAAGTTCATTAGTCTGCTGTCAATAGTAATGGTAGCCCTTTTCTTAGCTCCTTCTCAGGCACAAGCGCAAGAGCTGGCTGAGGTAGCGGCCATATCGCCTGTTCGTGCCAAATTAATGGCCAATCAAGGCACCCTTCTTCTCGACCTTAGAACAGCCGAAGAAGTGGCCCTCAAAGCCTACGACGTGAAACAGCAGATCAACATTCCACTAGCGGAACTGGAAAACCGTTTAGCGGAATTGCCAAAAGGCCAACCCATCATCCTAGCTTGCCGCACAGGTAACAAAAGTAGCCAAGCAGCAGCTATTCTCTCAGCCAATGGTTTCACCAACTTAAGCAACCTAGAAGGCGGTATCGAAGCTTGGGAAGCTAGAAACCTATCCGTAGTAGAAGCTGGTGCTACAACTAAAAAATCTTGCTGTGCCGGTGGCGAAGCTGGAGCAGCCAAGGGATGCGGTAGCGGTGAAAAAACCGCCGCTAAGGCTTGTGGCGATAAAGCCGAAGGCCAGCCAAGCTGCGGATCAAAAGCACAAGCCGCTAATAGCAATGGTGCTGCCAAGGCTTGCTGTGCTGGCAAATCTAACGGTACTCGGCGCTAAGCCAAGCCTTATCTCCCCACAGAGGAGCGTATTGAATACAAACGACCCGCTAGTAGCTGAGCTACTAGCGGGTCGTTTCTTTTGAAGACAAAAAGAGCTTACTTAATTAAGGTTTCCTCGTTTAGCCCAAGACCGAAAAATGGCAGCACTGCGCCTACAAAATGGAGTATTGTAAAAAAGGAGACGTGGCGGGGTAATCGGTGGTATAGTGTAATCCTCGGCTCTCGTGGCGCAGGCCGGCAGATTTAGTCACAACGTGGCAGATGGTGATGAGGTTACGTAGCTCACAAAGCTGTGGAGAAACGAGGTTGTTGCGGTATAATTCTTCTGTCTCTTCACTCAGTAATGCTAAGCGCTTTTGAGCGCGATCAATCCGTTTGTCATTACGCACAATACCCACGTAGCTACTCATAATTTCTTTCAGTTCTTTGATACTTTGCGTAATGAGTACCAGTTCTTTCGGATCGGTCGTGCCGGTTCGGTTCCAACTAGGAATATTTTCCTGAATGGATAGCCCGTCAATTGTGGTGAGAATATCTAGCGCAATGCGGTGGCCAAATACCATGGCTTCTAGCAAGCTATTACTAGCTAGTCGGTTAGCACCGTGCAGGCCCGTACAGGTACATTCCCCTACGGCGTGTAAGCCCTTGATATTAGTACGACCGAGAGCATCCACCCGAATTCCCCCGCAAAAATAGTGGCAAGCGGGTGTAACCGGTATCATCTGCTGCATCGGGTCAATACCTAAACTAACACATTTCTCGTGGATGGTGGGGAAATGATCTAAGAATTTAGCTTGATCCAAGTGGGTGCAATCCAGGTACATGTGCTCTACGCCCCCGAGTTTCATCTCGTTGTCAATTGCCCTAGCCACAATATCCCGAGGGGCTAAGCTGCCTCTAGGGTCGTATTCGTGCATAAACTCGCTTCCATCTGGGCGTTTTAGTACGCCACCGAAGCCTCTTACTGCTTCTGAGATCAAGAAGGCTTGGTTTTCAATATTAGGGGTGTAGAGGGAGGTAGGATGAAACTGCACAAACTCCATGTTTTCTAGATGCCCCTTGGCTCTATAGACCATCGCCATCCCATCGCCCGTAGCAATGATGGGGTTGGTTGTACTACGATAAATCTGGCCAGCGCCTCCTGTGGCTACTACCGTGGTTTTGGCTAAGATAGTATCAATTTCACCATTCATTTTATTGAGCACATAAGCCCCGTAGCAAGTGATATTAGGCGTCAGTTTCGTAACAATATGACCCAAATGATGCTGGGTAAGCAGGTCGAGCGCAAAAAAATGTTCGTGGACGATCAAATTATCTAGCGTAGCTGCTTTGGCACTTAAAGCACGCTGAATTTCCCACCCTGTGAGGTCTTTGTAATGCAGGATGCGATGCTCGCTATGACCGCCTTCTAGGCCAAGATCATATTTTTTGAACTGGTCTTGGTCGAAGCGGGTGCCCCACTCGATGATTTCCTCTACGCAGCGGGGGCCTTCTTCTACAACAATACGCACGATTTCCTCATTGCACAGCCCGTCGCCTGCGATAAGCGTATCTTGAATATGTTTCTCATAGGAATCAGATCTATGATCCCACACCGCTGCCACTCCTCCTTGAGCATAGCGGGTGTTTGACTCGCGTTCCTGCGTTTTAGTCAATACATCTATCCGGAGATCCGGCCGGAGCATAGCCAGTTTTATTCCCGTACTAAGGCCTCCGATCCCAGAGCCTATAATGAGCACATCCGTGCGTAGCATAGCAAGCAGTTTATGAGCGGTAAAGGTATGAATAAAATATAACGCCTAGCGCATAAAGCACCAACAGCTAAAAAGGTTTAATGGACTACCAACGGATGCTTTTCCGTGAAAGTCTTGCGCAAAATAGAGACCCTTGCCCCTGCGACAGCCATAAAGCTTATATCGCTATTTATAGTCTTCCAACCCAGAATTTACCTTCGGTGCTACTACGTGGTCGCTACGCGTCTACTGCGTG
>DAINNZ010000014.1:16836-41626 GCA_036735605.1 Lewinella sp. | reverse complement strand
GTTGAGGGTTTTCTCCCAAGGCTTACGCCAGTAGAAGGTAGCGGCTTGCTCTGCCCAGAAATTTTCGGGCTCTTCAATGGAGTGCCGGTAAGCTTTTTGATAGTCGTCGAAAGACTGGATTCGGGTGGGGAGTTGTACGATTTTATTGGACATGATCGCTGATTTTGTAATGATTTATAACGTTTGATAGGGATCAACCGTAGGTTAGTAATTCAAGCACGGTAGTAACGAGTTCTTCGTTATCGAAGGGTTTAGTGAGGTAAATCTCACCACCACTACGATAACCTTCCTTTTTATCGTCTTCGCTGCCTCTTGCGGTGAGAAAAACGATTTGAATATTTTCCACGCCAGCTACATTTCTGAGCCTTTTAGCTAACTCAAAGCCATTCATCTCCGGCATCATTACGTCTAAGATGGCAATATCTGGAGCAGATCGCTGGACTAATTCAAGCGCAAGCGAGGCTCTTTCGGCTTGTTGCACTTGCAACCCCGCTTGCTCCATCAAAAAACGGATAGATAGCAGGATGTTGGGCTCATCGTCCACAATTAAGACTGTTTTTTTAAGCATGACGTATATTTTCTGTTGGTGAAATAGCGGTTGTTGGGTTTGGCCTAGGTAGGTCATGTGAACGGGGGAGCCGAACCACAAAGCCAGCACCCTGGCGGTATTCAGTATCTACGTAGATACTGCCGCCACATTGCTCGATGATTCTCCTGCTAATATATAAGCCTAAACCACTACCAGCGGGTTTACCATTGTCGCTATCTGGTAATTGGGTGAATTGCTCAAAGATAAAGTCGCGTTTTTCGAGCGGGATGCCCGGACCGTTATCTCTTACTTTAATGACCGCCAAAGCGTTCCCGTCTTCTGTGTGCGAGCTGGTGTCTAAACTGATTTGAATATGTCCATCCTGTACCGGTGCGAACTTGATCGCATTGCCGATTAAATTCACCATCACCTGCGTGAGCCGGTCAAGGGGGCCTACTACCCAAATAGGTTCTTCTATAAGGGCTAAATGGGTTTGTATTTTTTTCTCGCTCGCTAATACTGATAGGCTTATTAGCGTATCTTGGACTAAGTTGTTAAGCAAGATGTTTTGCTGCTTCGGAACGTTTTTTCCCTTACCGTTTTCTAACTGTTGCAAGTCGAGCACTTGGCCTACTAAGCGAGCTAGTCGCTCGCTTTCAGATACGATGATCCGTAGGAAGGTGGTCTGCTGTTCTACTTGAATACGGGGGGTATCCAACAGGATTTTAGCTAAGGATTTGATGGAGGTAATTGGTGTGCGTAGCTCGTGGGTCACGGTGCTCACGAAGTCGGCTTTTAAGCGATCAAGCTCTTCTAACCTTTTATTCGCCGAGCGAAGCCGGCTGGTGAGTTCCTCTAGTTCTGTTTGTTTTTTCTCCAAAACGCGGCCATATCGAACTGCTTCGTGCGTGCGTTGTAGGATACTGATGACTTCTTCTAGTTGGATCGGGTCTTCCTTACTAATGCCTTTTAACAAAACTTGTGTAGAGGCAGAGCCCACGGCTCCCACTAGTTGCTGCTCTACGAAAGCAAATAACTGGGGGCTGGCTTCGTCGGGGCTTAAGTGTTGTGCGTCTTGGTGGCGCTGTAAAAATCGGCGAATCATGCTTTTAGCCCGCTTCGCACCCGTGAAACGGCTCAACAAAAGTTGTAAATCTTCTACTTTAGCTTGCCTTCTTCGTGTTTGGTAGCCGTTTTCATACTGACTATATTTTTGATGGTCAACAAAAAAATCTGCTTGGCTAATATCTAACGTACTAGGGGTGCTTAATAAGCTACCGCCCACTAGCGCAGTCACATTAGCGAGTAGGCTCCAGAAAGCACCATGGGAGATTGGGCTCATCCCTTCGCTACCAAAAAGCGCTTGTGGCCGGAGCGCACTAATGCCCCAAGGGCCTTCGCTTAGCAGGCTACTACTTATGGGGGTTGCCATCAGTTGCGTTGGTAAGGCTAAGGTGTAGGCCCAAACGATGAAGCCTACCACTAGGCCAAGCATCGCCCCGTTTTTATTGGCGGTTTTCCAGTATAAACCAGCTAATAAGGCTGGGGCAAATTGTGCTACAGCCGCAAAAGAAACCAAACCAATGGCTACTAGAGAATACTGCGCCGATACGCCCTTGTAATAGGCATAGGCCAGTAGTAGCACAAACACAATGATGAGCCGCCGTATATTCAATAAGGGTTTGCTTAAGTCACTAGCTGCTTTGCGCCGGCTATTTTCATACTCTAGCAAGTACGGAAGCACAATGTTATTGGAGATCATTAAGCTCAGTGCAATGGTTGACATAATCACCATGCCCGTAGCGGCTGCAAAACCGCCCAGCGCCGCTAAAATAGCAAGACCAGAATAACCCATCTGCGCTGGTAAACGGATCACGAACGTATCCGCAATCGCTAGGCCATCTTCACCAAAAAACAACAAGCCACCTAGCGCAATAGGCAATACAAATAGATTGATTACCAACAGGTATAACGGAAAAAACCAAGCTGCTCGATCTACTTCTCCTTCATCCTCGTTCTCCACCACCGCTACGTGAAATTGCCTGGGCAAGAGCACAACGGCACACATGCTCACTAGATTCAGCCAAAACCAATCCCAAGCGGTGATCCCCATCGCGGAGAACGAAAATAACTGTTTCAGCTCCGGCCTTTTACCCACCTGCGCGAATAAATCCATCGGACCACTGAACATGCCATAAGTAACAAAAATACCCACTGCCAAAAAAGCAATTATCTTAAAGATGGCTTCAAAGGAGATGGCTGCAATGATCCCCTCGTGCTTTTCATTCGGGTCTAAGCGCCTAACCCCGAAAATACCGATGAAAATAGCTAGCAGCAATGTGAGGAGCAAGGCACTATCCGTGTAAAAAGGCCGGCTGCTAGAGCTATAGTCTTCGATCGTTAGGAGGTCAAAGATGGAAGAAATAGCCTTGAGCTGTATCGATATGTAAGGAATCGTTCCAATCACTAGGAAGGTGGCCGCCAATACACCAATCGAACGACTTTTTCCGTAGCGGCTACTAAGAAAATCGGCTAGAGAACTGAGCCGCTCTGCTTTACTAATCCGGATGATTTTCCGGATTAGTAGCGGCCAAACAGGAGCCAAAATTAAAGGCCCTAGATAGATCGGTAAGAAGGAGAGCCCATCGTTCGCAGCCTTGCCAACCGAGCCCATGAAGGTCCAGGCCGTACAGTAAACCGTTAAAGAAAGGGCATAACTGTAGGGCGTCCGAAAAAGACCTTGGCTGCCTTTCCGATTGTTTTCCCCATAGTAGGCGATCCCAAACAAAATGCCTAGGTAGCCAAGGAAAATCAATAATGCAGTGCTCGCAGCCATAATCTTTTACCCTTTGTGGGAACGATCGGTTTTATAAATTTTATACAAAGCGAATATAAGCAACAACCAGCCAAACAACAAATAAAGTAGGATGGGAGGCCAAGTCTGCTGCCATTCCGTATGTGCAGATAGATCCACTAGCGGAAAATTGAACAGCAAAAGTGCTGCAAAAAAGAGCACAATAGCAAGTGCTTTTCGCCTACTTTGCATGTTTCGTTGATTTGAAGACAAGATAGTAAATCTAACAGACTTTGATAGGTTATTTTGGTCAATTGGACCCGTCCAACTGCCCCAAAAAGCACCATTGGACCCGTCCAACTGACCATTTTCCCCGTGTTTTACCCAGCAAAACCACTTTTGCCGTCACTTCACCACTTTTGCGCTACAAAGCCACCTTTGCCCCTGCCGCCGGCCAAAAAAAGAGAAAATAACCCGATACGAGCTCGGGTTATTTCTCCGTTTAGCTGGGATGAAAACCTAAGTAACGACGCGGGGATGTAAAAGAGCCGCAGTAAACCACCCCGGACTCTTGTTGCATCGACCTTCCTAAAAAGCACTTTCGTTCTTTCATCGCTCAGCATCCAATAAACACACTTCTAAATGCTTTATTTTGAGGCTGGCTGACGCGGGGGCTAAGGCCACTTTTTTGCGCAAGACTTTTCAATAATCTTTCCTGCAAGGAATTATCCTCCCACGAGCAAGACACCGCTAGCTTCGCCCTAACAAAAAGGCTGCCGCTGCCAAAAATAGGCGCGCTGCCCTTTGGAACTAATGATCGTGTGCTTCGCCCGCACCACTTGGGATGCGGATGTTTTCCACCAAATCTTGTACATGCTGAGGTGGCGCAGCCGTTAGGCGACTTACCACGACCGATACGATGAAGTTGACGAACATAGCTACCGTGCCGAAGCCTTCCGGACTGATGCCAAACCACCACTCGCTAGGGGCAGGAATAGCCTCCACAAACCAGCCTAACTTGTAAACAGCCATGTAACCAAACATCAGAAAAATACCCACAACCATACCCGCCACCGCTCCTTCGCGGTTCATGCGCTTATCAAAAATGCCCAATACGATAGCAGGGAAGAAACTAGCTGCCGCCAAACCAAAAGCCAGGGCTACTGTTGCGGCTACAAAACCAGGCGGGTTGATGCCAAAATAGGCCGCTACAAAAACAGCACCGGCCGCACCGCCTCTAGCCCACCATAATTCCTCCTTCTCACTCATATTTGGCTTGATTTGCATCCGCATTAAATCGCGTGAAACAGCCGTAGAAATCACCAATAATAAGCCAGCCGCTGTAGATAAAGCTGCTGCCAAACCACCTGCCGCTACTAGGGCAATTACCCAATTAGGTAAACCAGCTATTTCAGGGTTGGCTAACACCATGATGTCGTTGTCGATATATACTTCGTTGGGGTTGTCGGTCTGGGTGTTGGTAACCATCATTTGCCCAAGAGGACCGGCTACGGCTTTGCCGTTTTCTGTCTTGAATTTAGGCGCACCATCAAAGGGTTTCCCCGGAGCATACTGTATTTTGCCATCTTCGTTCTTATCCACCCAGCCGATCAGGGCGGTTTCTTCCCACTTCTTGAACCAGTCGGGCATTTGGGCATATTCTTTGTTGTGCATCGTATCAATTAAATTGGTACGGGCAAAGGCTGCAATGGCCGGAGCGGTGGTATATAAAATAGCAATGAATAATAAAGCATAACCCGCTGAAATACGCGCATCCTTTACTCTTGGCACCGTGAAAAAACGAACAATTACGTGCGGCAAACCTGCCGTTCCCACCATCAGCGCAAAGGTGATGGCAAATACGTCGATCATCGATTTACTCCCATCTGTGTATTCCGCAAACCCTAAATCGCGGTGCAATCCATCTAACTTATCTAACAGCGCCATGCCACTGCCGTCGTTTACATCCCCTATGAAACCCAACTGTGGGAAAATACTTCCCGTCATGTTCAAGGAAATGAAGATCGCCGGCACCATATAGGCAAAGATCAGTACACAATACTGCGCTACCTGCGTGTAGGTGATTCCTTTCATACCACCCATAATCGCGTAGAAGAATACAATCACCGTGCCGATAATGACCCCCGTGTTAATGTCCACTTCTAAAAAACGACTGAACACTAAGCCTACGCCACGCATCTGACCCGCCACATAGGTAAAGGATACCACGATCGCACACACCACCGCTACGCTTCGGGCAGCGTTGCTGTAGTAGCGGTCGCCGATAAAGTCTGGTACCGTAAACTTCCCAAATTTTCGTAAGTAAGGGGCGAGCAGAAGCGCTAAAAGCACATAGCCGCCCGTCCAGCCCATAAGATAAACGCTACCATCGTAACCCGCAAAACTGATAATGCCGGCCATCGAAATGAAAGATGCAGCCGACATCCAATCGGCAGCCGTAGCCATTCCATTCGCTAGCGGTGATACGCCACCGCCGGCTACATAGAATTCTTGTGTAGAACCAGCCCTAGCCCAAATGGCGATGCCGATGTAAAGTAGGAAGGTAATCCCTACGATGATAAATGTCCAAATTTGTACATCCATGATGTTTGTATTTTGATGCTTAGTACTTGCCCAAGCGGCTTAAAGCTTATTATTGGTGGTAATAGAGTGGGGGCTAATCCTCCGATAGGCCATATTTCTTGTCGAGCTTATTCATTAAGCGGACGTAAACGAAAATGAGCACCACAAAGACGTAAATCGAGCCTTGCTGCGCAAACCAAAATCCTAGTTTGGCACCGCCAATCTTAAATTGGTTGAGCGTGTCGGCAAGGAAGATGCCGAATACATAGCTCACAATGAACCAGATCGCCAACAGGATGAGTACGTAGCCTATATTTTCTTTCCAATAGGCAGTGGCTTTTTCTTGACTTAGCATAATTGATGAATAATTGATGATGGACAATGGATGATGATCGATGGAAGGCTAGCCCCCCCCTCGAGCAACAGCCTACAAAAAGATATGCGCCTGCATGCGCACTTGACTCACATCCCCACGGGTGGCCGTGAGGTCTCGGTTGATCCGATGATATTCTAAGCTGATCTTGGCATGGTGGCCATTGATGAAGTAGTTGGCACCAATATCATAGGCCGTCAGGTTTTCGTCGAAGCCTTCATAGTCGCCTACTTGGTAGCTGATGTAAGGCATCAATTTAGTGGCTTTCATATAGTAACCGAACTGACCATACAAAGAGGTGCCGGTGCCCGCCCAGCGCCCTACGTAGTGCTCGCCGTAATTGAAGTTCATAAGCGCTAAGTAGGCATTCACGCAACCCGCTTGGGTGGGTATATCCAGATAAGCATCTGCTGCAAAGTGCCCAACATGGACGTGGCTGCTGTTCGCATTGTCATAGGCACCCTTGGGATGAAGGTAGAAACCTGCGCCAAGCGCTAAGACTCTTTTACTGCCCAAGTAGGTGCCTACGTTGAAGGGGAGTTTTGTGCTTTCAGCATCCCATAGGTTATACCGGAAGTAGCCTTGATACACCCCATTGCCCGTAGGCTCGTTCTGCTCATCAACCTTATTGACGCCATCGTAGCTAACGCTGCTTCGAGAGGAAAAGGATGCGCCGTTGCCAATAGCCACTCGGCTCGGGGAATTGATAGAAACCCGATAGTCTAGCTTACCAAGCTCCCCCTTCGCATATACGCCTAAATGCCGCGCAAACTGATCCCCATATCCTAAACTGTGCCATGGCGCAAAGGGGCGGGGCTGGTCCATCGTCATGAAGTTGAGCGTACTAGCACTCGAAAGCCGCGTAAGACCATTCCAATAATGCAAACCCGCACCTAGGTGCAGGCCTTCTCCTTTGCTTACTTTAAATTCCGTCCAAGCATCGTGCAGGAACATCTGCGGAGCATCTCCATTATTGCCCAAAGTGGTTAAATTGTCAGGGCTCAGGTTGTTCAATCCAAAGTGCGTAAGTATCAAAAACCTCGGCGAAACTTGCGCATACGCCAGCATCCGCGAACGACGAATGGAAGGCGTAAGTTGAAATTTAGACCCCTCATTCGCAAGGTTATTGGTGGTGGCCCACATCTGGTGCCAAATAATGAAACGTACATACTTCGAGCCGCTGTCATCTAGTTTGACGGTTAACGGCTTGTAACTGTGGTTCACTTCCGGTTTTTCCTGCGCACCGGCGACGCCTGGCAAGAGGAACATCCATACGATGACCCGCCATAAGGTGGTAAAGTGGTTGCTGATCGACATTCTTTTTTTGTTTAAATGATGGGGTATTTCCCAAATTATAGGGCGCTTACCGGTAAACAAAACTATAATAGCAGCAAGATATATACATATCTATATATTTTGCAAGAAAAAGTACACTTTTTTTTCAGTCAACCCAATTTTTCCTCGTTTTTCCTATAAAAGACCCAATTTGTAGCTACACTAAGCTTCCGTGATCGATAAAATGAGCTGCGTTAGTTCATAATAACGGGTATCGGCCAAGGCGTAGAGGGTATGCTGCCCATCTCGGCTGTTGGTGAGTATTTGCTTGTCTTTCAAAATCCTGAGATGATGCGAAGCAATCGGCTGTTGAATGTCGAGTTGCTCGTGAATATCCTTCACCGAAACGGCTCCTTGCTGCTGCAATAACAGCACGATTTGTATCCGGATGGGGTGGGCTAATGCGCGCATATTCTCGGTCGCAAGATGGAGGGAGTGATCGCTATACCTCATGTTTTTCATACTGTATTTTTTGGGTACACCACTATAGCAAAACTACAATAACTTATATATATAGGTATCGCTATTTCTATATAATGTTTAGAGGCTTTCAATTGTTGCTTGTTTCTTTCTCCTTGTTTGAACTTTCTTTTCTAAGCAATCAGCCCCGCCGCTAGCTTATATATTTTTATGGCCGTAGGCAGGGGCAAGGCTTTCCTAATTGCGCAAGACGACTAGAGTTGTTCGGCGGGTCGTGAACGAGCGACCGAACAACTACTACTAATTATCATCCATGTTTCGCTCGTTAGCGATAGGGCCCCCCAAACTTGTCAGTTGTAATCTATAGGCTTGGGTATGCTTTGTATTCTTTGAAAGCGGCTCCTGATTTATCCGGTAAGATTGACATCCAAAAACAGACAAAAGCTGTTTATAGATTATTCGCCGCTTGCAGCCGTTTAATGACCTACCGAACAAGTCTATTATTCATAGCAAGAAGGCACTTCTTTCATAGTTATACGATTATGCTCGGACAGTACACCAAATTAACACAGCAACAAAAGCTGTCGCCTCGGCAAATCCAACTGATGCAGTTGGTGCAACTACCGCTTACGTCTCTAGAGGAGCGCATCAAGGAAGAGCTAGAAGTTAACCCCGCACTCGAAGAAGACTACCCCTCTGAATCCGACGACTACCTTCCTAATACCTCCGAGGCAGAAACTGCCTCCCATGAGGAAGAAACCGATTTTGACGACTACTTTCAGTCTTATATCGACGATGACCCAGGTAGTTACCAGCAAAACAGCGAGGAGGAGCAGTACCGCCCCGAGGCAGCGCAAACTACTTCTTTTCACGATTTTCTAGCACAGCAACTACAAGCGCTCAACTTCAAAGACGAGGTGGAGCAAACTATCGCGGAACAACTAATCGGCAATATCGATGAGGATGGCTACCTGAGCCGTAAGCTACTAGCCATTGTGGATGATCTGTTATTACGCTATGACATCGACGTACAGCCAGCTGCTATCGAAGCGGTCTTGCTGCGAATCCAACAACTGGATCCCCCAGGCATCGGGGCGCGCGATCTGCAAGAATGTTTACTAATCCAGCTAAACCGTAAAATAGAGGAGGAGGATTTTCAGAATGATGCCCAACTGGCCGATCTGGTACTCGCTCGGCAAATCATTGCCGAACAATATGAAGCCTTCAGTAAAAAGCATTTCGATAAAATTATCGATCGCTTAGCCGCTGATGAAGACGAAATTAGAGATGCCCTTGGCGAGGTACTGCGGCTCAATCCGAAGCCAGCTAGCGGGTTTTCAGGCCGATATGGCAGTACTAATAATCCAAGTATTTTACCCGATTTTCTCGTCTTTATCCAAGGCGAAGAACTAGAGCTGCAACTAAACCGCCGCCAAAGTGCCCCGCTGCGAGTTAGTCCCAAATACCAAGCTATCTTGAATAATATGAGCCGGCAAGCGGCACCTAAAAAGACCGACCAAGAAGCACTGCTATTTATCAAAGATAAGATTGCCTCCGCTCAATGGTTCATCGAAGCTATTCAGCAAAGGCGAGATACATTGGAAGCGGTTATGACGGTTATTTTGACCTACCAACGCGATTACTTCCTCACAGGCGATGAAAAAAAGCTACGGCCAATGATCCTCAAAGATATTGCTACTCCACTTTCTTTAGACATTAGCACCATCAGCCGCGTTGTAAACAGCAAATACGTGCAAACGCCTTATGGCACCTTCCTGCTGAAGAAGTTCTTCAGCGAAGGGATGCGCAATGAAGAAGGAGAAGAAATCAGCACCACCGAAGTCAAAAAAGTGCTAGCCGAAATACTAGAGAGTGAAGATAAACAACATCCACTCAACGACAGCGCCTTGCAAACTGCACTACAAGAGCAGGGCTATCACGTGGCAAGACGCACGGTAGCTAAATATCGCGAACAGCTTAATTATCCAGTAGCTCGGCTACGCAAAGAAATGTAACCTCAGGCTTCCCCAGCTTCCTCTGCCGCCTTCGCCTCTGCTTCTTCAATGGCCTTGAGGGCTGCTTTCCGCTTCTGTACTTGGTTGAGTAGTAAGGCCGCCTTGATCATGAAGTCTTCGTGATGCTCCGTATATTCGTTGTAGATCATCATCAGCCGAGCTGCATCAAAGGCCGCCGTACGAGGCAGAATCTGCCGAGCAGCGATTGGGTGCAACCAATACTCTAAGTTGTTCGACCGTAAGTAAGACCGATCAGAGTTGAAGTTTACCACCACACTCAGCTTGTTGAGACTGAAGAGATAGTCGGTTTCTCGATTGAGGTCTTTTTGAATGTCGATGATGTTGATCCGATCGAAATTTCCACCCGAACGCTCACAAAGGAAGACATCGCGGCGGCCATCAAAGACGATGAGATCGCGGAAGCGATATTTCTGTAAGTTCTTCTGTAAGAAATTTTTGATCGCCGGTTTGGTAGGCCGCAGCGCGCGGAAAGCACCCTGCATTTGGTCGTCGGTTAAGCGAAAGTTTTCGTCGAAGGTGAAACGCCGATTCGTGCGCATATTGAGCACCTCTTTCCCTCTCCCAACAGTGTGGCCTAGGTCATTCGTCTTGGCATACACATCCACAATGTCCACGTCGCAGCCATTGATCCAACTTTCGAGGAAGATCTTGTTAGAACCCTTCTCGAAGACCAAGAGCGCGATCTCGCTAATGGCATAAAAATTGGGATAACCCCCGTAGATGTTTCCGTACTTTAGTTCTAAAAATGCAATGTTCTCGTTCACGGCTTGAGGTTGGTTTTAAAAGTATTGTTCTGGAATGTACAGGCCGAACTGTTTTGCCGATTCCTGTATTAGATTGCTTATAAGTGGGGCAAGATACGGCATTTTCTATAAATCGGCTATTTTTTGTAAAAAAAACTGCCAAGATGTAGCGAAACACCAAAAGATCAAATCACTCAATAAGGAAATGCCCTTGTCGATAAATAGTTTTTCCATCGGCTGTAATTTCACCGTCTTGGGTCATGTCGGCTATCATATCCCAATGCACACTCGATTCGTTTTTGCCGCCACACTGTATGTAGCTTTGGCCAATTGCCAGATGGATCGTGCCGCCTATCTTTTCGTCAAAGAGGATGTTTTTGGTGAAGCGATTTATATCGTAGTTCGTACCAATAGCAGCCTCTCCGAAGCGGCGGCTGCCCGGTATTTGGAAGGTTTCGTCTAGCACTTCTTGGCCTTGCTCGGCTTTCCATTCAATAATCTCGCCTTGGCGAACGCTTAGGCGAACGCCTTGCACAATCCGCCCATCGCGAATAGCGGGATAGTCAAAATAGACTTCGCCTTCCACACTGTCCTCTTCGGGGCTAGTATAGACCTCGCCGCTAGGCATATTGGTGCGGCCGTCGCTATTGATCCACTGCCTGCCACGGGTCGTGAAGCGGATGTCGGTTTGGCTATTGCGGTAGCGAAATTCCGTACAGCTATTTAGGTAATCTACAATTTTTTGCTGCTTGGCGCGCACCGCTAGCCAGGCCGCTTTCGGGTCGGCTTGGTCAAGTTTACAGGCGGCGAACACAAAGTCGGTGTACTCGGCTAAGCTCATATCAGCCGCTTCCGCTAGTGCTGCGCAGGGGAATAGGCAAAGGCTGCGCTTCATACGCCCATCTCCACTGCGCTGAAAATACAACTGCTGGTAGGGCCGTAACGCTGCTTGCCGAAGTAAAACTTTCTCCGCCGCAGGGGCTGCTGCGCTTAGACTGTGGGGTGCTTGGATGTAGATATAGGCCTCAAACGCTGTCATCGCTTTGCTATACAGCGTCGGGACATAGGCCAACTGCGCGGCCTGGCTCGCTTCGTAAAAAATAGCCTGCTGGCCCTCGAGTTGTAAATCAAACTCACAGTGGCCACCAGCCTGCAAGGCCGCCCGATACAGCTCCCGGAGCAGTGGCTCTGCTAAAGTGGTGGACTGGACAAACAAACGCTCGCCGGGCTGCAAATCTACACAGTAGCGAATTAGCAGCTCAGCGTACTTCTTATAGTTGGGTGTCATGGCTTATCTTCTTTTGTTCTTGAAAGGAAACTTGTTTGCTAGGGGAGTTGTTTCGATCAATTATGGAGTAATTTTTACGACGATACAAATGACCATACAATTCTGTGGTGCTGCCCAAGAAGTTACAGGCTCAGCACACCTTCTAACACTAGACGACGGCTATAAAATCCTGCTCGATTGTGGCCTCTACCAAGGAGGGAACAAGGAAATGGAGGATTTTAACCAACATTTTGCCTTCGACCCAGCTTCGGTGGATTGCCTTATCCTGTCTCATGCACATATCGATCATACCGGGCGGGTACCTATGCTGGTGAAAGATGGCTTCAAAGGCGATATTTACGCCACCCATGCTACCAGAAGCCTTTGTGCACTCATGCTGCTCGATAGTGCCTACATCCAAGAAAAAGATGCGAGCTACTGGAACAAGAAGCACCCCAATGCAAAACCCGAAGAACGAAAACAACCACTCTACGAAAGCAAACACATCCAGCCTACCCTCGATCGTTTCATCGGTATGCCCTACGATCATTGGCATCGCATCCACCCGCAAGTGGAATTACTCTACCGCGATAGCGGGCATATCCTAGGCAGTGGTAGTGTCAACCTTAGAATTCTTAGGGCGAATGGTAAAACCACTACCTTTAGCTTCACCGGCGATATCGGTAGGCCTAATCGGCCGATCCTGCGCGATCCCCAACCCATGCCAACAGCCGATTACATCATTTGCGAAAGTACCTACGGCGATCGCTTACATGAATCGGCACCGAATGAACTAGCGCGTTTTTTGGAAATCATTCAGCGTTGCTGCGTCGTCAACCAAGGGAAGATGCTCATCCCTGCCTTCAGCGTAGGGCGTACACAGGAGATCGTTTATATGCTCGATCAGCTAGCTAAGGCAGGCCAGCTGCCCAGAATCCCTGTTTACGTAGATAGCCCACTCGCTGTGAATGCTACTCAGGTATTTGGCGCTCACCCGGAGTGTTATGACCAGCAATTACAAGAATATTTGCTCACCGATGACGACCCCTTTGGCTTTAACGGCCTAATTTACGTACAAGCCGTAGCCGCTAGCAAAGCCCTGAATAATCTCAAAGGCCCTGCTATCATCATCAGTGCCAGTGGTATGCTCAATGCAGGCCGAAGCAAACACCACCTAGCTAATATCATGGGCAAAAAGGAGAATACGATCTTCCTAGTAGGCTATGCCTCCCCTGAAACGCCCGGGGGTAAGCTACGGGCAGGAGCAAAGGGACTCAAACTCTTCGGCCAATACCACGAACTACACGCGTCTATAGAGATGATGGACTCCTTTAGTGCCCATGCCGACCAAGCAGAGATGATCAATTACCTGGCCAACCAATTGCCTAGCTGCAAAAATATCTTCCTCGTACACGGTACGCTAGAACGGCAAGCGGCTTTTAAAGCAGCGCTGCTGAAAGCTGGGTTTTCGAGCGTAGAGATTCCAGCTTTGCGAGATAGTTTTGAATTGTAAAGGCGGCAACGCTCTTGCGCTACAAATTTACCCTTGCCCCTGCATTTATGCCCGCCTGCCCCTACTGGGTACTGCGCCTGGGCGAGAGCAACGAGTCCGTATCTGTCCCCGTATGGATGGACAATTTCGCCAGCACTATGGGTCCTATGCAAGGTTTTGCTAGCAAATGATCCTCTCGAGGATACAAAGAATTACCATCGGAGATAGGCGTATGGCAGTTGTAATTTTGGCGAATTGTGCCCTTGTTTTCTTTCTTTCCCTGATCCGGAAGTCTAGCGGGCAAGTACCTATGTATTGGAAAATGGGAAGCGGTGTAGGCTGGCTACTATTCGTGGCGTGCGATGCGCAGCAGCAGCAGCCTGCTCCACCTATCACCGTGGGCTTTTATCACTGGCAGCAGCGTTTGGTCTTGGATAGCTTACCGCAGTGTTGGCTAACAGTGGCTAATGGCACCGAGTTGCCCGCTAAAATTATGGATATTGGCTGGGAGAATGACCGCCCTAGTCTGCTCTTCCAACTCGATATACCGCCATTGGATACCGCTCGGGAAGCACAGCGAGCCTTACGCCTTTTGCCCGTAGTTTTCATTACTAATGAGGTGATGCTGCGAGCTAGCCAAGCCGAGCTTCTTCAGTTAGCCGACGATATTTTACAAGCAGCACAGCGCATGCTGCCGTCCTCCGTTTGGGAAAAAGTAGGGGAGTGGCAATTCGATTGTGACTGGACAGCCAAGAGCAAGGAGGCCTATTTTTATTTCTTACAACAGCTTCGTACACGGCTTCCGGCAGCGCAGTCGATTAGTGCGACTGTGCGCCTTCATCAGTACGCTCACCCAGCGCAACAAGGCGTGCCGCCGGTGGATCGGGCGGTGCTGATGGCCTACAATATGGGGGAATTACAAGACCCCGCCACCGTCAATAGCATTTTGGATACGAATATCAGCAAGCAGTATCTACTGCCTAAGCATCGCTACCCCTTACCGCTAGATATTGCCTTGCCTTATTACCAATGGGGTGCTATCTATCGGGAAGCTAGCTTGGTCTATCTCAGCAACGAGTTGGCGCAAAAGGACTTGGCAGATAGTAGCCGCTTCAAACCGCTAGGCACCTTGCAATACCAAGTGGTTCGCCCCACCTATTTAGGTACGTATTATTTGTATGCCAACGACTTCATCCGTTTGGAGGGGGTGGAGGAGGCCAGTTTACACACTTTAGCCAAGCAACTAAGTAGTATTCCTGCTTTTCCAGGGCAGCGTTTGCTCTTTTATCACCTAGGTAGCCAGCGGGCGGCGGCTTGTCAAGTGGCAGAAATTGAAAAAGTAGTAGCCGTCTTTAACAGTCGCTAGGATAGCAGAAAAAGCACTATTTTTACGGCATGGCAAAGCAAAATAAGATAAGGCAGGCTCCGCTAGCTGCTTGCTGCAACGGAGGCCGGAGGGCGTTCATCACTGCTTTGAGGCTTCCTTGGCAGCAGCTATTAGCCGTTCTAGGGGCTGCCCACAGTCGTTTTATCAATAGAGTTGTTCGGTGGGGCATGAACGAGCGAGCGTGTGCAGAATTTTGTTCTGAACGAGGCGAAAAACGTAGGCGCAGCAAGCCCTTCTTACCCATTTGTTGGCTGTCGCTTCGCTCGCAGGGGCAAGGCGGGCTATTAAGCGCAAGAGGGAAAATACAAGTCGGCCTTTGGCTAGTAGCCCTACTATGGCTGTTGCCGCAGCCCATTTCGAGTAATTGTGGTTTCCGGCCGGCCTTATACACCTATCGTTTTTTGGATGCACAAGTACTAGGCTTCGACCCGCAGATCAGCCCTTTATTCACCGCTTTCGGCGATCTATTTGAAAAGGAAATGCCGCTGGACGAAGAGCTACAAAAACGCGACAACCTCCAAGAGTGGTACGAACGCTATTGCGAAGGCGTAGCCATTACCGATTTAGATAAGATCATCTACGGCCGCTCGGATAATGCCTTGCGCGATTTAAAGCGGGTGATGGATCAGGCGGATAGCCGGTTAGCCGATTTACGGCCGGAGGTGCGGGCCAACAGTTTTACCCGCCATCTCTTTAAATATGGCTGCCGAGAGGTAGTCGATTATCTCATCTTCGCTAAAACCTGTGAGCCAGTAGTGAGCAGGCCACAGAATAGCTTCTCCACCGAGCCTCCGGTGGGGAATGCACGGCAGCAATTGATCGAAAGTGGGCGAAAAAAATTTATGGCCACCAAGAGTCATTATATCCGCCTACGCTATGCCTACCAGTTGGTGCGCTTAGCACACTACGATAAAAACTACGATCAGGCACTAGAACTATATGCTTTTTTGCGCCCCAAAATTGATGCCGACCCTAGCATCATTTATCATTGGCTGGAAGGCCATCGGGCAGCCGCCCTGCGGCAAAAAGGCCAAGTTGTAGAAGCTAATTATATCTATTCCCGCATTTTTGCTGAATGCCCGAGCAAACAAGCCAGCGCCTACCAAAGCTTTTCTGTTAGCTCCGATGAAGAGTGGCAGCAACTGCTCATTCGTTGCAATAACGACCCCGAACGCGCTAACCTCTACGTCCTGCGTGCCCAAAACCCTAAGGCGCAGTTGGTGCCCGAGATGGATAGCATCTACCGCTACAACCCCAAGGCAAAAGCACTAGAATTGCTGCTAGTACGAGAGCTCCAAAAGCTGGAAAAAGATCTAATGGGTATTGACGTTAACCCGCGTAAGCAAAGTAATCGCCTGCATGGTATTCCCCGCCCAATAGCTAGGCAACGATTGATCGCTCTGCAAGGCTTCGTCATTAAAGTGAATCAAGAAAATCAGACAGCGCGCCCTGATCTATGGACGATGGCCGAAGGTTACCTCAATTTACTAGCTGGCGATTACTTCGCGGCCCGAAAGATATTCGCCCAGCTTAGCAATAGCAAAACCATCGATGAAAAATTACAAAAACAGCTCAATATTGCTAAGCAAGTGTTAGATCTACTCCTAATCGATCGGCTGAACGACTCCATGGAAATGGCCTATTATAATTTGCTGCGCGATGACGAGCTCCGTAGCACTTACCCCGATTTTAACCGGCTCATTACCGATAAATTCCGCCAAGTTTATCGGGTAAATAACGAAAGAGCTAAGGCAACTTTACTGACCTATGGCTTGGATGAGTTGAAATACCAACTCGATATCAATTTGCTGAATGAGCTTCGCATGATTGGTGCCGATACACTGAGTAATAGTTTTGTCCGTAGGCTGCTAATCGAACGCGGTGGCCCCGAGGTGAATAATCATCTCAAGGATATGCAGGCCACTTATTATTTGCAAAATGGACAATTGGCAGCGGCCGCTCGGATTTTCAACACGATACCCGAAGAAAACTGGAACGATTATGGCATTTTCCGCCCCTTTGAGCCGCTGCTAAACGATCGTATCCATCAGCCTCCACTAGATGTTATCGCCCGATCCTATAACAAAGGAGAAATGATGCAACGTATGCTGGCCCTGGAAAAAGAAGCCGAAGAAGCTATTGATGCTAACGAAGCCTCTAAAAAATTCTTTACACTCGGCCTAGCATACTATAATATCAGCTACTTTGGCTATGCTTGGAAAGCGGCTGATTATTTCCGCAGTGGGAGCAGTGCGGCTCGTGCTGCCAGGGGAGAAGGCGATAATTTTGTATTCTCTAATCGAAGCACTCCTTATGGCAATTACGAGGCCATGAATATGGAACGAGCGCGCTACTATTTCGAACTGGCAAGAACCCGCGCCGTAGATCCAGAGCAAGCGGCTATCTGTACTTTCTTCGCCGCCAAAGTGGAACGCAATATGAACTATTCAAAAGGTCATCCTCGTACTTTCGGATATTTCAGAATCCTAACCGATTACTATAAAGACACTAAATTCTACGAGAAAGCCATTGAGGAATGCCGAACTTTCGCTTGGTATAGCGGTAGAATGTAGGGTAAAGGGGTGAATTGTCAGATTTTTGTAAGCATTTTCAAGAAAAAGTGAAATTTTTTTTCAAAAAAAGCAACTATCTTGAAACCTTGCTGTTAGACCTCCAAATTTACCAAGAGCGTACATGAAAGAGGCATCCATTAACAACAACCAACCAGCTATACAGTTGGAAGATATGCTGGGCTTCCAGCAGTATCGAGTGTTTCGGTTGGTGGTGGCTGCTACACTTCTCATCACCGCTTTTAGCATTGGATTTCCAGTTTGGGTAGTTAGCGTGGAGCCCTACTTCGTGCTCATTTTAGTATTAATATTGGGCGTCCCACATGGTGCTACCGACCTGACTATCTTTCGGGCTTTCGCAAAGCGGGTGAGTGGAAAAGACCTATTCGTTTTTTCCGTTGCTTATCTTGGGGTAATCGGCTTATATGCTGCTATGTGGTGGCTGCTACCTATGCAGGCCTTCGGCCTTTTTATGGTGCTTTCGGTCTATCATTTCGGCCAATCGAATCTAGCACCTATCCGTTACAACAACAGGGGCTTCGAGATCTTGCATTATGTATTATGGGGTGCGGCAGCTCTATTAGTGCCCATTCTCCTGCATCCAGAGGAAGCGCAATCAATTGTAGCAGCGATGACTGGCCAAGTCATTCCGGTTCCTAGTCAGGTAGTTCTCTTAAATGTGCTTTGGACAATTATAGCTTTGAATGGCCTTGCCTTCGTTTTCTTGTTACTCACGGGCATTATTTCAGTAGCTGTCTTTGTACGAGAGGTGATACATCTAATTGTACTTCTTCAGTTATATTTTCATACCAGTTTACTACTGGGCTTCACCGTTTACTTTGTTTTTTGGCATTCACTTTCTTCGGTGATTGATCAGAATAATTTTTTCCAATGCCGGATTCGTTCCTACCGTTGGCAGCACTTTCTTTGGCTAGCACTGCCTGTTGCTGCGATAGGTGCTTTTTTGGTACTTGGGCTACAGTTTTGGTTCCCCGCTGGCCTGGTGCTAAGCCCCAATTTGATGGGCTATGTTTTCATAGGGCTTTCCCTGCTTACCCTGCCACACATGTTGTTGGTAGATCAACTATACAAACAAGCAAATTAACGGTTTGTCGCAAGTCTTGGTTTTCGTTTTTTCATTATACCACATATCTGAGAAAAATCTTTCATTCACCTGGTTTGTACAATTTCAACATTGTACAAACCAATTTTTAACCAAATTAGTACTTCGATTATGGACGTTTTTATGGATCTGCCCAACATGCTACTTGCCACTCTTCAGTCTGGCGACTACGTGGGCTTTACTTTCTTCATTGGTTCTATGGCTATGATGGCCGCAACCGTATTCTTTTTCCTGCAGTTTACGCAAGTAGAAGGCAAGTGGAAAGATAGTATGCTCATTGCAGGTTTAATTACCTTCATTGCTGCTGTGCATTACTTCTACATGCGCGACTTTTGGGCGGAAAATGGCACTTCCCCCACCGAGTTCCGCTACATCGACTGGATTTTGACCGTTCCATTGATGTGTGTAGAGTTCTATCTCATCCTGCGCGTAGTGGGTGCGAAGCAAGATTTGTTGTGGAAAATGATTTTCTACTCCTTGATCATGCTTGTATTCGGCTACATTGGGGAGGCGATCTATCCAGAGAACTCTCCGCTGTGGGGTGCTCTATCTACTATCGGCTATGTAGGCATTGTATATGAGGTGTGGTTCGGTTCTGCTAAGAAACTGGCTGCTAATTCCAACGATCCTAACATCCAAGCTGCCATTAAGGCATTAGGCTGGTTCGTATTCGCAGGCTGGGCGATCTATCCGATCGGCTACATGGCTATCGAAGGTTCAGGTTGGCTGAGCGGCGTCATTTCTCCAAAATCACTCGATGTGTTCTACAACATCGGTGATGCCATCAACAAAATTGGTTTCGGTTTAGTCATTTACAGCTTGGCTGTAGCCTCTAAAGCGAGAACAACTGCTGCCTAGGCATTGTAGCTAAAACAGATTTTGAAAACCCCTCACTTGGTCAAGTGAGGGGTTTTCCCGTTCTTAGCGCGATGTTTTGGAGCAATTCGCTTTAAAGTATTAGATATGCACACCTATGTATTTACACGCTAACAAGAATGTAGGCACTTATTTAGACCGAACAATTAAGGTAGTAAAGCAGCATTACCTACGAGTTTTTCGGGAGCAAGGCACCGATATTTCCACCGAGCAGTGGGTTATTATTGATCAGTTGTACCAGTCCAACGGGATGAGCCAAACTGATCTAGCCAACGGTAGTTATAAAAACGCGCCCACCGTATCTCGTATCATCGATTTGCTCTGCGATAAGAAACTGGTTGAAAGGCAGCGCTTTGACGGTGATCGGCGGCGCTATAAAATCTATCTTACCTCTAGTGGCAAAGCACTTCACCAACAACTCATGCCCCATGTCTTGGAACTTAGGGAAAAAACTTGGCAAGGCCTGAGCGATGAAGACTGGGGCAACCTCCAGCGTATTAGCACACAAATTCTCGATAATTTCTTGGAAAAATAGCCGAACAACGCTTTTTTTGTTCTTGTGCTAAGACTTGTTCGCTCACCAACTACACACGACTGCTGCTAGTTTTGGCAAAGAATAAATTTACAGGCACTAGATTCGCTCAGGCTGCTTGTTCATTCGTAAATAATGGCCTACCTTTACCCTATGGCAAAAGAACGAGAAAAAGATCAAAAAGTAGGCTTCGCTTCCAGCGTAACGGGCCGAAGCTCCCGCAAAATGCTGGAAGATGCTAATTTGCCAGCCTACAGTAAACTTCCTCCACAAGCCTTGCCTTTGGAGGAGTCTGTCCTAGGGGCTATCCTCATCGACCGAGATGCTATGATCAAGGTCTTGGACATCCTACAGCCCGAAACTTTCTATAAAGATGCCCATAAGGCTATCTACCGCGCCATGCGACGCCTCTTCGAACGAAGCCAACCAATCGATATTCTCACGGTCATGGAAGACCTGAAGAAAAATGGCGACCTCGAAATGATCGGCGGCCCAGCCTACCTAGCTGAACTCAACAGCAAAGTTACTAGTGCCGCCAATGTGGAGTTTTATGCGCGGATCGTTACCGAGAAATTTATCCAACGGGAACTAATCCGTACCAGCACCGAAATCATCACCGAAGCCTACGAGGATAGTACCGATGTGCTCGACCTACTCGATAAAGCAGGCCGCCACGTCTTCGAGATCACCGAAAAAAATATGGGCAAGCAAATTGCCGATATGGGAATGCTGGCCAACCAAATGCTCAAACAACTGGATGAGCTGCGCGGCCGTGAAGACGGGCTCACTGGTGTGCCTTCCGGTTTCACCGAACTAGATCGACTTACCTCCGGCCTACAACCCAGCGATTTGATCATCTTAGCCGCTCGGCCCGCAATGGGTAAAACTAGCTTTGCCCTAAGCATCGCCAAAAATGCCGCCGCCGACTACAAAAAGCCTGTCGCTATTTTTACCCTTGAAATGAGTGCTCCCCAGCTTGCCGGCAGGATATTCGCGCAGGATGCAGAAGTCAATGGACAAAAAATGCGCTCCGGTAAATTTGACGACGACGAGTGGAACCGCCTAGTCGCTTCTATGAATAAAATAGGAGAAGCACCCATCTTTATCGACGATACCGCCGGTATTAATGTGTTCCAGCTTCGCGCTAAATGCCGCCGACTAAAAATGGAAAAAGGCCTCAGTATGGTAATTATCGACTACCTCCAGCTTATGTCGGGTGCCGGTGAAAGCAACAAAGGAATGAACCGCGAGCAAGAGGTATCCGGCATCAGCCGCGCACTCAAAAGCCTCGCTAAAGAATTGGAAGTGCCCGTTATCGCACTTTCCCAGCTCAGCCGAGCCGTGGAATCCCGCGGCGGCGATAAACGCCCACAACTTTCCGACCTACGCGAATCGGGATCTATCGAACAAGATGCCGATATGGTTATGTTCTTGTATCGCCCAGAATATTACAAAATCATGGAAGACGAGCAGGGCAACTCCCTAAAGGGAATCACAGAAGTCATCGTGGGGAAAAACCGCCACGGCGAAACCCAAAATATCCGCCTGCGCTTTGAAAGTGATTTTGCCAAGTTCTCGGATCTAGATGATCCCGACTTCAATCTGCTGCCCGATAATACCTTCGAAAGCGCTGCCAACGATCAGCCCTACACCGGCACCATCATGCCTTCGCGTATGAATGAAGACGAGGATATTCCTTTCTAGCCCAACTCCTTACGCTATCCTTTCCCGCCTTTTCACATGGCATACTCCGAAACTAGAGCTTACGTAGAGCTGCACTTGGCTGTCTTCCTTTGGGGCTTCACCGCTATTCTAGGTGACCTTATACAACTGTCGGCCCTCACCTTGGTTTGGTGGCGAGTGCTGATCACTAGCTTGAGCTTGGTGGCTTTTGTGCAGTTAGGGCGCTTGTATCGAGAGCTAGGGTGGCGCCAATTGCTCATTTTAGTAGGTATCGGCTGCCTAACTGGTTTACACTGGTTGGCCTTTTACGGCAGCATTAAATTAGCCAATGCGAGTATTGCCCTCATCTGCATGGCCACCACTTCCCTCTTTTCTAGCATCCTGGAGCCTTGGATCGTCAAAAGCCCCTTTCGTTGGTATGAGCTATTACTGGGTGTCTTCATTTTGCCTGGCATCTACTTGATTACCGAAGGAAGTAGCGCGGATATGAATATTGGTATCGCCGTGGGACTTATCTCGGCTTTTCTAGCTGCACTTTTCACAACCCTCAATAAACGCTATATGGGGGATACCCACCCCTTTCGCGTCACTTTTATTGAATTAGGCGGAGCTTGTATTTTTCTAGGGCTATTGCTTCCTTTCCTAGGAGGTGATGTCTTTTTCCCGCCCCGCCCGATTGATTGGCTCTACTTATTGCTGCTAGCCTTACTTTGTACCACGCTCACTTATATATTGAGCCTGCGTGCGCTGAAAAAACTTTCCGCTTTCGCCACAAACCTCACCATCAATCTAGAGCCCGTTTATGGCATTTTTCTAGCCTATTTTTTGCTACAAGACGGGCAGGAACTATCGCCTACCTTCTACCTCGGCACCCTTATCATTTTAGTAACTGTTTTCGGCTATGCCGCTTTGAAGCGCTATTTCAAGAAGAGGAAAGCCCACCAATATAAACAAGGCGTGGGTTGAGGCACACTCGCCCCCAGTAGAGGCCGCACTGGATAAAAACCAGCAAAATGGTCAGTTGGACGGGTCCAATCATACTTTTTTAGACTCCTTAAATGCGTCCAAGCGCTACCGCAGGCAGCCTAAGGCTCCTCGCAGCGTCTAATTGTCTTGCGCTACAAAGCTGCCCTTGCCCCTGCCCATACGGGCAAAAATTATACGGATAAAACGGCCGGCAGCAAATGCCTATTTACTTTTAATAGGGTGTTCGCAACAAAAAAAGACTTGCTACGCTAGGTCAGTGCAGGTGAAATTTATACACCGCACGGCTTCCCCGCGTAACAAGCCTAGTAAGCCTTAGGGCAGAATTGAATTTTAGAAGGGTTTCGGTGGCTAGTCTTGCGTCAGCTCCTCGGTGCCAGAGTAATCTTCGCCGGTTTCTTTGGCTTTGGCTATGGCCTTGATAGCCGTTTCTTTGGCTTCTTTGCGTTGCCCTAGTTTTTCATACAGCCAAGCTAAGGTATCTAAATTAGCGTAGCCTTCTTCCAAGGCCACAGACTGTTTCGCCCAAGCGAGCGCTTTTTTAAGCATAGCCTTGTCCTCTACCTTCTCGAAAAAAGTCCAGGCTGCTGAATTGAGCTCCATCGCATTATCCGAAGGGTAAGCATCATAGTAAGCTACAGCAATGGCAGGGTAGGTTTCGGGGGCTACGTTCTCGGCATAGATGACCTCATAATGGCGGCTAAGCCGCTCGGCTACGGCAGCTGCTTGCTCCTTATACACGGTGGCCATCACGCTGGGCTCGGGGAGCTCGCGGGTGTTGTTAGCGCGCATATAACCGCCAATAATGGTGTTTTGCAAATTGCCGTAGAACTCATAAGCTGAGCTGAGGCTAGCGAACTGCTGCGCGTTTTCTAGCATATAGGTGAATCGTTTGCCGCCCATTTCGCCCGGATTGCTAGCAATGAGCGACATGATGGCGGGCGTTGACCAATCCTTCTGGGTCTCTAGGAAGTCGCCTACCACTTGTTCGGCCTGCGCTTGCTCATATACATCGCTCAAGGTTTTTGCATAGGCTAATACAAAATCGGTAGCCCGATCTCCTGCTTCATAGCGCTTATTGAGGCTGCGTAAGTTTTGATCGCTCACCGCCACATCGGCTAATGTCAGTAGATTTTCAGCAGGGATATAGCCCAACCCTTTGTGTACCAGCTCGCCATCTCCGTTCACAAACAGATAGGTGGGGTAAGCCATCACGCTATAACGCTGTGCGAGCCCAGGGCCTTCGCCCTTTTCCATGTCAATTTTGGCATTCACGAAACGCTCGTTATACACCGCACCTACATCCTCGCGGGGAAAGACCTTAGAAGACATCATTTTGCAAGGGCCACACCAAGTGGTGAAAGCATCAATGAAAATCAGTTTGTCGGCCGCTTTAGCTTGTGCTAATAGCTCGTCGAAAGATTTTTCTTCAAACTGAATACCCTCCGCTTTCTGCGCTATTAGGCTGAAAGAACTCAGGAGGAAACAAAGTAAAATAAGACGCATAATAGTTATTTTGTAATGATAAAACCGTGTAACAGACCAAAAATACACTACTTACCCAATCTAGTAGTCTGTCAAGCTTAAGAATTCGGGTAAATGCCTTGAATTTTACCCGAATTTTAAAGCTTGACAAAGCACTAGGCATCGCCGTTTCCCATAAATTGTGACCCAGGCATCGCCAATTTTAACATGTTGGCTGAAGCAGGGGCAAGTGTCAATTTGTAGCGCAAGACGCTCAAAATTGGAAACTTCTTACCAAAACGGAGCCTTTCTGTGCATACCGTATAAAAGATGGCCTAGGGCGAAACGCTAATCACCCTCGCTGCTAGTATAAACGTATTCCCCTGTCAGCTAGTATGAAACTATGGCTTCTCGTTCATTTTTTTGCACACTCTCCCCTACAAAATCCCCGCGTGCCCGTCTGGATCTAAAATCCGTCCACATCACGTCCACAAAATCCTGTCAATCCTGCGCTGCACCGAGCGGCGTCGAGGTGTCCATCCTGTCTAAAATCCGTCCACATCACGTCCACAAAATCCTGTCAATCCTGCGCTGCACCG
>DAINNZ010000014.1:0-16736 GCA_036735605.1 Lewinella sp. | reverse complement strand
AGCGGCGTCGAGGTGTCCATCCTGTCTAAAATCCGTCCACGCCACGGTCTAACAAAGGCTAACACATTAGGTACAAGCAGCTCACCAATGGAGGCGCAGCCCCAAATAAAAATTAATGCCCGCTGCTGGCTGAAAATAACGTTGGCCGAACTGCGGATTAAGGTCGTAGCCGAGGCTAAAAGACTGGTTCAGTAGATTGTCGCCACCCGCATACAGTTCTAAGGCGGAAGGCAGCCAAGGCTGCTTTTGGGCAAGGGCGAGCCGTTTGCTCAGGCGAGCTCGGAGCAGCGCGAAGGCTTGGCTAAAAACTTCGTTACCATCGTCAAGAGGCGTGGCGGCTGCCGTATATAAGCCTAGTCGTAGGGCGTAATCGCCTCGACTTTGGAGGCTCAGTTGCCAATCGAAAGTAGAAGGGGTGAGGCCGGGTAGTGCTTGGCCACTAAAGTCTTTATCTGCCACGGCGTACCCCTGATAAACTCCTTGGTTGTAGGTATAAGCTAAGCGAGCCACGCAGCTACGGATGAATTGTTGCTGAGCGGCAGGGCCTAGCAACTCCCTTTCTATGCTAGCTTCTATGCCCCATTGCCGACTGCCGCCGGTATTGCGGAAAAGCTGTACGCCGCTGCTATCTTGGAAGGTAGCGATACTTTGGCGTAGCCATTGGTAATATACATTCAAGCTGATGTCGAAGCCAGCGCGGCTGTCTCTACTCAAGGCCAGTTCAAGGCTATGGCCTCGTTCCGGTGCGAGGCGGGTATTGATGCTCCCTTCGTTGGTTCTGAACTCGCTGAGTGTAGGAGGGGTGTAGGCTTTGCCGTAGGAGAAAAAGCTATTATAATGGCTATTGGCGGCCGTCCAGGCTTTCGCTACACTGAGCCGAGGTGACAGCACCCAGTTAAAGTTGCTATTAGCTAGGCCAGTTTCACCGCCTATCTCGAAACTGCGATCGATACGATAGGTTAATTTCTGTAAACTCCAGCCGGCGGTCATTTGCCAGCCACTAGGCTGCTCGACTACAACTTGGTTGAAAATCAGCTGCTGGGAGCTCACTATGTCATCTATAAAATTCAGGGCACCTGGTCGGCCGGCATTAGGGGTGTAGTTGCGGGCAGCTTTGTTGGCCACTTGACTTTCAAGCCCGCCAACGAGTTGTAGAAGGCCAAGGCCACTAACGTCTTTTTCCCAGCGAAGGCTGCTTCGTAGGCCGATACCTAGATTTCGTTCCCGCTTATGGTCGATGTTAAAAGGATGGTCAAAAACATTAGCTGAAGCAAATACATCAGTTTGATGCCGCAGCGCTAGGTTCGGAAGTGGCCCGCCCCAACGGCCGCCTACCCATAAATTTTGGTAATTAATGGCGGCTTTAGCCGCTTCACTTCCTGGCCTGGCTTGCCGAGGGTTGTCGGCAAACTGTGTGGGGTTTAACGCTCCTGGGATTTCGTAATGCAGGTCGGTAGCTAATACATGGTAGCTACTGTTGCCGCCTTTCTTACCCGTTTGGTAGATGCTCAGCTCCGCTACACTTCTTTGCAGTTGGCTATGGTCTCGGAAACCATCTGTTTGTTGGTGGGCGAAGCGAATTTGATGGTATTGTTGCTCACTAGTTCGGCGGTGGTGTTGCCAATCCAGTCTAGCCGTACCAAAGGAGCCTAGTTGTAGGCCCAGCTCGTCTTGTTGTGCTTGCTCCGTTTGCCATTGGCTATTGAGTAGTATGGCTCCGCCCGTTCCACTGCCATATAGACTACCTGCGGGCCCTTTAAATACTTGGGCTTGCTGTACATGGATGGGGTCGATGAGATTCAGGTAAGTATCTCCACCCGGTTCCGTGAGGGCGAAGCCATTCCAATAAATCTTCACATTCCGAACGCCGAAGGGAGCTCTTAACGAAGAACCTCGCACCGATACGCGATAGCTGCCTGGCGAACGCTCTTCCAACCGAACGCCGGGAAGGCTATTAAAACTAGCCACTAAGCTACTGTTGTCGTAGCGGCCAATATCGGCAGCATCTAGGCGAGACAGCGGAGCTGCCGGCGGTAGCTTACTAGCAGATACCGCCACTGTTAGGCTAGCTAGATCGAACTGCAATAAAGTCGTGTCTGGCGGCGCTTGCGCCAACAAGTCTGGCGGCGCTTGCGCCAACAAGAAGCCGAAGGGGAGAAGAAGTAGGGGGAGTAGTGCGTATAAGCGACTAGAGCAAGTGGTGAAAATCATCTTTCTCACAACAAGCGCAAATCAAACTCGACTCTTCGATTAAGACGCCGACCGCTGCTACTGCTATTATCGGCACGCGGTTTAGCCGAACCAAAACCTACGTAGGTCATTCGCCGCTCTGCTACGCCGCTACTAACGAGGTAGTCCTTGCAGGCTTTGGCACGGTTTTCGCTCAGCAGTTGGTTGCTTTCGGCATTCCCAACATTGTCGGTATGGCCGCTGATGATGAGGCTATAGGCTGGGTATTCTGCCATAATGCGTACAATTTCATCGAGCGTAAGGAAGGACTCTTGTTTGAGGCGGGCACTACCAGTTTCAAATTGTACGGCTTGGGTTGCAAATTCCAAAATTTTCACCACCTCTTCTCTGATTTCGGGGCAGCCTTGGTTGCTAGCAGGGCCAGCTTGGGTAGGGCATTTGTCATCGAGGTCGGGGATGCCATCGCCATCGGAATCAGGGCAGCCTTTAAGAGCGGCACTACCGGCTTGGTTGGGGCAGCGGTCTGCTGCATCGGGCACGCCGTCGCCGTCGGAATCGGCTAATGGGCAGCCATCGGGGGTGTTAGCGGCTATGGTGGGGCATTTGTCTTCGTGGTCGTAGATGCCATCGCCATCGGTATCGGGGCAGCCTTGGTGGGCGGGGGAGCCTTTAGCGTTGGGGCAAGCATCTTGAGCATCCACCACGCCATCGCCATCGGTATCGGGGCAGCCCTTGGTGGCTTTAGGTCCGGCCACTTCGGGGCAGTCGTCTTGGTGATCAGGGATACCATCGCCATCGGTATCGGGGCAACCCATCATGGCGGCAGTGCCGGGCTCGGTTGGACATTTATCTTTTTTATCGGGGGTGCCATCGCCATCGGTGTCGGGGCAGCCTTTGGTGGCTACACTGCCAACCTCATTGGGGCATTCATCTTCGTGGTCGGGGATGCCGTCGCCGTCGGAATCAGTGATTGATAAGCGATAGATATAACCAACTCCCACTTGCAAGTTGTCGCGTAAGTCTTCGCTAGCAAGGCGGTACTCTCCTTGTAGGCCCAAGGAAGCATTTCTGCCTAACTGTAGGTTTAAACCTAGGCCTAGCGGAATTTGGGTGTTATTGGCCTCAGGGCCTTCAAAGACGATGCCGCCGCCTGCCAAAAGATAGGGCGCTAGCTTTATTTGACTACCCCAAGGGTAAATGTGCGCTAGCAAATCGATACTGCCAAAAGTTACGTTTTTGGTTTCGCCTACATCAATTACACCCACTTTAAAGGGAACAGCGAGGCCTAATATTTTACCAAGCTGCCGCCGGTATCCTAGCTCTAAACCGAAGGATAGGTCGGCATCTACGAGTTCATTGGGCGTATCGTAATCGATTGCCAAGACTTTTGCAGAGAGGGCATGATAGGCATTTGGTAAGTTGCCTTGTGCTAGCAGCGCAGTAGAAAAAAGCCCTAGTGAAAGGCTGAAAAGTATAAGTGCTCTCATGTTCTGGAATTATGATGAAGTTCGGTTATTAGTAGGCAAAAATAGCCGGTAGAAATGAAGTGGTAAAGGTATATAAAAAATCCGAGCTACTTAATAGCAACTCGGATTCAATAATTACACAGTCCAGAATTCTTTGCATTGGCCACTCTAGGTGGTTTGCCTCAGGGGGTGCTTAGGCTAGTCTTGCGCTACAAATGAACACTTGCCCCTGCACTACGTGCCCACTTAGAGCGAGCGTAAAAAGGGTGGCGCGTTTACGAAGCTTGGCGATGGACAAAAGGATGGTTCGTAACACAAATGCGATCCTTTGTTAGAGCTGGTAGGCATTGGCAGCGATGAGGTAATCTGCCACGGTGCGGCGATGTTGTTTGGCGTTTTGGATGGGGTATTTCGTGAAGCGTTTGATGCCCATACTGAAAGTGCGCAGCAGGTCTCCCTCCGTGAAGGCTGCCACGGCATCGGTTGCATTTTTGGCCATCCGATCGTTGGCGTCGTAGAAGTAGGCACGCAGGATGGCGTCATATACTTCTTGTGGGTGCTGTGCGCTGCTGTCGGTTTTCATTTTTTGTAAGCGCATAAGCAGGCTTTCGGCTTGTAGCAGGTCGGCTAGCATATCGGCCACATTCATAATCACTTCTTGCTCGGTTTTTAGGTCGAGTAGCCCATCCATTTGTTGCTTAACGGCACCGCCAGCAACTAGGAGGATGATCTTTTTGAAATCGGCTACGGCTTTGATTTCGTGGCCATAATCGCCCTCGATGGCTTCCATGCTTGGCATACCACCTAGCTCTTTTTGCACGGCCCAGGCTGGCCCTACAATGTCCAATTCGCCTTTCATAGCACGCTTGAGGAGCATATCTACGCTTAGGAGGCGATTAATTTCGTTGGTGCCTTCATAAATGCGGTTGATGCGTGCGTCTCGGTAGGCGCGGGCGGCAGTACCTTCTTCGCTGTAGCCCATCCCACCATGTATTTGGAGCACTTCATCCACCACATAATCGAGTGTTTCAGAGCCCAAAAACTTCAGTAGCGCACATTCGATGGCATACTCTGCGGCAGCTTGCATTTTAGCAGCGGCGAAACTGACGCCCTCGGCCATTAGGCTTTTGTTCATCTGCTGTATCATGTCGCTGACGCGATACAGGGCGGATTCCCCCGCGAAAATACGGATCGCTGCTTCTCCGATTTTGTATTTTATAGCTCCAAAATTACTAATGGGCTGCTTGAACTGTACACGCTCATTCGCATACATAATACCGGTGGTGAGGCTGCGCTTACAACCGCCAATACTCAGGGCGTGCAACTTAAAGCGACCCGTGTTGAGCACGGAAAAGGCAATCAAATGCCCTTTCCCTACCTCACCTAGAAGATGGTCGGCCGGTATTTTTACGTTCTCGAAAAATACTTGGCGCGTAGAACTACCATGGATGCCCAATTTGTGCTCCTCGGCACCCAAGCTGATACCTTCCAACTGGCGAGGTACAATGAAACCAGTGAATTTGTCGCCGTCCACTTGCGCAAAAACGATGAAAACGTCGGCAAAGCCTCCGTTGCTAATCCACATTTTTTGGCCATTTAGTAGGTAGTGGCTACCGTCGGCACTTAGATCCGCTCGGCTTTTGGCCGCTAAAGCATCTGAGCCGGAGGAAGGTTCTGTGAGGCAGTAAGCTGCTTTGAGCTCACCAGAAATCAAGCGGGGTAAAAAATTTTCTTTCTGAGCAGCCGTGCCGAAATAAAGAATCGGTAACATACCAATGCCCGTATGTGCTGCGTAGCTTACCGTGAAAGAGCCACTTGAGCCACCCATCACGTCGCAAATCAAAGTGTTCGTGTTGGTATCCATGGCCATGCCTCCATATTCGGCGGGCATGTGGGTGCCTAGTAGGCCTAGATCGGCCATCTTTTCTAGTAGCTTAACGGCGATACCGTCTTTTTGCTGGTCGATCGCGTGCAGATTGGGCAGGATTTCTTGTTGAATAAAATCCTCCACCATGTCGCGTACCATGCGCTGTTCTTCGTTGAAATCTTCTGGAATAAAGGTGCTTTGATTGGCTAAATCAGCGATGAGAAACTCGCCTCCTCGGAGGACTTTAGGGGCAGTGACAGTAGTGGACATAAGTAGTACAAATTTACGTTAGCGAATTTTCGCTGACAAATTTACAGGCTATTACTGAAAGTAGCAAGTCTTTTGGTTTATTTTTAGCGAAAATTCGCTAAAATGATAAAAACCATAAACTTTCGTATGTTAGCGGCTGCAAAATCACTACTATGCCTGCTTTAATACTTCCCGTTCGCGGGTTTATGCCCCAGTGGGGGGGCGATTGTTACTTTGCCGACAATGCCACCATCATTGGGGATGTGATTATGGGCGACGAATGCAGCGTCTGGTTCACAGCCGTTGTACGGGGCGATGTGAATAGCATCCGAATGGGGAATCGGGTGAACGTACAAGACGGGGCGGTGCTTCACGCTACTTTTGAGAAAACGCAAACCCACATAGGGAATAACGTTAGCATTGGCCACCGCGCCATCGTACATGGCTGCACCATTCACGACAATGTACTGATCGGTATGGGTGCCATCGTGATGGATAATGCTGTGGTAGAGAGTGGCTGCCTTATTGCTGCCGGCGCGGTCGTATTAGAAGGGATGCACTGTGAGGCAGGGCATATCTATGCTGGCGTTCCCGCGAAGAAGGTAAAGCCCATTAGCACCGAACAAATGAAAGATTCCGTAGATCGTATCGCAGCTGCCTATGTGAAATATGCTGGCTGGTTTAAGACCGAATAGTTGATATACTTGAACCGATGTGGTTTACCTTCGGTGAGCGTTTCACTCAGAGTTGGGAAATTTTCCAACCACATCGATTCAAGTATAAAGCCCACAAGGGGGAGGTGGGCATAATGCAGGGGCAAGTGTAATCTTGTAGCGCAAGACAGAATAGCACTTGTATCCAGCTAAAGCCTGCTAGAAAATGCCACTATAATTTTCTTCTTGTTCGTTTATTGAATGGATGTAAAAAAATGCCACTAGTCAGTAAGTTACCACTTTTTCCAGCACTTTCTCTAGGCGGAAGCTTAGGGGTGTGGCGTATTGATGAATCTGAAACCAAGCTAAGATCAGTTTTGCAGCTATCGGAAGCAGAAGAAGCCCAGTTAGCTAAAATTCAGGGGAAAGGCCGCCGCCGTGAGTTTCTGGCCGCTCGGCTATTACTTCACCAGCTATCTGGCCGAACCGAACGCGGCAGCCTGATCAAAAACGAGCACGGCAAGCCCTTTTTGGAGCATTCAGCTTTCCATGTGTCTATTAGCCATACCCACCAATACTCGGCAGCGGTAGGGCATGTGCAGCCTTGTGGGGTGGATATTCAGCTATTTGTTCCTAAAATTGAGCGCATAGCCCCTCGTTTTATGGCAGCGGAAGAACTTATTTTCCTCACCGATGCCAATCGCTTGATTTTTCAACACCTCGTTTGGTCGGCGAAGGAAGCTATCTATAAGTGCTATGGGCAGCGGGAGCTCGATTTTCGACAACACTTGCTCGTCGATTTAGCGGGTATCCCGCTGGAGCAAGGCAATACGAAAGGCTACTTAAAAAAAGGCGGTTGGCAGCAAACTTTTCATCTTGACTACCAAATTTTCAACAGCAACTATATGCTAGTAGCGGCCGTTTTGAGTGAACCTAGCTGAAAGGAGCTGGCTCCAGCGAAGCCTGGCCACGCAGTAGCCACGCAGTAGCCATGCAGTAGCCATGCAGCGATCGCCGAAGGTAAACCACATCGGTTCGAGTATAGCCCTGCGTATCGGCGTATCGAGTACCAAGCTACACCCAAACCGATTGGATTCGGGTATAGAAAAGCAAGCTAACCCAAATAGCCTTAATCGTCCAAAAGATAGTTCTGAACCAATTAGCTAGTAAAAGCTGGTCAATTAGTTTTTCGCTAGGTACTCGGCTAAGCCGCTCATGCAGCGGCACTGCCCAAAAGAAGGTAAGCCCCCAAATGACTAGTACTAGGAGTAAGGGCAGCAACCAGGGCCAAGCTGCCGCCTTTTCCCAAGCTAACCAAGCCGTCACAAAGAGTTCAGCTGCCATCAGTGGCCCCACCAATACGCTAATACTAGTGGTATGGTGTAAGTGAAAGGAAGAAAAATCGGTGATATAGCGAAAGGAAGGATAATGCACGAGTTGCACCGTCCAAATAAGTCCAAATAAAGCCCAGGAAAGGCAAAGATTTCCGATTTGAAGAAGTGGTTCCATACTACCTTTGCGGCGGTTTAATTTGCTATACTAAACATAATTTCCTCCACTTGTTTCAACTGAGCACTCCTTATGAGCGCGCCCGCTTAGCGGTAAGCCTCATTTTTGCAATCAATGGCTTTCTATACGCCAACTGGACGAGCCGGATTCCCAGCCTACAAACCCTTTATGATATTGGTAATAGCCAAACGGGGATGGTCTTGTTGACCCTTTCACTAGGGTCGCTTATTGCAATGCCCTTAGCCGGTTACTTTATTGTGAAAGTGGGTAGCAGACGAATTACTGCCGCCATGCTATTACTTTTCATCTGTACTTGTCCGCTTTTGGCACTCATGCCCAGTGTGCTGGCCTTGATGCTGGCCGGGATGCTAATCGGGATGAGCACGGGCTCTTTGGATGTAGCGATGAATGCCCAAGCGATTGTGGTAGAAGAGGGCTTAGGCAAGCCCATCATGTCGTCTTTTCACGCCATCTTTAGTATGGGCATGTTAGCAGGAGCCGGCACTTCTTCTTTGGCTATTACACTTGGTTTGGGCTTGGCCAATCATTTGCTATTGGTAGCTGTCTTGGTGTTGCCCCTAGCTTTTTGGTGTATTCGGCAGCTATTACCTGAGCCTGCTATAACACCATCAACGGCCACAGAAACGACCGAGCAGCAACGAAAAGGTTTTCGATTTCACCCCACGCTCTTTTTGTTAGGCATCACCGCTTTTTGTTGTATGATGGGAGAGGGAGCGATGGCCGATTGGACAGCTGCCTATATGCTCCGCGTGGCGCAGAGCCCTGAGCAGCTAGCGCCACTTGGCCAAGCCGCTTTTAGCGGTGCTATGATGATAGGCCGCCTAGGTGGCGATCGGGCTCGTGGGCGCTACGGTAGTTTGATCCTCATTCGCCTAGGTGCGGTTATTGCACTAACAGGGCTTTCTGTGGCTCTCTTTTTTCCTAGTCCCTTACTAGCTTTTACGGGCTTTCTGCTGGTGGGCTTGGGGTTATCCAATATAGTGCCTATTGCCTACAGTATATCTGGTAAATTACCCGGTATTCCTTCAGGGGTAGGAATTAGTTCCGTCACCACCATCGGCTATACAGGCTTCCTATTTGGGCCGCCCTTGATTGGTTTTATTACCGATTACTTCCAAGGGGGGATCGAACGAGGGCAGACCCTTCTCTGGTGGATGGGGGGCAGTTGGCAAGGCTTGCAATTTGGACTGGGCTTCATCCTTATCCTCTTCAGTTTGCTTTGCTTTATTGCCTTCTTTTTCCTCGACCTACCCAGTATGAAAAAATAAACTGGTTCATACGCCGCCGAACAACTCTCTTGGGTAGATTGTCTGCGGCGTCTTCAAAAAGAGTGTGAGCAAGCTACAAAGCGTACCTTTGTGTTTCAATTGATGATTTTATGCTGTATTTGATTCCAACGCCGGTGGGTAACCGAGAAGATATTACGCTGCGTGCTATTCGTTTGTTGAAGGAGGTGCAATTGGTGTTGGCGGAGGATACGCGAACGTCTAAGCCTTTGTTGTTGCATTTGGGAATTGAGACGCCGCTGCGGGCCTATCATGCACACAATGAGCATGCGATTGTGCCGCAGTTGGTGGCGGAATTAGCGGCAGGTGCTACCTATGCCCTGATTACGGATGCCGGCACGCCGGGGATTAGCGATCCAGGTTTTTTGCTGGTGCGTGCGTGCAGAGAAGCGGGGGTAGCAGTGAGTTGTTTGCCGGGCCCCACGGCTTTTGTGCCGGCCTTAGCGGCTTCGGGCCTTCCTTGTAATCAGTTTCATTTTGAGGGTTTTCTACCGCATAAGAAGGGGCGGCAAACGCGGCTGCAATACTTGGCGGAGTTACCGACTACCTTCGTACTGTACGAGAGCCCGCACCGCTTGGTGAAGTGTTTACAGCAGTTGGCTGAGTTTTGCGGCGGGGGAAGACAAGCCTGTGTGGCGCGGGAAATCAGCAAGCTGTATGAGGAAATCAACACGGCCAGCTTAGCGGAACTCATTGCAGACTACGGCAAAAGAGCTGCGGTGAAAGGTGAAATCGTGCTAGTGGTGGCAGGGAAATAGTGGCGAATACATTTTTGGTAGCTTATCAATGCCTAGCCGCGCTACCGCCTGTTATGGGCTTCCTGCCTGCGTAAACAGAAAAAAACCCTGCCTAGCCAAGGCCAGACAGGGTACTGAACTACATAAGAAGTTGTAGTATGAACAACACAAATTTTAGTCCTGCTTGCTCAACAAGGCTTCCAGGCGGGCTAGGCGGGTTTCCAGATCCGCTATTTTTTGTGCCTGCGTTTCGATGGTAGCTTGTTGTTCTTGGATGGCTTTGATAGCCACCATGCTAAAGCCAGCATAATTGACGCCATACAGCTTGTCTGCTTCCGAATAAGTCACCAATTCAGGGAAGTGGGCTTTAGCTTGCTGTGCTAGCAAACCGATGGTAGTTTCATGAGTGGGATCTGTTTTATAGACGTAGGTTTTTACTTGCAAAGCCTTTACTCGGTCTATTACAGAGGCAATAGGTGCTATATTAGTTTTTAAGCTTTGGTCGGAAGACTGGGTATAGGCTCCTGTGTTCGCGTCGATAAAACCACGGATTGTGCCGCCGTAGTGAAAGCGAAGGCCAAAGCCGTGTGTAATATTCCAGTCTTCGTTAGCTGTACCATCTGAAAAGCGAAGCCCTCTACCAACATTCTGGCCTCCTTGGAAAATGTGCAAGCGAGCGGTAGGCGTACCGTTGATGCCTACTTCTCCGTCTCCGGTTATGGTCATACGATCAGCTGCTCCTTGGTTGTTGGTGAAGTAGAAATTGAGGCGGGAGTTGGCCGCGCCTGTGGTACCGTCATTACCCCGCCCTGCAATGTGCCAGCGGGAAGTATTGGCGGTGCTGCCAAGGCTTAAGCGAGCATAATCGTCTTCATTTTCTTCCAAAAAAAGGCTGGTTTTTGCCACGGTGGAGTTGGCTTTTATGTGTGTCCAGGCTGAAGGCGCGCCAGATACGCCGATCTGCACCTCGCCGCTCTGGCGGAAAGTAACACGGGTGGTACGAGTACTGCTAGCATTTGGTTTAGATTGGAATAAGAGGTCACTGCCGCTACCTGCGGTGGTCATCCGCCACTGGTTGTCATTGTTGGGAAAACCAAGGTTGAACGACCCAGTGGAAGTGTTAAGGAACAAACCACCAGCGATAGACATCCTACTGCCGGCCTCGAAGTCGCTTGTCCCCACAGCTACATTCCCCGTAGAACGAAAGATATTACTGCCAGCCTCTGTCCATAAGCTGCTGCCACCACTGGGTATGGTTGCAGGGAACCAATCGTCAAAAGCCGCATTGTACATAAGAACTTGCCCATCTAACAGCCCCGCCGTTGGCGATGAAATAGGTCTATCGAGTATCCTGTTCGCATGCCAGATAGCCTCGGTATTGGTGGCGCTGATGACATCGCCAGTGAGGGCTATTCCTGTACCCGCTGTGTAAGTGCCCGCTGGCCCCACAGCGCCTGCTGGGCCTTGATCGCCTTGTAGTCCTTGCGGTCCTTCGGGTCCTGCTGGTCCCATAGCGCCTGCTGGGCCTTGATCACCTTGTGGTCCTGCTGGGCCCATAGCGCCTGCGGGTCCGGGGTCGCCTTGCGGTCCTTCGGGTCCTGCTGGGCCCATAGCGCCTGCTGGGCCGGGATTGCCTTGGGGGCCTGCTGCTCCTGCTGGCCCAGGCTCACCTTGTGGTCCTTGTGAGCCTGCGGGGCCTGTTGCGCCAGCTGCGCCTGTTGCGCCAGCTGGGCCAGGCTCACCTTGTGGTCCTGCTGGTCCTGCTGGTCCTTGAATAGGGCCAACGTTTACCCAGTTGGCACCATCCCAAGCATAGCCATTACCGTTGGCCGTAACGATATACAGATCGCCATTATTAGCAGTGGCAGGTAGATCGGCTACGGTAGCCACCGTACCTAGAAGGCTGATGCCCGTACCATCTTGGCCTTGCGATCCTTGCGAGCCAGCAGGCCCCTGCGGGCCAGCAGGGCCTTGTGGGCCAGCGGGGCCTACAGAGCCGGGCGTTCCTTGCGGGCCAGCAGGGCCTTGCGGGCCAGGCATGCCAGCAGGTAGTGTTACGGAGTTGCCTCCACTGATGGTGAGTGTTAGCGTTGCGGGATTAAAAGTAAGGGTTTGAGGTGTTCCGCCGCCGCCCCCTTGCAGCGTAACAGAGTTGCCATTGGTGATGGTGAGGGTTTGTGTAGCTGGATCGTAGATCAAGTTTTGTGGTTCGCCACCACCGCCACCGCTGCCACTTTCACGGGCATAAAGTGCATAAGGTACGCTGAGCAACTGGCTAGCACCCAAGTTGATATAGGCATCGCCGCCAGCTGGATCCATATCGATTTTAAGCCAGTAGGTGCCTGCTGCCCAGTCCACGCCATTGAAGCTACCGCTCAAGGCGGAGCCATTACCAATGTGTAGGTCAAAGACGCCTAAATCGGTAGTCGTTACTTCATGACGCTCGCTGTAAGCAATCGTGCCAGAAGCACCGCCAGCGACGATACTAACTCGGATCGCTACGTTCTCCGCAGCAATAGGCTGGTTGTTCACGTCTCTAGCGACGGCTTGGAATTTGAAACCACTAGGAGCCTGCGCCCACAAGCCACCCGCTAGTAATAAGAAATAACATAAAGCTATAATTCGGGACATAATAGAATGGTTTTGTTACCCACTCTATGCTTTGTAAACGAAAGGTGTTACAGCAGTTGCATACCTTGTCTTTAGGCTGGCCGTTTTGCGCTTGAAAATAGCGATAAGGCGTGACTGGTCGCTACTTGAAATTTCTTCGCAACAACCAGTACAAAATAGGGCCTAAGATGGGTAGCATCAGCAGCACTAAAATCGGCGTATTGCTCAAACCTCGCTGGCTACGAGCCGCCATATCATGGCGCGCCAGCCGCATAATGGGATAGTAGATCGTGAAAGCGAGTAGCAAAACAGCTACAAATAATATGGTATCATTCATGGATTCATTTTTTTTGTGTATTTACAACTAGATAGGGCTATAACTGTTGGGAGAGGTACACACGCATAAAGATACAATTTTCATGACACATCTACAAGTTGGCGATGCCGCTCCTGCTTTTGAAGGTATTACAGATAGTGGTAGCCGGGTTAGTTTGACAGACTACGCAGGAAAGAAGTTAGTACTTTTTTTCTACCCTAAAGATGATACGCCTGGTTGCACGGCCGAGGCTTGTAGCCTGCGCGATCACTACAGTCGGCTGCGCGAACAAGGCTACGAGCTACTAGGCGTAAGCCCGGATAGTGTAAAAAAGCACCAGAAATTTAAAGAAAAGTACAGCCTGCCTTTCCCGCTGTTGGCGGATGAAGACCAGCAAGTACTCAAAGCTTACGGTGTGTGGGGTCTTAAGAAGTTCATGGGCCGTGAATACGAGGGCGTGCACCGTAGCACCTTCGTTATCGGTATTGATGGCAAGCTGGAAAAAGTGATCACAAAGGTGGATACGAAAGATCACGCCACACAAATTTTGGAAGAAGCCTAAGAATCGCTTACCTTTAGGCCAAGACTGCAAAAATTTTCATCTATACTTGAGAACCGATAGGGTTGGAGTATAGACGAAGCAAATACCTCCCACTTGGCCACTTCTTCCACTTGGTACGCTCGTATTCCTCACCCGATGCTGATGCTTTTCGGTATCGTAGTATTGGTGACGGCTTTAACCTATTTTTTGCCTGCTGGTGCCTACGAGCGCTTGGTGTTAGATGGCCGTACCCAAGTGGTGCCAGGTACTTATAGTCGGCTAGCTGCCCAGCCTGTGGGTTGGTTACAGATGTTTCGTGCTTTTCCAGAGGGCTACAAGATTGCTTCGCCTATTATTTTTATTTGCTTAGCCAGTGCCTTGATGTTTGTTTTGCTGGAAAAAACCCAGACTATCGAAAATGCGGTTGGGGTACTATTGCGTCGCTTAGGACAAGGCGGTGCCGAGCGTATTTTGGTGCTGCTGACCCTAGTCTATGGCTTGCTAGGGATTTTAGTGGGCTACGAAAATAATATTGCCACCATCCCCATCGCTGCCGTGGTGGTTTTGGCGCTTGGGGGCGATCTGCTGCTCGCTGCGGGAGTCAGTGTGGGGGGTATGACGGTTGCCTTTGGCCTTTCCCCGATCAACCCCTACACGGTGGGGGTAGGGCATAATATAGCAGAGATGCAGCTTTTTAGCGGCTGGGAGCTGCGCAGCCTGCTTTGTTTAGGTGCTTTACTCTTGACGGCGGCCTACAATGTGCGCTACTACCGCCGCTTAAAGGCTTTGCCGGCCGAAGCAAGGGAGGCAGACTTGAATACGGAAGGCTTAGCCTTACGGCAACCCATCGAAGCTTATCGATTGACTACTAGGAACTATTGGCTGCTTGGTATTTTTGTCGGCGGCTTGCTGTGGGTTTTATATGGTGTTTTTGCCTACAGTTGGTTCATCAACGACCTATCGGCGGTCTTTTTAAGCGTCACCTTCCTGCTCGCACTAGCTAGTGGCCTTAGCGGCCGGCTTATTGCTACGGCCGGTATGGAAGCGGTGGCACAGATGGCTCCAGCCACCTTTATCATAGGCATGGCTGCCACCGTGAAGGTGGTCATGGAGCAAGGCCTCATTCAAGATACCATTTGCTACGGTTTTGCGTCGGCACTATCGGGTTTACCTACCACTTTTTCGGCTATCGGGATGGTGTTAGGCCAATCGGTGCTGAATATGCTAATCCCCTCCGGCAGCGGCCAAGCACTAGCAACACTGCCTATCATGTTGCCCCTGGGCGATTTACTAGGCTTGAGTAAGCAAACCACCATACTAGCCTTCCAAATAGGCGATGGCGTCACGAATTTATTTAACCCTTCTTTAGGCGGCCTTATCGCTATGCTCAGTCTTTGTAGGGTGCCCTTCGATCGATGGCTGCGCTTTATTCTACCGCTCACCGGCCTCCTATTCGCTTGGGCTCTTGTTGGCCTAGTGGTAGCAGTTTGGATCGGTTGGTAAAGGCGGGCATAAATGCAGGGGCAAGGGTCTTCTTTTTAGCGCAGGACGCCCCTCTAGGATTATTTAGAGGCTAATGGCGTACTACCTACAGTAAGGTGCTATGTATCTAGGTGATACAGTGATACGTTACACGCCGCTGCCTGATAGCCCGAAGGGCAGTGTTGGGGTGAAAACTTAGTTTTTTGTATAAGTTTATTTAGGTTTAGCGGAGGGTTATGCGGAGGGAAATTTCCGCACGACCGTCTTTACGGGCCGGATGGTGCACCCTGACACTATTGTGGGGCAGTTTCTTTTTTCCAGTCCGGAGGATCCTTACCGCGACCCTACTGCCACGGTATGTCCGGCTAAATTTGTGCGGGCTTCTCCTTGGTAGGGGAGGAGGAGGCTGTTGAACCATTCCGCTGCCGAAGCCTCTTTCGGCAGCGGGCTTTTGAGCGGAGAGTCGGAAAAAGGTAGTAAGTTTGCGCTGCTACGCAAAGAATATGCCTACTAGATTTTACCAAACGCAAGTGCTGTTAGAGCAGTCGCGCTCCTTAGCGCTGCAAAAGCGCTATAATTACCTATCGTGGTTGCGCTTGCTGCTGTTTTTCGGCGGCCTTGCGCTGTTGATAGCGGTGGGCAGTGGGTCGCAAGTGGCGTGGCTTTTGGTTTTGTTACCGCTATGGCTTTTGGCTTTTGGGTGGTTTATGCGCTGGCATGAGAGCGTGGAGGCGGCAGCGGCTCATGCTGCGGAGCTAGCGCGGCAAGCTAAAGCGGAATTAGGCGCCTTAGACCACGATTTCAGTAGTTGGCCCAGTGGGGCGGCTTATGCGGATGTGGGGCATCCGTATGCGGCGGATTTAGATTTGTTTGGCGTGGGCTCTGTGTATCAGTTGTTGTGCCGCAGCCATACGGCGGGTGGCCAAGCGCGTTTGGCGACTTGGCTGCTGCAAGCGGCTAGTGTGGCGGAGATACAGCAGCGGCAGGCGGTGGTAGCTGTATTGGCTAGCCAGCCTATTTGGTGCCATTCCTTTCGGGCGACTGCTAGTGGGGTGGTGGATGACCACCAAAGCCATCAGCGTTTACTGCGTTGGGCGGAGCTACCGCCTTTGGTGGCTGATAAGCCTTGGTTGCGCCTCCTACTTTGGATCGTTCCGGGCTTGTTTGCGTTAGCGATTTATCTATTTTGGGCGTATTTTCCTTTTTGGCTGTATGGGGTATTGGCTTTGTTGCCGGCTGTTATTTTGTGGCGGCGTTATGGTGCTGCGGTGTATGCTATACGGCAGCAGACGGATCAGATGAGCCAGCTGCTTTTTCGTTATCAAGCCTTGTTGCGGCTGGTGGAAACGGCCGATTGGCAGCAGCCTTATTTACAACAGCTACAAGCTCCTTTACGAGTAGGGAAGGGAGCCACTGCAGCAATGCGTAGCTTGGCCTACGCTTTGGAGCAGCTAGCGGTAGGAAACAACCCCTTTGCGATGCTGCTGGAGTTAAGCGGACTTTGGAGCCTACAATGGATGCTTCGTTTAGATCGCTGGCGCGCTACCTACGGCAGCCAACTGGCCGATTGGCTGGAAGCCCTGACGGCATTAGATGCGCTGATGAGTTTAGCTAATTTGCGGATGAATTACCCCGATTGGGCGTATCCGGTTTTGCGCCCTGGCAGGGGGGAGGCCGTAGATGCTCTTGCGCCTACTAGTGCGTTTTGCCCCTGCGAGCGAAGCGATAGCCAAAAAAAGGAGCAAGGAAATGCTCAGGAAAGTGAACCCGCGCAGTCGGCTGCCGCGCAGTCGGCTGCCGCGCAGCCCA
>DAINNZ010000013.1:0-43929 GCA_036735605.1 Lewinella sp. | reverse complement strand
TGGGAGCAAAAGATGCCGAGTGAAAAGGTGTAATTAATTTTGTCCGAGTACTTATGCAGGGGCAAAGGCACCCTAGTAGCGCAAGACCATTGCAAGGCTAGGAAAGCCCCCTCGCGCCTGCGGCGGCTTGGTCTAGGAACCAATGCAAGCTACCATCAACAGGAGCAATATGAGCACTGGGGTAAGCTAAATAGCCCGGCTGCTGGCCTAGGATTTGAGCCACGCGCGCTGCTTTACTATCGCCTGCTACTAAGAAGGCAAGGCAGGCAGCACGGTTAATGACTGGCCCCGTGAGGGTAAGACGCAGCTGCCCACTTGTAGGATGCGTAGCGATGGCCGTGTAGGTCGGCGCTTCTAGTAGCTCCATCTGATGAGGAAAGATACTGGCGGTATGGCCATCATCCCCCATACCCAGCATAATGAGATCGAAACGAGGGAAACCCGCTTCGTCTTCCGCAACCCACTGTTTTATTTGCTGCTCGTAATCAGCTAATAGAGCCGCTTCGCTGCTTTCCGTGGCCACCGGGTGTATGTTGGCTAGCGGGATAGGTAAATGATCGAGCAATAACTTTTTAGTAAGGCCGTAATTGCTATCGGGGTCCTCCTGTGGCACGAGCCGTTCGTCACCCCAAAAAAGCTGCACTTTTGCCCAATCAATAAGGGGTAGGTAAGCAGGCGAAGCAAGTAGCGAGAAGAGAAGCTTCGGCGTACTTCCGCCCGAAAGCGCCCAGGTGAAGCTGCCCTCTTTTTGAGCAATCTGCTGCACCAAGAAATCGGCAAAAAGACGGGCTAAATCCTCGGCAGTAGGAGCAAGATGCAGGGTAGGAGATACAGACATAGGCTAGGCAAAACGGATTAAGTTAAGTAATTCCTCCGTATCGAGCTGAGCACTTTGTTCAGTGCCCGCCAGGAGGCTATCGGCTAAATCGCGCTTTTCAGCGTGTAGCTTAACGATTTTTTCTTCGATGGTATTTTCGGCAATAAACCGATAAACGGTAACGGGTCTTTCCTGCCCGATACGATGAGCACGGTCGCTGGCCTGGTCTTCTACCGCAGGGTTCCACCATGGATCGAGGTGAAGTACATAGTCGGCTGCTGTAAGCGTGAGGCCTGTGCCTCCTGCCTTGAGGCTGATGAGAAAAACATCGCCTTCCCCTGCTTGGAAGGCCTGAACGGCGAGGTCGCGTTGTTGCCCGCTTGTGCTACCGTCTAGGTATTGATAGGGAACCGCTGCCTCATCGAGCCAATCTCTCAATATGCTGAGGTGTTTTACAAACTGGCTAAAAATTAGCATTTTATGCCCTCCTTCTCGGAGTTCTTGGATCGTTTCAGCGACTAGACCAAGTTTACTGCTACTAATCTCTAGCTGCGGATCTACCATTTTAGGGTGGCAGGCGGCTTGGCGTAGTTTCATCAATTCCGCTAGTATATGGAAACGCCGATTAGGGCCTTCAGCACGCTCGATGTTATCGAGGGCTGCTTGGCGTAAAGCTTCGTAGAAGGCTCTTTCAGCTGCCGAAAGCTCCACGGATAGATTGACCTCTGTTTTAGGCGGTAGTTCGCGTAGAACTTCATCCTTGCGGCGACGAAGGATGAAAGGTTGAATCAACCTACGCAATTGCTGACGGCGTTCCCCATCGTTATTTTTCGTAATTGGGTTCGTATATTTATCCGTGAAACGCTTATAGGTGCCCAAAAGACCCGGGTTGAGAAATTGGAACAAATTCCAAAGTTCACCCAAGTGGTTTTCAATGGGCGTACCTGTGGTAATGAGCTTGAAATCGCCTTGTAACGTCATCACGGCTTGGCTGCGTTTGGTGCCTCGGTTTTTTATGGCTTGGGCTTCGTCAATCACGATGCTAGAAAAAACCTTTGCCGCTAGCGCGGAGCCTTCGAATGGCAGAAGACCGTAGGAAACCACGAGCATATCGTGGGGCCCTACTTGCTCAATCATTTCTGACCGATCGCCATTACCCAGCAGAAGAGGCCGAAGAGAAGGCGCAAATTTTTCGGCTTCCCGCACCCAGTTTCTCGTTACAGAAGCAGGCGCGATGATAAGACAAGGACCTTGCTCAGCCCTAGCAGCGAGAATAGCCAGCGCCTGAATTGTTTTACCGAGGCCCATATCGTCTGCTAGGCAGGCACCAACGCCCCAGTTAGCCAAGCGGCTCAGCCAGCGGAAACCATCTAACTGATAGGGCCGCAACTCCGCCTGGAAGCTTGCTGGCACTCTTGTGTTTACTGCTTGGAAGCTATCCAGGCGCTTAATCGTTTGAGCCCACTTCACATCCGCCTCGAACTCCCCGAGTTGATCGGAGAAGTCGTCTAAGATGCCTGCCGCCAGCGGATGAAGTCGTAGCTCCCCGTTGCGCTGCTCTTCCACGAGCCCTTCAAGTTCGCGTAGCTTGCGGCGCAGTTGCTCGGTTAATGCCACGAATTGCCCGTCGCTCAGTTGAACAAACTGGGAGCTAGGCGATTCATTGATACTTTCCAACAAAGAGCGGAAACTGATCACCTGCTGTTCATCCACGCGCAGTTCTCCTTCCAAATCAAACCAACCGGCTTTACTACTGACCTTGAGGCTGAGGTCTCCAAAATCAACCGTGCTCACCAATCGGAGTTTTTCGCCACGCGGGTGCTCCAAAACGATCTGCCCTGCTACCCGCAAAGGATGCAGCTCCAGAAGGATGTGAAGACAATCTTCCATCTCCTCAATTTGCCATTCGTAGTCGCGGAAAATAATTTTCTGTAAGGTTGGACAAGCAGCCACAACAGCAGCAGCAGCAGCTACTTCGGTTTCTAACTCTCGGCTAGCAATTTGCTGAAAGCCTTTCAACTCGGTGAACACCTTTTTGCGTCCTTCACCAGGCTTGAAGTATTGCGCTTCCGCTTCGATGGGCCGCACAAAAAACTCTACTTTGAAGGTTTCACCAACCGGTAATAGGTGTACGTATATCTTATGACTAGCCGGCACTTGGTCGATGTCGTCCACCTGCCCACTAAGCGTAGATTGAATATCCACAATATGCCCTAAATGGCGGCTTACGTCCAGCAGCCGATGCCGCGCTCGTTTAGGGATGCGTAAGCCTTGCCCAATTTGCTGAAGAATACGGGCATGGTTATCCGTCACTTCCACTACCTGATAGCGGGTAGGCGTTTCTTTAACCAGTTGAACCCCCGGTGCCGTAAAGCGCTGGGCAAAGCGCAAAGCTAGGTCTTCTTCATTTTCTTCGATTAATAGCTGAGGATTACGCCTCACCAGTTCCACGCTCACATTACTATTCTCTGCTAGAAAAACGAGCGGGTGATTAACTAGCGCCAACAACGCCTCTTCATAGTGAATACTGTAGGTGCCTTGCGGGTAGCCACGGTCGGTATCTTCTTCGATGGTTTTCGCAACCGCTATATCTTGTGGCAGTAAGTTGTTGAAATCGCCTTCTTTGATTCGCTTGAAGGCCACTTTACGGCCTTTTGACCAGCTCCCTGCTTTATTAAAGGTTTGCTCGCGGGCTTCAATGAGTCGTTCTTCGATATCGATCACCCAAATTAGACGGCTGGTTTTGGATTGTTTCTTTTCTTTCGAGCGATTTTCTAGCCCTAGGCTACTGAGCACTTCTAAGGCTCTTTCCCATTCTTCAATACGCGGCATAGCATCCGCTAAGGAATGGATTTGCATCGCCTCTTCTAGGTCTTGCGCTCGGCGGCTGTAAGCTTTTTTAAACTCCTCGAAGTCATGTACAATCGCTAGTGCTTTGGTCAGTTCCATTTCGACCCACTGGTAGCCGGCTACTTGGGCCTTATCCCGTAACTGATCGATTCTTTTGAGCCAATGAATCGATTTAGCTTGACCTGACCAAAGCCGGTAGAGCGAATCAAAGACGGCTAAGAAGCCATTTTGCTGCGCTCCTTGAATGCCACTTTCGGCCATTTCGCGTAGATCAACTTCATTGCGTAAAAAAGCATCAAGTGCTTGTATGACGAAATAAAGCCCGCCAAGGTGTGGCCTACCGACAGCGTCGGTGGCATCGAGTTGCCGGCTTATTTTATCTAAGTACTGTACCCCCCCCATACGCAGAAGTGCAAAATAGTAGAAATAGCCTGACAGATCAGGCGGATAACTACTTTTTTTATCTTGCTGGAAGGCACTTAATAGCTGCTGCATGAGCTGTTCAGCTGCTTCGTCTTCATCTTTCACCACTCGGTAAATCAATTGCTGCGCATATTGACGCCAAGGGATAGGCTCTAAATCGGCCCATAGTAATAATTTTGACCAAGCACCTTGTAATACATAGATTTCAGTCAACCACTCTCTTAGCTGGCCGTATTCAAGTTGCCGGATAGCATGATGACTTTCCAAAAAGTGAGCTAATTGATCGAGCGGCTCCCACTTCTCGATAGCTTTACTATAAGCTGCTTGAATAGCAATCAGCTGCCATTTCAGCGGTAGGCTCTCTACCCATCGGGGATCAAATTCCCGAAAAAGAGGATCGTAAAAATAACCTTCCGCCGCTTTTGACGGGTAGAAATTCGTAGCCTCGCGCTGCATCCGGTCAAACAAGGCTTCGTTTTGTAGATAAAAAGCCATGCGCACCTCTCGCATCAAGGTTTCTGGGCCATGGGGTTGATAAAGCGGCTTATAAGGTAGCTCGCGGCGAATATCATTGAGCAGAAAAGAAAAATCGGGTCGCATGCTAGCCATACGCATCAAGGCCTCGCTATGTACTGCGCTAATGACCCAACCCAACTGCGGATGCTTTTCCATGATGCCTAGCCCATACAGCTTCTCCGTCACTTCTTGCGTAAAAGCATGCGTATAGCGCGATTCCTTCGGGGGCGGCAGCAGACTAATACTATTGAGTAAGCGCGAGAACTCTAGCACCGTCTTCGGTTCATATACGACGCTCCAAACCATGGCCAGATCTCGCTCCGCAGGTGAAAGCGCCAACCAAATTTCCTTAAAGCTAGTCTGCATCTACAAATAAAAGTGATTAACCCATTATAAAGGCGCAAGCTAAAGGAATAGTTCACCAGATAAGATTTTTATTTTTTGTACCTTGCAGCATATTTTCCAAGTACCACTATGCACTTAGGCTTCGACGCCAAACGCTTATTCAATAATTTCACCGGTTTAGGGAACTACAGCCGCACCTTGTTACGCGATCTTGCAGACGCCGCGCCAGACACTTCTTATTACCTATTCACGCCTCGCGTGATACCGTCAAAAGAGACGCAGTTCTTTCTAACGAACCCCTCTTATCAATTGGTGCAGCCGTCAAATCGCAGTGCATTGTTCTGGCGCAGCCTTAGGATCAAGCAAGACTTACAGCATCACAAGATTGATCTTTATCACGGCCTAAGCCACGAGCTACCTTGGGGCATCGCTCAAACGGGCATTCCTAGCGTCGTTACGATCCATGATCTAATTTTCGAGCATTATCCTGCGCAATACGCTTGGCTAGATCGGCAGATCTACGGTTTCAAGTTCCGCACAGCTTGCCGCGCAGCGAATAAGGTGGTAGCTATCAGTGAATCTACTAAACAAGATATACGCCACTTTTTTGGCACACCGGAGGGTAAAATTCAGGTAATTTACCAGAGTTGCGACGAACGCTTCCTGCTCAAAAGGTCTAGTTCGGTGCTCAAGGAAGTTCGCAGCAAATATGGCCTGCCTGCCGATTTCAGTCTCTACGTCGGCAGCTTGATTCCTAGAAAAAATTTAGTTGGCATTATTGAAGCTTTAGCCCTGCTCCCCCCCTCTTTGCGTAGCCCCTTGGTAATCGTAGGCACCGGTTCGGCAGCGTATAAAAAAACAGTGGAACAAAGAGCTGCTACACTAGGCGTACTGCCCCTATTACACTTCAAAAATATAGAATTTGCCGATCTACCCGCTGTCTATCAATCAGCGCAAGTTTTTCTCTACCCTTCCTTCTACGAAGGCTTTGGCATTCCCGTCATTGAGGCGCTTAACAGCGGCGTACCCGTCATTACCTCTAAACGTTCCTCCCTACCCGAAGCCGCTGGCCCCGATAGCTACCTGGTGGACCCTAGCCAATACAGCGAAATTGCCAAGGCTTGGCAAAGCATCCTAGAAGACACACAAGTGGCCAACCAAATGCGACAAGCCGGCCGCCGTTATGCCGAACGGTTTCGCTCCGATAAGATCATACCCCAATGGCTTGCACTCTATGAGCAATTAGCGCGGTAAGAAAGCCTAGGCTCCCCAAGCGGCCAACTCACCTTTGCGCTACCAAGCAGCCTTTGCCCCCGCACGAAGTGCCACAAAAAATTACCGCTTATAGCCGTTTAACGGCCTACCGAAGCACTAGCTTCCTCCAAAAGGTGGATATTGAAGCCATTGTCTTGCTAGTAAGCGCCGATCGCGGCTGCCGCCTTCTGCTGTGTGAATGATAGAGAACGCCTGATTGAAAAACTGCTCCATCCAAGCCGTGGCGGGGCAAAGGCAGCTACTTTTTTGATTGTTCTCCTCCGAGTAAAAAACGACTTTAACACAGTTTTCTGCGCTAATTTGGCTAGGTACTTGGCAGCAGTGCTGAAAATGCGCCGGTAATGGATGTAGTTGAAAGGTAGCACTTGGGTAAAAGAGGACTCGCCCGTTGAAATTGCGGTGTTGCAAACGGCCGCTGCCATCGCCTTCAATGTGTAAGTGCCAGCCGCTAGGCTCGTAAAAGGTTAAATAGTCTAGTGTGTGCAGCGTATCGTTAGGCCGTAAATCAACACAAGCCGAACAAAATAATAGTGAGAGCGCCGCTGAGACATACCTCAACAAAAGATACCCCGGACAGGGCCAAGCAAACAGCCGCCACAAGGTGAAAATACGCAGCCGTAAAAGTGGCCGCTTCGAAGGCAACCCAAAACAGTTTACTACAATGCCTGTCTGGTGTATCTGCATCTACTGTTCAATACCTTGGCGCACGACTACAACTAAATAGATGCCAAAGCGTTATTTTTTGGCGCATTGCGTTTAAAAAATTGCCCAATTGATTAACTACGAACACTATCGGCTTGAGAACGGCCTAGAAGTAGTGCTGCACCCCGATCTAAGCCGGCCTTTAGTGGCCGTGAGCATCCTATATAAGGTGGGTAGCCGCAACGACCCCCCAGGCAGAACGGGTTTTGCCCATCTATTTGAGCATCTGATGTTTGCCGGCTCGGAGAATGTAGAAAATTTCGACGACTACCTCCACCAAGCCGGCGGCGATAACAATGCCTACACCACCAGCGATTATACGCTCTACTACGATCTAGTGCCTGCTACGAATTTAGTCACGGCTCTTTGGCTAGAAAGCGACCGGATGAAAGCCTTGAATTTTTCGCAAAAAAGCCTAAAGACCCAGCAAAAAGTAGTAGTAGAAGAGTTCAAAGAAACCTGCTTGGAAGAACCCTATGGCGATGCCTACCACGAGCTCTACGCCCTAGCCTATCAGCAGCACCCCTACCGCTGGCCTGTAATTGGCCTGAACTTTGAGGACATTGCCGCTGCGAAGCTGCCAGAGGTGAAAGACTTTTTTTACCGCTATTACCGGCCCAACAATGCAGTGCTCTCCCTTTGTGGTAATTTCGACCTAGCGGAAGCCAAAAACCAAATAGCTAGTTGGTTTGGAGATATTCCTGCCGGCGAAATACCCTGCGCTACGGATTACATCCCAGAGCCCCCCCTAGAGCAAGCTCGCGCCAAGACCTGCTTGGCTGATATTCCCACAGCCGCTATTTATTTAGCTTTCCCGATGCCCGGAAGGTTACACCCCGATTTCTACGCGCTTGATGTCTTAGCCTTTTTACTTGGCGGCGGGCGCTCTTCGCGCCTCTACAAAGCATTGGTGCGCGATCGGGAGCTATTCTATCACCTAGAAGCTAGCCTGAGTGAAAGTTTCGATCCAGGGCTCTTCGTAATTGAAGGCCGCGTGAATGAAGACGAAGACCCACAAGAAGCCTTAGCTGCCTTACTAAGCGCCATTGCCGCCCTCCCCCAGGCTGGCATCACAGAAATGGAACGCACGAAGGTCATCAATAGCCTAGAAGTACGCGATCATTACAGCGACCTGAGCCTCACCAACCGTGGTGGCGAGCTTTGTATCTATGCCGCACTCGGCGAGCTGGAGCGCATCAACACCGACCAAGCGCGCTACCGCGCCGTCAGTATCCAAGATTTGCTGCGCGTGGCTACAACCTATCTGAAAGTGGAAAAGAGAATTGAATTACTCTATTTACCCGAAGAAGAGGAAGCGGAAGAAATAGTGGAAGTAGCTGGCAACTAACGGTATTTAAGCAGCCGATCCAACTCGCGCTTATTATCTTTTTCTTTGATCGAGTCGCGCTTGTCATGTGTTTTTTTACCCTGCGCAAGCGCAATCTCTAGTTTTGCAATGCCCCGATCGTTGAGATAAAGCTTAATAGGCACCACCGTAAGGCCCTTTTCTTTAATTTTTTTCTCTAACTTTTTCAGCTCTTGCCGTTTCAGCAGTAGCTTGCGAACTCGTCTTTCTTCATGGTTAAATTGGTTGCCCTCCTTATATTCTGCGATGAACATGGAGCGCAAAAACAGCTCGCCGTCTTTAAAAACACAGTAGGCGTCGCGCAAATTCACATTACCAGTTCGGATGCTCTTGATCTCAGTACCCTGAAGCTGTATGCCAGCATCGTACAACTCTAGGAAGCTGAATTCAAAGCTAGCTCTCCGGTTGTGAATCTCAATATTTTTTTTCTGTTTAGCCATAAGCGGGTACAAAGATAAGGAAAAAAAGCAGCTTGTCAAGTCCTTGTTTACCTCAGTAGCAGTTCCTTTTGGTGGCAAGCCCCTGCTGGGGTAAACAGCCAGTCTTTTGGTTTGGTGCCGGAAGGCATGAAATTATTTCCCCCTCGTATTTTTTAGGCCGTATTGGCACGCAGTGCAGGGGCAAGGGCCGCCTTATAGCGCAAGACAAGGCCAATACTTGTTCGGTGAGCCCCCCCCAATCACAAAATGCTGGCAAAGACGTTATTAAGTAAAACCAACTACGCAGATGAATGATCCGAACAAGCCCTATCGCATACTAGCGGTGTGTTTAGGAAATATATGCCGCAGCCCGCTGGCAGAGGAATTATTACGCCGGGCCGCCCAGAAGAGGCAATTGTACTGGGAGGTGGACTCAGCCGGCATGGGCGGTTGGCACGTGGGCAGCCCTCCGCACCAAGGCAGTCAACAAATTGCGAAGCACTATGGCTTGGATATTTCCCAGCAGCGTTGCCGCCAAGTCAGGCAAGAAGATTTAGCCCACTATGACCTAGTCATTGCTATGGATAGCAGCAATTGGGAAGCACTGCAAAACTTGGCGACAGGAACCGCCTACCAACCTAAAATCAAACTACTGTTGGAATACGCTCAGTTGGATGCCCAATATGGCCCCGATGTATTCGACCCCTACTTCGATAAGAGCCGCTTTGAGGAAGTTTTTCTTCTTATTGAGGAAGCCGCCGAAAGAATTGCCGAGCGCTGGGCAGCCGAAGTAGTAGATTAGGTGATTAAATACTATCTTGCAGTGTGAAAACGCATAAGATACTCAACGACCCAGTTTATGGCTTTGTCAGCATACCCTACGGTATTTTGTTTGACCTAGTAGAACACCCCTATTTCCAGCGGCTTAGGCGTATCAAGCAAGTGAGCCTAACGCATTATGTATATCCAGGTGCTTTACATACGCGCTTCCACCATGCGCTAGGTGCCTTGCATTTAATGCAGCAGGCCGTGAGTGTTTTAAGAGGAAAGGGCGTAGCCATTACCGCCGAAGAAGCCGAAGCGGTGCAAATAGCTATTCTACTACACGACGTTGGGCATGGCCCCTTCAGCCATACATTGGAAAACACTTTGATCGAGGTGCATCACGAGGAAGTAAGCCTTTACTTCATGCAACAACTCAACGAGCAATTCCAAGGCCAATTAACCCTTGCGATTGAAATTTTCAAGGGGCAGTACCCTAAGCCTTTTCTAAGCCAGTTGGTATCTGGGCAGTTGGACATGGATCGGATGGACTACCTCAATCGAGACAGCTACTTCACAGGCGTGATTGAAGGCGTCATTGGCTACGACCGAATTATCAAGATGCTGCACGTAGTAGATGGGCAGCTAGTGATAGAAGAGAAAGGCATCTACAGCGTGGAGCGCTTTCTAACCAGCCGCCGCATTATGTATTGGCAAGTGTACCTCCATAAAACGGTCTTAGCAGCGGAGCAAATGCTGGTGCAGGTATTGCAACGCGCGCGAACGCTTTACCGGCAAGGCGTAGAAGTGTGGGCACCCCCTAGCTTAACCTACTTCCTAGCTAACACTATCACAGCAGCTGATTTTGAAGCCGATCCGCGTCAGCAATTAGATCATTTTGCTCGCTTAGATGATACCGACATCGCAGCAGCTATGAAAGCTTGGCAGTTGCACCCCGACCCAACGCTTTCCTACCTAAGCTGGGGGCTGATCAATCGGCATTTATTTCGGCTAGAATTTAGCCCCACCCCTTTTGAAGAAGCCGATGACGAGCGGATTCGCCTAGCTATTCAAACCGATCCCCGATTCCCAAAAACACAAGTACATCACTATTTCATACAGGGCGAGGAAAGTAATTCCGCCTACACCCTCAGTAGTAAAGAGATCTTTGTGCTCACTAAAAAAGGAAGTGTGGTACCAATGTCAACTTTGAGTGATTTCGGGATAGCCCCCCGCACTTTTACTAAATATTACCGCGCTTACCCTAAAGATTTGCAATTTAGGCCTTAACTTTGGCCGGCTCAGCCTAGTATCTAGGCGCTTTAGGAGCTAATTTTTTCTGTATCACCATACGCCAGCCGGATTAGCCATCGGGGTGGCGGCCAACCTTACTGCTTGTGCAACCACTTATTACGAACGATGCTGTTGTGTTTGGGCTGCTTTTTCTCACCCTTGCCCTCGTTTTTTATACAGAGCGGAGCGAGCATTCCTTTTGGAAAAAGTTTTACACCTACGTACCTGCTTTGCTGCTCTGTTATTTTCTACCGGCGCTGCTACATTGGCCATTAGGCGTTGTAGCCTACGAATGGTATGCACCGGGCATACAAACTGCTTTGGCCGAGCTAGGGCATACTCTACCGCAAGGCCTATCCATGAACGAGATAGCCCTTTGGTTCAATGAGCAGGGTTTAGAAGCCAAGGACTTCTCGCAGTATATCGGCAAGAGCAAGCTCTATTTTATGGCTAGCCGTTATCTCTTGCCCGCTAGTTTGGTCTTACTCTGTTTGAGTATTGACCTGAAAGGCGTATTTAATCTAGGCTGGCGAGCTATTGTCATGTTTTTCACAGCCACCTTAGGTATCGTATTAGGAGGCCCCTTGGCCTTATTGCTCATCACGAATCTGTTCCCTAATCTCATTGCTTTGAGCCCCGATCAACTCTGGCGGGGTTTGAGCACCATTGCAGGTAGTTGGATTGGTGGCGGAGCCAACCAAACCGCTATGAAAGAAATCTTTGAAGTGCCTAGTGGTATTTTCGGCCAGATGGTTGTGGTGGACATTCTGGTGGCCAATATCTGGATGGGTTTCTTGCTTTTCGGTGCCAATAGCAGTAAGCGCATCGACCGCTGGTTAAAGGCTGATGATACGGCCATCGTGGCGCTGCGAGAACGCGTAGAGTCCTATACCGCTCAAGTAAAGCGGATTCCTACCACTACGGATATGTTCCTACTTGGTGGCGTAGCCTTCGGAGCCGTAGGGCTTTCGCATCTGTTGGCGGATCTGATTACGCCTTTCTTTGCGGCACGCATGGAGTGGCTTAATACCTACGGTCTTAGCAGCTTGGCTTCGAGTTTTTTCTGGTTGGTGGTAGCCTGTACTACGATTGGGCTACTGCTGAGTTTAACCAAGCTACGCGCCTTAGAAGGGGTGGGCGCCAGTCGCTGGGGTTCGGTTTTTATTTATATTTTAGTGGCTACCATCGGGATGCAAATGAACATTGGGGATGTATTTAGCAATCTCGGCCTCTTTGCAGTAGGAGCGATTTGGATGCTCTTTCACGTGAGCATTTTGCTGCTAGTGGCTTATATTATCAAAGCACCTTTCTTCTTTGTAGCCGTGGGTTCGCAAGCCAACGTAGGCGGCGCAGCCTCTGCGCCAGTGGTCGCTTCGGCCTTTAGCCCTACTTTAGCCCCTGTGGGCGTTTTAATGGCTGTGCTAGGCTATGCGGTGGGCACATATGGTGCTTTGATCTGTGCTTATTTGATGCGAGCAGTCGTCTAGGTCATGCTTATGTTTTTATAAATCGGAATAGATGTTTATCTTACGCCCTCCAAACCAAAGAATATGACTGATCAAAGACCGTGGCTAGCTAATTACCCAAAAGGGGTGCCCGCGAATATTGACCCTGACAAGTACCCGAACTTGCTGGCGGTATTACAAGAAGCTATGCAAAAACACAGCAGCCGGACTGCTTACATTTGCATGGGTAAAGAATTGACTTACAAGGAAATAGATAGCATGTCAACCGCCTTCGGAGCCTATCTACATTATAGAGGTTTACAGCCCGGGGATAAGCTCGCCATCATGCTGCCCAATCTGCTGCAGTACCCCATTGCCTTGATCGGTGCTCTCAAAGCAGGCCTGGTGATTGTGAATACGAATCCGCTCTACACCCCTCGGGAAATGAAGCATCAGTTTACCGATGCGGGTGCAAAAGCCATTGTGATTGCTGAAAATTTCGCGGCTAACTTGGAAGGTATCATTGGCGAGACGGATATAAAGACCGTGATTGTCACCAGCTTAGGAGAGCTGCTTTCTTTTCCTAAGAAGCAGCTTGTGAACTTTGTGGTACGCAGCATTAAAAAAATGGTGCCCGCCTATAAGCTACCTATGGCTGTCAGTTTTTCGGCCGCCTTGCTAGAAGGCAAAAGTAAAAAACTACCCCTCTTCGAAGCCTGCCCCGAAGATATTGTGGCGCTTCAATACACAGGTGGCACCACCGGTGTGTCGAAAGGCGCGATGCTAACCAACCGCAACTTGGTAGCCAACTACCAGCAAATTCGCGAATGGGCCAGCCAAGTACTATCAGAAAAACCCGACTATTGCGCCCTGTGCCCCCTACCGCTTTACCATATTTTTGCCTTTTCGCTACACGCGCTGGCACTTTTCGGGATGGGTATATCGAATGTTTTAGTGACGAACCCTAGAGATCAAAACGCGCTGATCAAAGAATTCAAAGACCATAAAATCGGTATCGCATCTGGTGTGAATACGCTTTTCAACGCTTTAATCAATAATCCAAAGTTCCTACAATTAGACTTCAAATTTCTAGTTGCTGCTATCGGTGGGGGAATGGCTGTGCAAAGAGCTGTGGCCGAGAAATGGCAATCGATCACCGGCGTTCCGCTCAGCGAAGGCTATGGTCTTACGGAAACTAGCCCCGTTGCCTCTATGAACCCGATGGAAAATGGCAAAGGCCGCTTAGGCACCGTGGGCATTCCTGTATCTAGCACCGACATGCGCATTTGGGTAGAAGACGAAAAACGTGTTGGTGCCATCGGAGAACGCGGAGAAATTCAAATCAAAGGCCCACAAGTTATGCTTGGCTACTACCAGCGCCCTGAGGAAACAGCGAAAACCATTCAGGATGGCTGGCTCTGTACTGGCGATATAGGCGTAATGAACGAGGATGGGTTCTTTTCCATCGTGGATCGGAAAAAAGATATGATTTTGGTCTCCGGCTTCAACGTATTCCCTAACGAAGTGGAAGACGTACTAGCTGCCCACCCGAAAATACTAGAGGTGGCCGCCGTGGGCGTGGCCGATGAAAAATCGGGCGAAGTGGTCAAAGTATTCGTCGTCAAGAAAGATAAATCACTCACCGAAGAAGAGGTAAAAACCTACGCTAAAGAAAATCTAACGGGCTATAAATGCCCTAAGCTCGTAGAATTTAGAGAGGAATTACCGAAGACTAATGTGGGTAAAATTTTGCGTCGCGAACTTAAATCGTAATTTTTCTGTAATATCTTTCGCCCTTGCGCTGCACAAGGCAAGTTTATGGGTTAAAAACTTATTCACCCGGTAGATTATTTGGCATTCTTACTATATTGCGGGTCATTTAGTGAATCGCAATCGGTTCAAGTATAGTAATGCTAGTAAAGCTTAAATAGATCTTATGGCCTCATCCACTGACCAAAAGCCTTGGTTGGCACAGTACCCCAAGGGCGTACCCGTAACAATAGACACAGAAAAATATGGCTCCGTCAACGAGTTAGTACAAGTAGCTTGTAAAAAACATGCTGCTAAAACTGCTTTCAGTTGCATGGGCAAATCACTCATTTTTCGAGAAATTGACGAGCTGAGTACGGCTTTCGGTGCTTACCTGCATTACCGAGGTTTACAACCTGGCGACCGTATTGCCCTAATGATGCCTAATATTTTGCAATACCCCATTGCCTTGTTTGGTGCGCTGAAGGCAGGCCTAATCATCGTTAATACCAATCCGCTTTACACCCCGCGCGAGATGCGGCATCAGTTTACGGACGCAGCGGTCAGTGCGATCATCATTGCCGAAAATTTTGCTAGCAACCTACAAAAAATCATCGGTGAAACGAGTATCAAGATAGTAATTACAACCAGCTTAGGGGAGTTGCTAGGTTTTCCCAAAAAGCAGCTGGTTAATTTTGTAGTGCGGCGCATCAAGAAGCTGGTGCCAGCCTATCAACTACAAGGGGATGTAAGCTTTTCACAAGCTCTGGCCGAAGGCAGGGGCAAGGCATTACCTGTTTTTGAAAGTTGCGCAGCGGATGTAATCGCCTTACAATACACGGGGGGCACCACAGGCGTATCGAAAGGCGCGATGCTCACCAATGGCAATATAGTGGCCAACACGCTACAAGCACACGCTTGGCTCAGTCCATTCTCTCCTGAAGGCACTGGCGCGATGCTTTGCCCGCTGCCTTTATATCATATTTTTGCCTTTACGGTGAATGCGCTGGCGCTCTTTAGCCACGGTGTGAATAATGTACTCATCACCAACCCTAGAGACCTCAGCACCATCGTGAAAGCCTTCAAGGATTATCAAATTTCAGGCATGACGGGCGTCAATACGCTCTTCAATGCGCTTATTAACCATCCGGATTTTCGGCAGCTCGACTTTAGCCAGCTCAAACTCGCTGTAGGCGGCGGCACGGCCGTTCAGCAACCGGTGGCGGAAGCTTGGCAAAAACTTACCGGCGTGCCGCTTTCGGAAGGCTATGGCCTCACGGAGGCAAGCCCATCGGTAAGTATGAACCCCCTCGACGGCCGTTTTCGTTTAGGCTCCATCGGGTTGCCTCTGCCGAATACAGAGGTGCGCATCTGGCTGGAAGACGAAAAGCGCCCCGGCCTAGCGGGTGAGGTGGGTGAGCTGCAAGTAAAAGGCCCCCAAATAATGAAAGGCTACTACCAACGCCCCGATGAAACGGCCAAAACTATTCAAGATGGCTGGCTTTGCACCGGCGATATCGCTACTATGATGGAAGATGGCTTCCTGAAAATAGTGGATCGCAAAAAAGATATGATCCTCGTTTCAGGCTTCAATGTATTCCCTAATGAAATTGAAGAGGTGCTAGCTGGGCATCCAAAAATTTTGGAACTAGCTGCCATCGGAGTGCCTAATGAAAAATCGGGTGAAGCGGTGAAGGTATTTGTGGTTAAAAAAGACCCTAGCCTCACGGAAAAAGAAGTAGCAGACTTTGCTAGAGAAAACCTCACTGGCTACAAAGTGCCCAAAGAGATTGCTTTTATTGAAGAATTACCCAAGTCGCCCGTAGGTAAGATCCTCCGCCGCCATCTGCGAGAGTAACTTGCGCGCCTGCGCCACACTATCTCTTTTACCCAGAGCGGCTAAGGCTTGTCTTGCGCTACAAGGCATACCCTTGCCCCTGCCCTGCGGGCCAAACAACAGGAAAATAGTTCAAAGGCGTAAAGCTTGAGAAGGGGTAAAGCTTAATTTGTAGCGACGTCCTAGCAGACACCAAAAACAACTAAGTAGTATTGTAGCTGAACTAGCCCCCAACCGAATTGGTTTAGGGATAGTTTGGCAGGTTCAAGATTTTAGCGTATTCTTGCACGCGCAATACTTGGATGAAGTCATTTACAAGCTTTTTAAAATAAAAAGATGGACTTCAATTTACTAGTTGAAAACTTAACCAACCCGGCGCTCTTGTTCTTTGTGCTAGGCGTTGTGGCCGTATTCGTAAAAAGCGACTTGGAAATACCCCCCAATTCCTCCAAGTTCATTTCCATTTATTTGCTATTCTCTATTGGATTCAAAGGGGGGCAAGAACTATCGCACGAAGTCTTCACTGCTGAAATTGCTTGGTCGATGTTATTCGGCGTTGCCATAGCAGCACTCATACCTTTGTACACCTTCTTTATTTTACGAAGAAGGTTGAATATATATGATGCAGGAGCCATTGCTGCGGCGTATGGCTCTGTTAGTGCTGTAACCTTCGTGACGGCAGTCTCCTATCTGGAAGCCCATCAGATGAATGTTCACGGCCACATGGTGGCCATTATGGCTTTGATGGAGTCGCCGGCTATTATCATTGGCCTATTGTTGATCTCCGTTTTCAACAAAGATGAAAATGAAGTCATCAAAAAACGCACAGCTATTCAGCACTCCTTCACCAACAGTAGTGTATTGCTTATTCTCGGAAGCTTAGTGATAGGCTACCTAGCCAATGCCGAACAAGCCGAAGGCATCAAACCTTTTACCAACGACTTGTTTAAAGGCTTCCTAGCGATCTTTCTTTTAGACATGGGCATTACTAGCGGCGGCAAATTGAAATCCTTCTTTTCATTCGGTCTTTTTCCATTTGTCTTTGCGATAGGCATCCCTTTACTCAATGGTGTTATTTTTGCCTTACTAAGTTCTTTGGTTACAGCGGATATCACCAACCGTTTCATGTTCGCTATTTTAGCCGCTAGTGCTTCCTATATCGCTGTGCCTGCCTCCATGAAAATAGCTGTACCCAAAGCCAATCCGGGCCTTTATTTACCCATGGCGCTAGCCGTGACCTTTCCGATAAATATCACCATCGGAATGCCCTTGTATCTTTTAATCGTTCAGTGCTTCTAGGCTTTTTGTAGTCCTTAGGTAATAGCGTTATTCGGTGAGCCGATGGGGCATTAAACGGCTGCAAGTGAGAAATTTTTCTTTTCTTTGCTAGGCAGCAACCTTTTCGCTGTTATCGCTTGGGCCTTGTAGCAGGCTGCTAGGCTTTCAAATAATATTTTTATGTTCACAGCTGATTTACTAGCCGGCCAAGTAGCCCTTATCACAGGAGGGGGCACGGGTATTGGCTTCACTATTGCCCAACAGTTTCTGGCTTGCGGTGCTACCGTATTCATTGCCTCTCGTAAGGCAGAACACCTTGCCCCTGCGTTAGCCAAACTCCAAGAACAAGGTAATGCGTTTGGGAGGTGCTGCGATATCCGCAAGGAAGAAGACCTGCTAGCTTTAGCCGATTTTATTCAGGAAAAAAGCGGCCGCTTGGATATCCTCATCAACAATGCAGGCGGTCAATTCCCTAGCCTAGCGGCCGACCTGAACCGCAAGGGCTGGGACGCTGTGATCAACAACAACCTCAATGGCACTTGGTATATAACACAAACTATGTATCAGCGCTTTTTTCAACCACAGCAAAGCGGTAGCATTGTGAATATCATCGTGATGATCTATCGCGGTTTTCCAGGCATGGCGCACACGGGTGCTGCTAGGGCAGGGGTAGATAACCTTACCAAAAGCTTAGCCGTAGAATGGAGCCGACAGGGTATTCGCGTCAATGCTATAGCACCGGGCATCATCGACTCTAGCGGTTTGGAGCAGTACCCCGATTCGCTCAAGCAGGGGCTGGCGGAAAAAATTCCTGTCCCTCGCCTAGGCAGCACTAAGGAGGTCGCTAATGCCGTCACCTTCTTAGCTGGCCCCATGGCTAGCTACATCACGGGTGAAACGCTCTATGTGGATGGGGGCATGAAATTGTGGGGTAGTTTGTTTATGCTCTAAAAATACGTACTATGTTTTCTGGAACAAACGAAGAAATTGTAAATGACCTGCTTAGCAGGACTAGCTACTGCTTGGAAAGAGCTAAGATATTTCAAACCAAAAGCATTAGTTGCTTAAACCAACGCGCAAATGAAAATAGTTGGAGTGCACTAGAATGTTTAGAACACCTTAATCGTTATGGCGATTTTTACCTGCCGGAAATAGCGAAGGCTATAGCGAAAGCGGGGGCGAGTGTTTCGCCTCAAACTGGCTTTCGTAGCAACTGGCTGGGGCAAAAAATGACTGAAGCTATGCAACCGCAAGGGAAAGGCCGGAAAATGAAAACTTTCAACTCGATGAACCCTATCGGAAGCCAGCTAGACGAAGCGGTGCTGAACAAATTCATCGTGCAACAAAACAATATGCTGGAGTTATTGCAAAGGGCTCAACGAGTGAATTTGCAAAAAAACAGCACCTCTACTACGCTTTCCAGATGGATTCGCCTTCGTTTAGGCGATACACTTCGGCTTATCGTTTTTCACAACCAAAGGCATGTGGAGCAAGCAGAAAGCGCCATAAACTTGCATAATTCCTGATTTTTCACTAATCTTGTGAAAAAATAGAATCATGCCCCATATTTTCCTTCCCTTGCTTGGTGCTTTGCTATTGCTTAGCCTACCAGCTTGTGGCGACACTAGTGCGCCAAACAATACAGGAACAGCGCCAGAGACCCCAGAGCCGGCTTCCCCCATACAGCACAACACCCTCAGTGAAGCGGAAGTAGCCGCTGGCTGGCAACTGCTTTTCAATGGTAAAGACCTGAGCGGTTGGCACAATTACGGCAAAACGGGTGTGGGCAGCGGCTGGAAAATCGATGAAGAAGGCAGTCTCTACCTCGATCCAAGCTTAGAGGATGGTGGCGACATTGTTTCAGATGCCTCTTTTAGCAACTACGAACTACTCTTGGACTGGAAAATAAGCGATTGTGGCAACAGCGGCATCATCTATAATGTGATAGAAGACGACCGTAGCCAATACCCTTGGCAGACTGGCCCAGAGATGCAAATTCTCGACAATAAATGCCACCCTGATGCAGCGCTCGAAAATCACCAAGCGGCCAGCTTATATGACATGATCGCAGTGAGTGAACGGACCGTTTTGCCCGCTAACGAATGGAATAGGGTAAAACTGATCGTCACCAACGGCCATTCAGAACACTGGCTGAATGGCAAAAAAGTGGTCGAATACCCCAACCAGGGCACCGAATGGGAAACCATGATCGCGGCCTCCAAATTCAAGGACATGCCCCTCTTTGGCAAAAGTAGTAGTGGCAAAATATCCCTTCAAGATCATAGTGACAAAGTGAGTTTCCGGAATATTAAAATCCGCTCCGTCCCCGCGCAATAGGCTAGGATTTACTCCGCTCGCACCTGAGCTTCCTCGCTTGCTGCGCGTTGTGCTGGCAATAAGGAAGCCAGCAAGCCGATAAGCAGCACCACGGCAGCCACAATGGGTAAGTCCGTTAGGCGCATGGAAAGCGGGTAGGCATCTAGGCCAGGGATCGAAATGAGCGAGAACTGCTTCTGTGCCAGATAGAGCAAAAAAGCTAGTAAAAAACCCGCCCCAATACCGAGCAAGCAAAGCAATAGCCCCACTCGCAGGAAGACTCCACGGATATGCGTAGCCGTCATGCCCATGCTCTTTAGTATGCTGATGTCCTTCTTCTTTTCTAGCACAATCATCCATAGTGCCCCTACGAGGTTGAAGGAGATCAGGATCATCATCAGTGCTACGATGGCGAAGCTGATCCATTTTTCAATTTGCATCAGTTTAAGGATACCGCTTTCTTGTTGGTAGCGATTTCTCACCACAAAGGCATCCCCCATCACCTGTTCGATGGCGGCGTAGGTTGCATTCACGTCGAAACCCTTACTCAAACGGATTTCTACCGCTGAAGCCGCATCTGCTGGTAAGCCTAGCAACTGCCTAGCCAGCCCTAGATCAATCAAAACGGCCTGTTTTTCAAAAGATTGCTGTGTTTGTATCATGCCAACAGGAAAAACAGCTCTACTCACAAAAGGCGGGGAGCTAGCCCCTAGCACCGTGGATCGGCTCCGTTGCCGCTTGGCCATATAAATTTGTAGCGTCTCAAACTGGTTGAGTACATCAATGCCCAAGGCATAAGTAATTTGATGCCCTACCACCGCATAAAACCGATCGCTACCGTCGCGAAGTTGGTAAAAGCCTGCGCGGATGCTCGTATCGATCTGGTTAATGTTCACATAAGCATCATCAACACCTTTGATTTTTCCGGCACTTCGCTTACCTGCATAGGTAAAAAAGGCTGTTTCTTCTAACACCACCGCCACTTGCTCTACGCCTGGCACGCCAAATAGCGCACTTTTTTTATCGGTTGTAAAATCAAAGGTTTTACCGCTTGCCGGCGTAATTTCCACATCGGGGTTCATATTATCGAACATACCTAAAAAAAGGCTTTCAAATCCATTGAAAACACTCAGCGTCAGCAACAAGGCAGCCGCGCCAATGGAAACCCCAAAGGCAGCAATAAACGTAATAATATTGACAGCATTGGTTGATTTCTTCGCAAAAAGATACCGCCATGCCATTTTGAAGGGTAGCTTCATATCACAAAGATAGGTTAAAGCTTCTTATTTCCTAACCCTTTTAGCGACTAGGTCGTTTGTTATAATAGGTAAGCGAGGTGTGTGCCAAAATACGTACCTTCGCGCTTTAAGACATGCTTTTGGAACAACAGCAAGCACCCGATGGGAAGCCCCCTGTTAAGAGACCAACTTGGGGCTTTTGGAACCTACTGAGGCGCGGCCTCATTTGGGCTATTGGGCTGTTGCTGTTTTTCATCTTACTGCTCCAATCGCCAGCGCTACAGCAGTGGTTAGGGCAGCGGGCAATCCGATCAATCTCCAAGACCTTAGAAAGTCGTGTAGAGTTGAAGCAGGTTCGGCTCGCTTGGCTGGATGAACTACGAATAGACAGCCTATTCATTGAAGATAAGTACGGAGATACGCTACTCTACGCCGGTCATGTTTGGGCCGACTTCAATCTCAATCCTTTTGTACTCCTAAGTAGAGGTTTAGAGATTGAGGAGATCAATATCAGTCATAGTCAGTTTAAAATTCGCCGCGATATAGGCGATACGCAAAGCAACCTCGCCCATGCTTTGCAGCGGCTTTTTCCGCCGAAAGACAGTCAGGGGAAGCCCCTAGCCCTCAACTTAAAAAAACTCGGCCTAGAAGAAGTCTCGTTCTCCCAGCAAGACAGCGTAAAAGGAAAGTTGATTCAACTTCACATCCCTTCCCTCCTAGCTAGGCTCCGGCAAGTAGATCTAGCAGGGCAACAATTCGATATTAACCATCTAGAGATACGAGAGCCCCTGTTTCAACTAACGAATTTCGCACAGCACCCCCTAGATAGTATTCTCCTAAATAGTGAAGTAATAGCGGCCGACACAGCAGCTGAACTTGCCGACAGTATAAGCCTACGAATCAATGCTACCCATGTCGAAGTTATCGACGGTCGTTTTTTGCTTAATAATTACCGCAAAGCTCCCTTGGCTGTCAGCGACATGAACGCCATCGATTTTGGCCGCCTAGACGTAGCCAATATCAACCTTGAGGTAGTTGACATACAATTAGCAAAAGACAGTCTGCGCGGGCAGCTTAAGCACCTCGGCCTACTCGAGCAATCGGGCTTCCTATTGGAAAGGCTCAGTGTGCAAGAGTTGCTTATCGCCCCTACGACACTAGTAGCGAACGGGCTAGAAATCATCACCCCTGATACACGCTTAGGCGACACGCTCTCCTTCTCCTTCCGAGAAGGGTGGCAGGCTTGGAGTCGATTCGAAGACCGCGTGCGGATGAACATCCAACTCGACGCTAGCCAACTAGCTGTAAGAGACGTCCTTTACTTCGCTCACCAACTCCGTTTCAACCCCTTCTTTAGAGATAATCAAAACCGCAAACTCCTACTCAAGGGCGATCTATCAGGCCCCGTCAATAGCCTCCGAGGCCGCAATGTTGAGGTAGGCCTCGATGAGCAAAATTACCTCCGAGGCAAATTTTCCTCCAACGCCCTTACTAAAAAAGGCGAACAGTTCTTGCAGCTCGACCTAGAACAAGCTAGCACCAATATGGCTAGCCTACGCAGCTTGATCCCCAGCTTTAAACCGCCCCCCTCCTTCGATCGATTAGGAAAGCTACGCTTCACCGGCCGCTTCGATGGCTTCTTCGCCAACTTCGTAGCCTATGGAAATCTACGCACCGACATTGGCCGCTCCGAAATGGACATGAACATGAATCTTATTCCGGGCGTCCGAAAAGCTATCTATTCGGGAGCTATTGCTCTAACCGATTTCGACCTAGGCGTCTTCCTCAACGATCCCTCTTTCGGTACTGTCTCCCTGCAGGGGCAAATTAAAGACGGCCGTGGCCTCGTGGCCGAAACAGCCGCCGCTACGCTCCGTGCTACCATCGAAGATTTTACCTTCAAAGATTATACCTACCAACAGGCAGCTATCTCCGGCCAGCTAAACCGGAACTTCTTTAACGGAGACTTTAACATCCAAGATGAAAACATCGACTTTAATTTCCGAGGAGAACTCGACTTTCGCGATAGCATCACCGATCTAAACTTCACCGCTCAAGTAGATCGCATCGACCTAAAGGCACTCAACCTAAGTAAAACCGACATCGTCCTATCTGGCGACGTGGGGCTAAACCTTCGCGACACCCGCTTTACGGATATGATAGGCCGCTTAGAAGTGAAGCGATTGAAACTCCTAAAAGATGGCACGGATGCTTACACCGTAGATACCCTATTGGCCTACACCGACTTTAACGAAAGTGGCGAAAAGCGGCTTGTCCTCAACAGTGATATCGCAAAGGGAGAAATAGTGGGCCAGTTCGATATCAATGAGCTACTAGGAGGCCTCAAGCAATTTATGGTCGATTTCTACCTAGGCTACGCCGATCGACTAGGTATCCGCGCCCCCAAGCGAACGCCCGGTATTAATAATTTCACCTACGAAATAGACATACTCGATACCAAGGGATTCAACTACATCCTCCACCCCCAGCTAGGCCCAATCAAAGATTTAGTAGCCACGGGTAAATATAGTGGTGAAGCAGGTTTACTAAAACTCGACCTGAGTGTACCTCGTTTCTATTTTGGCAATCTAGCCCTCAAAGACCCTATCATTCGCTTAGATGCAACTGGCAGTGAAGCAGACTTAGATGTGGCCATCGACTCCACTTACCTTAACGAAAAACCAAGACTAGGGCCTTTGGCACTGCTTAGTATCGTCAATAAAGATAGTATCCAGTTTGGTATTAATTATGCCTCTCAGACCAATCCGCTATTTGATAAATTCAATCTCAACGGGCTACTCTACCTACCAGATAGCTCCAAATTTCGGCTAGAATTAGACCCGTCTAGGCTCGATATTTTACAAGAACCCTGGGAGATCAGCGGAGATAATTCCATCACCTTCGGTAAAAACTTCCTTGACACCCGCAACTTTCGCCTTAACAGCGGGCAGCGAGAAGTAAGCCTGAGTAAAGAAGGGCAACAAGGCTTGAACATCGACTTTGTCAACTTCCCCTTAGCTATTATCGATTCTGTGTGGAACTATCCACAACTCGATTTTTCAGGCAATTTTAGCGTACGCGTATCGATAGAAGACCTGTTTAAACTGGAAGGAATAACCGCTACCTTGCAAGCCGACACTTTTCTGATGAACGGCGACGACTACGGCTGGATGCGCCTCGACGCCAAAGCAGCTAACCTCAAAAGCCAGCTAACAGCCTACATGAGTCTCAATAGAGATACGGCTCAATTAATCACCGAGGCTATTTTCAACCTACAAGACCTCGTTGAAAAACCCAAGCAACTAGAAGAACGCAAAAACTACCTCGATCTCAACGTAGCTATTAGCGGTTATCCGCTAGCATTGGCCAATTATTGGGTAGGAGGAGCCGTATCGGGCCTAGAAGGTGATTTTAATGCCACTATGCAAGTAAAAGGACTCACCAAACAACTCGACGTGAGTGGCGCTATCCAGGCCAATCAAGGAGCTTTTGTTGTTAACTACCTTAAAACCCGCTACACCTTCCAAGAGGCTCAAATCAACATCAACAACACCCTCTTTGATGCAACGGGTACCGTACTAAGAGATCGCTTCGGCAACCGAGCTACCGTGAACGGCGGCATCAGCCACAACCGCCTAAAAAACCTAGGCCTAGCCGCTGCTATGAATACCGACCGCTTCCTAGCACTCGACCTACAAAAAGGAGATAACGCCCTTTTTTATGGTCGAGCTATCGGGAGCGGCCGCATCAGCTTCTCCGGTAATTTTAATCAACCTGACATTTACGTTCGTGCCGAAGTAGGCAACGACTCCCGATTGGTTATCCCTGCCGAACAAGCGGGCAGCAACAACGCCATCAGCCAAGATATCCGCTTCGTCAATAAAAAAATATACCTAGAGCCCGAATCCACCAATAGCAAAGAACCCACTGGGGTTAGCCTTGAAATGGATCTTACCGTGAACCAAGCAGCCAATATGGAGATTATCTTCGACGAAGAAATTGGCGATAAAATACAAGGAAATGGCCGTGGTAACCTGCGTATCTTACTCCCGAGAGCATCCGATATGCAGATTTTCGGAAACTACGAAATCAATTCCGGCAGCTACCTTTTCACCGCTTTCAAACTCATCAATAAGCTTTTCAGTGTCCGCTCTGGTGGTACCATCGTTTGGGACGGCGATCCTTTCGATGCTCGCCTTAACCTCATAGCCGATTACGAAAAACTTTCCACGCCTATCTCCGGCTTCATACAAGAGTACCTCATCGGGATTACCAATTCTGATTTAGAACGCGCTGCCGCCCGCGCAACCGATGTAAACCTCAGCCTACTACTGCAAGGCCAGCTACTACAACCCGATATCAACTTTGATGTAAGTTTCCCCAATCTCGACGGCCAGTTGGAAACTTTCGCTAATAACAAAAGAAGACTACTACTCTTAGACCAAAACGAACTCAACCGCCAGGTCTTTGGCCTACTTATCGTGGGTCAGTTTTTGCCCCCCGATCTAAGTTTCAGCACCAATGATGTAATTGTCAATTCCCTTGCAGAGTGGGCATCTAACTACATGAGTTATCTCATCAACAATACCATCGCCCAGGCTTTCGGCGAGGAAGCTTTCATTTCCTCTATCGACTTTGACTTGGCCTACAACAGCTACCGATCGGCGGCCAATTTAGGGCAATCTGGCAATAGCCGAGGGGATATTCTTGAACTCACGCTCCGTAAATCTTTCAATCGCTGGACTATCTCCCTCTCGCCCACCTTGGATATCCTCGGCAACAACCAATTTATCGCCCAAAACTCAGGCGTTTTTCTTGGCAACGAATTCTTTGCAGAGTACGCCCTCAACGACGCCCGCACCCTCAAGTTCCGCATCTACCAACGCTTACAACCCGATCTACTGAGCGATCGGCGCCTACAGGTAGGGGCTGGCATCAGTTGGCGTAAAGAATTTGATTCCTTTGCCGATCTTTTCGGTGGCATCAACAAAAAAAGTCGGCTCCCAAAAGTTGCCCCAGCGGCCACTACTAATCGTTAAGAAAACACCCCTGCGTACAATCACCCTATTTGGCATAGAGATAGTAGGGCATAAATGCAGGGGCAAGACCAACTGGAGGGCGCAAAGGCTACCTATTCCCCCCAAACCTTGCTTTCCTAGGCCGACACGGCAGTAGTAGCTGAATTTCACCCAACTTTTTGATAAACTTTCCGATCTTCGCAGCCGCAAAGCCTACACTGTAAAAAGGCGGTCACTTCGCTTTGCCCAGCCAACCAATCTATGAGCCACGACGATATCAATCAAACAGCTGCTTTTGCCACCCGCTGCATCCACGGAGGCCAATCACCCGATCCCACCACCGGCGCAGTGATGATGCCTATCTACCAAACCTCCACTTATGCCCAAACGGCACCTGGCGAACACCAAGGTTACGAATACGCCCGTGGCAATAACCCTACCCGCGATGCCCTTCAGCGCAACCTCGCTAGCCTAGAAGGAGGCCAACATGCCGTTTGCTTCGGTAGTGGCCTCGCGGCTATGGATGCTATTATCCGATTACTACAACCCGGCGACGAAGTGGTTGCTAGCGACGACCTATACGGCGGCTCTTACCGGCTGCTAACGGCTGTACACCAAAAGTTTGGGATTAAAAGCCGCTTCCTAGATATGCGCGACCCCAAAGCCCTCGGCGAACAGCTCAGCGAGCAAACCAAGCTGCTCTGGATAGAAACCCCTACCAACCCAATGCTCAATATCGTAGATATTCGAGCCCTCACGGATATAGCTAAAGAGAAAGGCATCCTAACTTGTGTGGACAATACCTTCGCTAGCCCCTATTTACAGCAACCGCTAGCTCTAGGTGCCGATCTAGTACTCCATTCCGCCACTAAATACCTCAATGGGCACAGCGACGTAGTCATGGGAGCCGTGATCACTAGCCACCCCGATTTATACAAACAGCTACATTACCTCCAAAATGCCGTAGGGGCAGTGCCCGGCCCACAAGATTGTTTTTTGGTGCTGCGCGGTATCAAAACCCTTCACCTGCGCGTAAAACAAGCTTGCTTGAACGCCAAAACCATTGCAGCTTTTCTGCTAGATCATCCGGCCGTTAGCAAAGTGTATTTCCCGGGGCTTCTCACCCACCCAGGTCATGCCATCGCAGACCGGCAGATGCGCGACTTCGGAGCCATGGTTTCCTTTGATTTGGTTGCCGACAACTACGAGGCCGCCAAGCAGGTGCTGAGTAATACCCAGTATTTCACCCTCGCCGAAAGCCTAGGCGGCGTGGAAAGCCTCATCGGCCACCCTGCCAGCATGACCCACGCCTCCATCCCCAAAGAACAACGCCTCCGCGTAGGCCTCACCGATAGCCTCATCCGCCTCAGTGTGGGTATCGAAGATGCGGATGACCTAGTAGCCGATTTAAAGCAGGCTTTGGATGGCTTGAAATAATCCTACCTACCTCTCTCCCCCCCACTCTCCCTCGTTACCCTTGCCCCTGCACAGCGTGCCCGCCTTAGACAGGGCGAGCGAAGCGGCAGCTAGCAAAAGAGCATTGGCATTGGTGCAGTTATTGGGAATGGGTAATTGCCCCATCTTGTGCCACGCATCAAACACGCAGCTATGTCGCCAGTAACGAAAGAATTTTTAGCGCAGACGATTCATTACCTTGCCCTGAACCCGCCTAGGGTGGCGAACTGTTTAGCGCGGCTTAGTGAAGCGCAGCTATGGGAAAAGCCGAATGGGCAAACAAATAGTGTGGGTAATTTGCTGTTACATCTTTGCGGCAATATCCGGCAGTATCTCGTGGCAGGCTTGGGCGGGGAAGCCGACGAACGGCAGCGCGATACCGAGTTTAGTACGCAAGGCGGCTACTGCAAAGCCGAGCTGCTAACTATGCTGGAAAGTAGTTTGGCGCAGGGCATTGATAAAATTCAGCGGTGTACGGAGGAAGACTTATTGAAGCGGCAAATGATCCAATGTTTTGAATATAGCGGTATTGGTATTTTGGTACATGTAACAGAGCATTTTTCTTATCACGTTGGGCAGATCGCGCTCTACACTAAGCTTTGGACGGCGGAAGATTTGGGCTTTTATGCAGGTTTAGACTTGTAGGGAGGTGCTGAAGGGGCAAAAAAAAGGCCAGAGCATCAAACTGCTCTGGCACAAACAAATCATAATCTCATGAAAAAAAGACGACCTAAAAAAATCTTTATGGCATAGCCACTCGAAGGTGGTTGATAGCCTGCGCCTAAAGGCGTTGATAGTTAGTTGACCAAGGAGTGATTCGCACTGCTTGGGTTGTTAAAACGCTGACTAGAAAACGATTATTGTATAAACAACTTTCCTTTTCCGATTATTTTCCCCTGTGTTCTTAGCTCGTAGAAGTAAGCGGCACTGGGTAGGTTTTGACGCAGCAGCTGGGTTTGGTCACCTTGGAAGGTATGCTGCTGCACTTTCCTGCCGAGGAGGTCATAGATCGTGAACAAGTGTGTAGCGTTTGGTTCTTCTAAACCCTTGATGCTCACCATTGTGTGCGTCTGCATGGGATTAGGGAATACATGTATAATAACGCCTTGCCGATCAGAAAAGTTTCGCGTTGATGTCAGTAAACAGTCAGTTTCGAAAAGCTGCTGGCAACCGACTAGGTGGCGCGTAGCATTAGTACTCATAGGCTGGCGATAGTCGAAATAAACGGCGGCACGATTGCTAATAACATCCCCCACAGTATTGTTCGGTTTTTGGGATAGTCTAAAAGAGACGAACCCTTGTTGGGAAGGGGCGTTATTGGCTCCCCCGGTGCCGCCGCCTGCAAGAAGTTGAATAGAATCGAACGTGATTTTTAGAACACCTGATTGGTAAAGTGTAAAATCATAGGGATGACTTGCTGCGCCCATCTCCAAGGAGTTGAGGTCAAGTTTTTGGGATAATGTGTCTCTAATAACTACGCGTCCGATGGTATCTTCGTTGCTGTCTAGTGAGAAAAAGATGGTGTACTCCAAGTCGGTAGTTGGGGTAATGATGGAGTCTTGGTAGCCTTTGGGATAAGCTCGCAAAGCGAGAGGTTCACTAGAATTCAGTACGAATACTTCCTGCGTCAATATGTCAAAGTTAAGTTCTCCGTCATTATCGGGGAACTGGGCTACGAAGCCCGTTGTAAAAGTGTTTTGTGTGTTGGTACTGCAACCTTCCACTACGGCTGTAGGAAAAAGGCTGCCAGGATGACCATTGGGCTGTTCGGCGATGATACGAAAGGTAGCACCGTTATTTTCCCCATCGAATGGGATTTCCACTTGCTCCACGCCTTGGGAGGCGAGGTTAAAGGGGGCTTCTCTCACCAGAATAATATCTTCTATTACCACATAGCGCGAGGGCTGTGTCATTGGGTTTTCACCAATATTGGTAATTTGAAAGATGATACCTGTTTCCGTACATTGGCTACTAACGCTGATGCTGCTACCGTCCCAATTGGGATCGATGGGCGAACAATTGAAAACGGGCAAGATGCGCGCACTAGAAGATACGGCCTGCTGGTTAACAACCGCTGCGCAGCCGACAGCCACATTCACATCGAAAGAACCATATTGGCTGGGTGCCAAGTCGGGTAGTTCGAAGGTCAGTTGCTGCCCACTTTGATTGCTCAAAGGAATGGAACTGCTGAGGAAAGCTAGAATTTCGTCTAATTCAAGTTCTACGCTTACGCCGCTCGCGGTGGAAGCCCCTTGGTTGCCATAGCGCACCGTGATGGTTTGCAGATCGCAGGCAGTGGCGGGGCCAGCGGTGAGCACCACACTTAGTAGTGGGCAATCAATTGCTGGAACGAGTGGAAAGTTGTAGCGGGTACTATCGTAAATTTGTGCTAAGCTAAGCGTAGTGAAGGCCGGTTGACAAATCTCCCAGCGATCGTTTTTTTGCAGCAAGGTGAGTGTATAGGTGCCTGTATCGACCTGAAGATCGTAGAAGCCTAAACTATCCGTACTGCCGAAGAAAACGGCATTTTCGCTTTCTGCTCTCAACAGCCAATCTCCTAGGCCAAAGTCGTTTGGGCTCGTTTGTCCGCAGCCGTTAATGGCATGGAAAACTCGTCCTCTGATCCGGTTGGTCAGGTGTTCGCCGGCGGCATCTGTATTGAAGAGGGTCATATCGTTGAAGGATACGTTCTCCAAAGCATTGAAGGCAGCGATTGCATAACCTCCTTTCACCGTGGGAGCCAAATCGGCCGCTGTATTGAGCACATTATCGTCGCCGAGGAGTCGTTGGTAAACGAGCTGTCCATTATCGCTTCTTACTTTCACCATCAGTATGTCGATATTGAGGGTTACAGCGTCTGGCACAGCTTCTCCGGCGGCCACGAGGAATTGTCCGTTGTCTTCTTCAATCAGCCCATGCAGGTGATTATCAAAAGGCGTAGCATTAATTTCTTTGTACCATAGCGTATCTCCGTTGAGATTCGCTTTTGCTATTAAGGCGGTGTTTAAGTTGTTCGTAGCCCCCACGAAAGCAATGTTGCCATCGCTTGTGGAGATTATCTTATCCATTTTTTCCCCTACCAAGGGCTGCCCGTAGATACGAAGCCATTGTAGGTTGCCATTTTCATCTACCCCGTAGAGCTGTATATCGTCGTCGATAATCGCACTGCTGCGGCCATTGGCTCCGATGAGGTAGCCACCTGGGCGGCGAACGGCACCAACGCCTTCTTGGTCGCGGCTATTATCTAGCACGCGGCGCCAAATTTCGTTGCCCTCGGCATCTACTTTACGGAGTAGAATATCTCTACGGCCGGTAGCCGCAGCGGTGAAAGTGCCTGTGAGCAAGAAATTGCCGTCTTCGGTCGCTACGATGTGGTTGGCTCTTTCCCCTCCTTCGGCTGAGCCATAAGACTTTGCCCAGATTAAATCGCCGAACTCATTGATCTGCATCAAATAAGCAAGGGAAGGACTACCAGGCATTTCCGTCCGATGGCCAGAGATGAGGAATTTGTTGCCCTCCACCGGTATAACCGCTGTTGGGAACTCCTCAAAACCAGGGTCATAGGTCTTTTGCCAGAGTGTTTTGCCATCCACATCGGTGCGGATGATGAAAATGTCAATGTCATTATCGTCGCTTGTTAAGCCTTCAGAGAAACCGATTTCGAGATAACCGTGATCCTGCATCTGAATAACCGCAACGCCTTGGTCCTCTTTAGAACCACCAAAAGAAACCTCAAAGCCTTGTGCATAAGATGAACCGCTGAGCAAAACACAGCCGGCTAAGCAAGCGAGGTATCGAATAAATAACCTCCAACTTATGTGCGTCTTTTTGTTCATCAAGACATCCTTGTGGTCGCTTTCCTTTGATTGCAATGCAAAGGTGCAGCCGCTGGCAAGCCCGCACAAGGACAGATTTTTACAATTGTTGAAAAAAAATCGTATATTTGAGGCAACTAAAGCCACAATAATAGATTTTAAAATATTGAAAAACAACATATTATGTATGCTTTAAAGCCTTATTTCTTGTTGAACAAAAACAAATTAGACGACGGTGGAAAAAAGTGAATTGATCACAATTTATCGCTCTTTAGATAAAAAAGAGATGCGCGACCTGGGAAAATGGCTAGCCTCGCCAGCGCATAATATGCGCCAAGATGTGCAAGAGATGCACCACTATCTCAGTACGGCTGACCACCTACATAAAACGGCTAGCTTGGATAAAACGCGTGTTTGGCGGAAGCTCTTTCCGAAAGAAAGGTATGAAGATGCTAAAATGCGACAAATTATCCACTTTACCCAGAAAGCAGTGGAAGAATGGCTCATCTACCCCGATTGGGAGCAAGAACCCTTAAAAAAGCAGCTCGCCCTAGCCAAACAATACCGCGAACGCAACTTAGACCGTTCGCTACAAAAAACACTGAAACGCGCCGAACGCCTACAAGAGGAGGCAAAGGAAAAAGGCGAGGAATACTTCCGCAACGAATACCTACTACAGCAAGAAAAGTATGCCCTACAAGCCATCGGGGAGGGTATTCACGATGTGAACCTGCAAGTGGTAGCTACCGCTTTAGACCAGACCTATTTGATCGAAAAGCTACGACTCTGCTGCCACATGCTATTCCATCAAAAGGCTTATAAAGTGCAGTATCAAATTAATTTCCTATCGGAGGCTATTCACTTTGTGGAGCAGCATCAACTGAGCCGCTTCCCAGGTTTAGGAATTTACTACTACGTAATCAAATGCCTACAAGTGCCCGACGGCGAAGTGCAGAGCGATTTTTTTGAAAAGCTACGCCAAACCGTGCGCGATAATGGCCAGCTCCTTCCTTGGAAAGACCAGCACGACATCTACCTCATGATCATCAATATCTGCGTGCCCTACGTCAATACAGGCCATGAATGGTACACTCGCCAAGCCTTTGAATGGTATCGGATGGGCTTCGAGAAAGAAGTATTGCTTGAAAACAACATCATGACACGCTACACCTATTTGAACGTAGTGTCGGTAGCACTAGTTACAAAGGAGTTCGATTATGCCGCCAGCTTCATTGCCCAATATCGCCCTTTTCTGGATCCCGAACAAGCCGACGACACCTACAACTACGCCCAAGCGCGCTACCTCTATGCTATTGGCGATTATAGCCAAGCCATGCACCTACTTGCCCAGGCTACCATCAAACATCCCGTCTATAACTTGTTGGGTAAAACACTGCTGCTCAAGATGTATTATGAACAAGACAGCCTCGATGCGCTCGATAGCCTACTTGATAGCATGAGCACCTATATAAGAAGAAAAGACTTGACTGATGCGCAGCAGCGCAACTTCGATCATGTCGTTAAATTTACTCGCCGAATGAGCCGCTTAGAACCTTTCGATCGAGAGAAAAAACGGACTTTAGTTCAGGAAATCGAACAAGCCAATCCTCTTTCCGAAAAGAAATGGATGCTCGAACAACTCAAATAGGCTGCTCAAAACACTTGACTACTTAACATTCTTTACCATTACTTAACCTTCTTTTTCATCAGATATTTGTCAAAAAGTGAAAAGCCATTATCTTTGCGCTCTAAATTCGGGTCAACGACCTTCTGAAGCGTAGGGATCCCTTGGTTCTCAAGGGCTTATAAGCTTACCCCTGCGGCCATTTAGATCGCTTGTCGCGGAGACTGAACAATATTTCTTTCTTCAACAACAAGTAAAATTTCAATTTTCATGGATTCTACTATTCTTATGGCAGTGCCGGCACTCGGTATTTTGGCACTGGTGTACATGTTCATCCGCTCAGCCTGGGTGAGCAAACAAGAGGTGGGCACACCTCGTATGGAACGTATCGGCCAAAACATTGCGGATGGTGCAATGGCTTTCCTTTGGGCAGAGTATAAAATACTCGTCATTTTTGTAGCCGTGGTTGCCTTATTGCTCGGCTTTAGTGCCAACAAGGAGACCTCTAGCTTTATGATTGCTATCTCTTTCATCATCGGTGCTTTTTGTTCTGCGGGCGCAGGCTTCATCGGCATGAAAGTGGCCACCAAAGCCAATGTGCGCACCACCAATGCTGCACGCACTAGCTTAGGGAAGGCACTTGAAGTGGCCTTCGCCGGCGGCTCCGTAATGGGTATGGGTGTAGTTGGCTTAGGCTTGCTAGGCTTAGGCAGCCTTTTCTTGATCTTTCAAGGTATGTTCGGCACTGAAACTTACGAAAACGTGAGCCGTGTTATTACCGTACTAACCGGTTTTAGCTTCGGGGCTTCTTCTATTGCCCTATTTGCTCGGGTAGGTGGAGGTATTTATACCAAAGCTGCCGACGTAGGCGCCGACTTGGTAGGCAAAGTAGAAGCAGGCATCCCTGAAGACCACCCCCTCAATCCAGCCACTATTGCCGATAACGTGGGTGATAATGTAGGCGACGTAGCGGGTATGGGTGCCGACCTCTTCGAGTCCTATGTAGGCTCTATTATTGGCACCATGGTAATCGGTGCAGCTTTCATGAGCTTAGTGGAGTTCCAGGCCATGGACTTTGGCGGCCTTAATGCGGTATTGCTACCACTGGTGGTTGCAGGTATTGGCATTATTTCCTCTATCATCGGTATGTTCTTCGTGAAAGTGAAAGAAGGTGGCGACCCGCAAAAGGCCCTCAATTTGGGTGAGTTGGTAGCAGCGGTAATCATGTTGATTCTAACTTACTTTGCCGTACAAACGGTAATGCCTGCCACTTGGAGCTTAGGCGGCATCAATTATACCGCTAACGGTGTTTTCTTTGCCATTCTTTTCGGCTTAGCCTCTGGCCTAGCTATTGGTTATATCACTGAGTATTACACAGGCACAGGCAAGAAGCCCGTACAGGGTATCGTAGATCAATCTGCCACGGGTGCGGCTACCAACATCATCGCTGGTTTAGCGGTGGGAATGCGCTCTACGGCACTACCGATCGTTGTGTTGGCTGCGGCCATCATTGGTGCTTACGAAGTGGCGGGCTTGTATGGTATTGCCATTGCAGCCGTAGGGATGCTTTCTAACACTGGTATTCAATTGGCGGTGGATGCTTATGGCCCTATTTCTGATAACGCAGGTGGTATTGCTGAAATGGCCGGGCTAGAAAAAGAAGTACGCGAGCGCACCGATAAGTTAGATGCAGTGGGCAATACCACTGCCGCTATCGGTAAAGGTTTTGCCATTGGTTCTGCGGCCCTGACCGCACTCGCCCTTTTTGCAGCCTTTATGCAAACGGCAGGTATCAATACGATCGATATTTCCAAGCCGCTGGTAATGGCTGGTTTATTGCTAGGTGCTATGCTACCTTTCCTCTTCTCTGCCTTCTCCATGGAAGCCGTAGGCCGCGCAGCCAACGATATGATCAAAGAAGTGCGCCGCCAGTTTTTGGAAATTCCTGAACTAAAAGCAGCCCTTGAGGTGATGAAGCGCAACGATGGTAAAAAAGAAAGCGAATGGTCTGCTGCCGACAAAGCCACTTTCGATGCAGCCGATGGCAAAGCCGACTATAGCAAATGTGTAGAAATATCTACCAAAGCTTCTATTCGCGAAATGGTGATGCCCGGTTTAATTGCTGTTGTTTCTCCCGTACTGGTGGGTTTTACCGGTGGTGCTGAAATGCTCGGTGGCTTGCTCGCAGGGGTTACTAGCTCAGGGGTGATGATGGCCATCTTCCAGTCTAATGCCGGTGGTGCTTGGGATAATGCCAAGAAAATGTTCGAAACAGGCGCCAACGTTCAAGGCACCATCTTCCACAAAGGCTCCGAGCCACACAAAGCAGCTGTGGTTGGTGATACCGTAGGCGACCCCTTCAAAGATACTTCCGGCCCATCCCTCAATATCTTATTGAAATTGATGAGCGTTGTAGCACTGGTGATCGCTCCTTTGTTGTAATACCGCGATTTTTATCCCTAGCCTACTGGAAAAGACAGGTTAAAACCTCCTTTTACTAGCATTGGCTACCGCGCCGCTCGCAGGGGCAAGGGCATATTCATAGCGCAAGACAATCTTGAGAAAAGACGAACATCTTGTTTAAAAGGGCAGCAAGCTGAAAGTAGCTTGCTGCCCTTCTTGTTTCGTTTCACAATACGAATCAATTGCTGCTGCCTACTAGTCTTTTACCGATACCCAAACCAAAGTGGTTGGGTAGGTACTTGAATCGATGTGGTTTGAGAATTTCTCGAAGGCTTGTTGAAAGCACTAGGTATGCGGAGCACTTTCCCTTTTGGGTTGAGCCTATTTTTTGGGGGTTGTCTCGTGGTGTAGGATAGGAGGTGGGTAGCTAGGAGTCTGCCCTTTCCTCACCGCTTGGCGGCTTAGGCAAGAAGGCAAATCGAAGGAGGTGAGAGGTAAGGCTTGCGCTACAAAGTTTGCCTTTGCCCCTGCCCCCTACGGGGCAAAAATAAAGGGGCGGTATTATTTTTTGGCTGATATATTTTTTATTCCGTACTTTTACCACGCAACCGAGTAAGCTGTTCAAGCGTTTGCGAAGTTGTAGGATCTTTCCCCACCCAAGGGGCAATCCGGATAGCGAACGACAAGTTCTCATTGATAACACATTTTCCCTGCCTTTTAGCAGGGAAATATATAGTCTTCCAATGCAGGATTTGTGAAAATATGAGGCCGCTATTTTTTGGCTCACAAGGCGAAAAACGTAGGCACCCGTACGGGCGGCGAGGCTTTTCAACGCAGCGAGGCGGAAAAAGAGCAAGTCGGAATTCACAAATTCCAGGTTGGAAGACTATACTATATTAGGCCATGCTGGCCACCGCGATCTGCGGTGCTTTGGTGCTTGTTTTAGGGCCTTTGCTGGTCTTTTTTTACTATCCTTTGTTTTCGGGTGGGGCTAAATAGCCGATTCATGTTTTTCCAACAGTTGGTGCATCAGCCTCCCGGTCTCATTCAGCTCCGCCAGATGGCGGCTGGGGGTCGTATGCCGCATGCCAATTTGCTGTTGGCGCCAGCGGGCAGTGGTGGTTTAGCGGCGGCTTTAGCACTATCAACCTATCTATTATGTGAAAACAGTGGGATGGCGGATGCTTGTGGGCAGTGCCGTAGCTGCCGCAAGACGGCTACCTATACCCACCCCGATTGGCACTTTGCCTTCCCGACAGTGGGGGCTAAGATGGTGAGTGATAATTTCTTACCGCAGTGGCGCAAAGCACTGGCTGCCAATCCGTATTTGGAGCTAGACGACTGGCTGCAACAGATCGAGGCCGAGAATAAGCAAGGCAATATCACTAAGGATGAGTGTGCGGCTATTATGCGCAAGCTCAATCTGAAGACCTTTGAAAGCCCTTACAAAATTATGCTGATCTGGTTGCCGGAGCTCCTGGGCAACGAAGGCAATCGGCTGCTGAAGATGATCGAAGAGCCTCCCGAAGGCACCCTCTTTCTACTAGTAGCGGAGAAGGCTGATTTACTGCTGAACACCATTGTGAGCCGTTGCCAAATCACGAAGTTACTGCCGCCTAGTAGCCAGGAGATTCAGCAAGCCTTGCTAGCGGCAGGGGTGGAAGAACGCAGTGCCTTAGCGGCGGCTCGGCTAGCGGATGGCAATTATAGCCAAGCCCTCCGCTTGAGTGAAGAACGAGACCATAGCGAGGAGAGTCGCTTCCTAGAATGGATGCGCGCTTGCCACCAAGGCAGTACAGCTAAACTAGTGAGCTGGACGAACGACTTCGCTACGCTAGGGCGGGAAAACCAAAAGAAATTTTTGCGCTATTGTTTGCACTTCTGGCGGGAGTTTCTGCTACTAAGCGTACAACAGGGCGATAGTGAGCGCATTCGGCTTTTGCCCGAAGAGCTACAAACGGCTCAGAAGATGCGCCAACTGATCGGTTGGCAGCAGCTCGAGCCAATTAGTTTAGTCCTCAATGAATGTATTGAGGGTATAGAGCGAAATGCACACCCTAAAATCTTATTATTGGATGCGGGCCTACGCCTGCATCAGATCATGCGGTCGCCTGTTTGAGGCGGCAAAGCGCTGAGTCTTTGCGCTAAGCAAGGATGGGGCGGACGCTATTTTTTAACTTAAAGAACACTAGCCTCCCAAGCGAGGGCAGGCTAGGGGACAGTAATACACTATGGGATGTCAGGCATGTGGAAGTGCGCCAAATCCGGATGGAAGCCCTAGGGGCTGTGGAAGTAAAGGAAGCTGTGGTACGGGCTCTTGTAATCGACTGAGCACCTACGATTGGCTCAGCCATTTAGGCTTGGATGATAGTCGCCCAACGCATTATGTGGAGGTGTCTTTTAAGGAAGGCTGTAGCAAGGGATTCTATCGCCTGCAACCGGGCTTTCAGGTCTATACGGGCGATAATGTGGCGGTGGAAACAGAAAGTGGCTACGATATAGGCCGCGTAACGCTTAGCGGCGAGCTGGTGCGTTTACAGATGCGTAAGAAAAAAGTGCAGGAAAAACACGTTCATCACGATGTGTTGCGCATTGCTAATTTACGTGACTTAGAGCGGATGCTAGAAGCTAGAGGTAAAGAACAAGAAGCCTTAGTGAAAACACGCGCCATTGTTAGAACGGCAGAGGTTGACATGAAGGTGAGCGATGTAGAATTCCAGGGCGATGGTCGTAAGATGACCGTTTATTATGTTTCTGAAAAGCGCGTCGATTTCCGAGAGTTGATTCGGCAGTTGGCACATGCCTTCAAGACTAAAATTGAGATGCGGCAAATTGGTGCTCGCCAAGAGGCCGCTAGGCTGGGAGGTATCGGGAGCTGCGGGCGGGAGCTATGCTGCTCCACTTGGCTCACAGATTTCCAGAGCGTGAATACTTCGGCGGCTCGGTATCAAAATATTGCGATCAACCAGACGAAGCTTTCTGGGCAATGTGGTCGCCTAAAATGCTGCTTAAACTACGAGCTGGATACTTATATGGAGGCACTGGAAGCTTTCCCGAAGAAAGCCGATAAGCTCAAAACCGAAGCGGGATTAGGTATATTGATTAAGACCGACATCTTCAAGCAATTGATGTATTACACCTACAAGGAAAACCGTGGAGCGCTATTCCCGATACCCGTAAAAGAGATACATCGGATACTCAAGATGCTACAGGAGGGTAAGATGGTGAGTGATCTGCAATCTTTCCAAATCGTAGAGGAAACGATCGACCAACCTACCTACGATGACGTAATTGGGGCTGTAGAGCTGCCGAACGAGAAGAAACGAACTAAAAAACGGAAATCGAGAAAGGGAGGTAAAGCCGATAGCCCCGTGGCTCCAACTGGCCGAACGGCCTCACCCAGCCGAACGGCTGCTACTAGCCGAACGGCTACCCTCGGAAAAGGAAAGCCAGCCGCAACCACTAGCGGAAAAAGTGCTAAGCCAACTGAACTGAAAGCGACCGACCCCAAGGCTGCTAATCTGCAAGCCAATACAGGAGGCCAAGCACCTACCGCTAAGCCTGCCAACAAAAATAGAAGGCGAAAGAAAAGCCAAGGAGCCACCGCCGGCGAAAGCAGACCTAACCAAGTAGCTCCTCCCGCGAATAACGAGCAGCAGGGCGTCGCTAAAAGCAATAACCGCCGACGCAACCGAAACCAGCGAAAAAGCAGCGGTGGTAGTGCGACTAAGACCGACGGAGGAAATTAGTGAGCCAACAACTAGATCGCACGAAGACCCGTTTCGCTCACATAGCTCAACGGCCGTAAGTAGTAGCCGTCGAATTCGGCAAAAATAGCGAGCGTTTCACCATAGCTAGCTGCTAGTAGCGTATAGAAACCTGCCAAGTCGGGCTCCACAGCTAGAGCCTCACCCAGCGCATCCACTAAGAAGAAATGGCCATCTTCGCTAAGGGGTTGCAGTGCTTGCAGATAGGCTGGGTATTGTTGTAGCCAAGGCTGTTGGGCGAGTGCCTTTTGGTAGTTGCTGCGCAGCGCTGCAAAATTTTCATAGCCCTTAAGGCCATCGTAGGGATGTTGGCCTGGGCTAGGAAACGGAAGGATGGCTCGCTGCGGATAATTACCTGGGTAGTAATGCAAATTACCTTGCCATGCACTGCTAAGTGCCCAGCCTCTTTCGAAGGGCTGTTCACCGAAGGCATAGTCGAGCAATAGGGCATAGCGTTTGCTTTTTTCGCCTCGCAGCCATACGCGACGATAGCGCAGCCGATCTTCTTCCCCTTCCACCACGCCCATCACCAGCCAGTAGTCGGCGAGGCTCTTTTGTTGTAGCAACTGCTCTTTTTTAACAGCTACGCCGAGGTAACGCAGTAGCTCTAATAGGGCGGGCTCAGGTAGTTGGGCACTATTGCGCCAAGCCAGGACGGCGAGGTAGAGGCTAGCGAGCAAATTGAGCTGTTGGCTGGCAGCTAGATTTTTGCTACTCATCCATCGAACCTGGCTAGCTAGGCCACTTAATTTAGCATCCGTGAGACGGGTAGCCGTATCGGCCCAGAAATCAGGCCCCAGTGAATTAGTATCGGCTAGGCCTCTTTCTACAATATCGATAAGGCGAAGTTCTAGCTCTTGCATCCCCTGCTGCATGAGTTGTAGCCGCTTCGCATCAGGTATTAGAGAAGAAGAAGTGGTAGTGGAAGCGTCAACGGCCTGGCTGTTTGGTACGACTGTTTGGTTTTGGTGAGCGGCCACCCAATCGGGCATTTCAGCCACGGTGATGCGTTCAGCTTGGTTGTTCAGTATCATTACCAAGCTAAGCGCGTGGGCGCAGGGTTGCTGGCGGCTTCTACAGTTGCAGCAAAAGCGGCCATTGAGCAGATCGACAGCCGCCCGGAGGGGGGCTGGGCCATTAAGTTGAAATTCGCCCCAAAGCCAGTTTCCATCTCCTTGGAGTAGCTGCCAACGGCGGCTAAAAAATAATCTTCGAGCCGCTTCCATTGTTTTGGCATCCGTGGCCTGCCGAAGGAGTTCTGCTATGGTCATGGGCTTTTCCCTAAAGTAGGTTCAGCGACTTGAGCGCATGGCGGCTAGCGAGTTGCTCGGCACTTTTTTTGTTGTAGTCCTCGCCCGTGCCACTCTCTTGGCCATTGATTAGCACAGCTACTACGAAACGATCGCGTTTGTCTTGCTTGAAGCGTTTGAGGGTTTTGTAATCTACCTGCTGCCCGTTTTTTTGGCAGTGTTCTAGAAGTTGGCTTTTGTAGTTGTCGTCGTAGGTTTCTAAACCTTCCACATCCACATAATTGCGCAGCATTTGCCGCACCACAAAGCGGTAAGTCTTATCGTAGCCGGCATCTAAATAAACCGCTCCAACAAGAGCCTCCACGGCATTACCCAGCATCGAGCGGGCAATGCTGGTGTTGTTGTACTCTTTCAGAATATCGTCGAGCCCCATTTCATAACCAATAGCGTTTAATGACTTCCGCTTCACGATCTTCGATCGCATCTTGGTTAGGAAGCCTTCATCTCCGGTAGGGTACTTTTTGAATAGATACTCCGCTACGATCGTACCTAAGACGGCGTCGCCTAGGTACTCTAAGCGCTCGTTGTTTTGGTTGGCAAAGCTCCCATTATCCACATGATTGCCCGATTTATGACTGAAAGCCAAGCGGAAGATATTCATCCGAATTGGGATAAAACCCAGCAAGTCGGTGAGCCTACTAACGAACCGCTTTTGTGGGGAAAACCAACGATAATAAATCTTTAATATCCATCTTACCACGCTGTACACTACATTATACCCTTCACTACTATGAGATCGTTGCGCAGCCTTAGCCACCTACTAGATGGCTTTGCCAGCACTACCTGAAGGCTTGTTCAAAAATAAGGTGTAGCCAGCTGAAGATCAGTAAAAAATAAGGCGAAGGCCTTGTTTCCTTCCCTAGTGCACTGGTCTTCAACCGTTCCGACTAGTGATTGACTAGCCAAAAACCGGCCTAAAGGTAATGAAAAATTGAGACTTGTTGGTTAATATTCAATTAGCCTTCAGCGCCGCCAATACCATACGCCCTCTGCTTTTAAAAGCGGGTGGACTGTAAGGAAGGTGGAGACTAACCGTGGCGGTGATTTCGTCTCGCAAGTCAGGATATTTCAACGATAAGTTGAGTACCAGCCCCATTGCAAAAACTCTGGAAGCCACCGCCCTACTGGGCTCATCGATGAGGTGTATGGCAAAATCCAGCAAAGGGCCCTCTAAATCGGTTTGCAAATAAGCGGTATGGGGCCCACAGTTTTGCGCCAGGATATATTGATAGCCATATCGCTTAGCCTTTGGCGGAATGGGCGTATCATCGGCTATTAGCACGGGCAATTCGCTAAAAATACGCATCATATTTCGCAGAATAGCTGGATGAATAGCATGATAGCCGGCCTCAAAAATTTGGTTTTGGTAGGTTTGTAGCCAATTGGCTTTTACGCGAGCCAAGTTACCTAAAGCCATGGCGGCCAAGCCAATTTCTTTGGGCAGCGGTTGTGCAAACACCTCCACGAGCTGCGGCAGTAAAGAGCGATCTGCTAGCACAGCTTCCAGCACGCGGTCAGCATTATGGCGACTGAGCCTTTGTTGGAGCAAGGATCGGAGGAGCATGGTGGCAGGGGCTTAGTACGCTAGTAAATCCAGCACAGCTGCTTCTAGGCGGTTGGTAGGCAAGAATTGAGCTTCCAGCTCGGGGGCGAAGGGAATGGGGGTGTCAAGGCCTGCTAAGCGAAGCACCGGCCCATCGAGCCATTCGAAGCAATGCTCCCCGATCCAGGCCGCTAGCTCTCCACCAATACCACCGGTGAGGGTATCTTCGTGTAGGATGAGGACTTTATTCGTTTTCGCTACGCTTTGCTGAATAGCTTCGTAATCGAGGGGCAGCAAGCTGCGTAGGTCGATCACCTCAATGCTAGCCGTAGCGGCTAGTTTTTCAGCTATTGTTAGCGCCCAATGTACGCCGCTACCGTAGGTTAGTATGCTGAGGTCTTCACCCGCCTTAGCCGTCGCAGCCTTACCGATAGGGGTGGTATAATAACCTTCCGGCACGCTGCCACTCAGACTGCGGTAGAGGGCTTTGTGCTCGAAGTAAAGCACCGGATTCGGGTCGTCTAGCGCTGCCAATAGTAACCCTTTGGCATCGGCCGGATTGCTAGGATAGACAATTTTTAAACCCGGAACATGGAAAAACCAAGCCTCGGTGCTTTGACTGTGATAAGGGCCTGCGGCTACCCCCGCACCCGTTGGGAGACGGATGACCACATCGGCTTTTTGCGCCCAACGATAGTGACTTTTTGCTAGGTTGTTCACGATTTGGTTGAACCCGCAGGTGACAAAGTCCGCAAACTGCATTTCCACCATACTCTTTTTACCAGCGATGCTCAGGCCCATAGCAATTCCAATAATCGAACTTTCGCAAAGCGGGGTATTGCGCACTCTTTCCTTGCCAAATTCAGCGACAAAGCCATCGGTAATCTTGAACACCCCACCGTATTCGGCAATATCTTGCCCCATCAAGATGAGGTCTTTGTGGTGGCGCATCCCCTCTCGCAGGCCATCGGAAATAGCATCCACAAAACGCAGCGTTGAGCCACCGGCTTGAGGAGCTACAACAGGTGTTTCATAGGGAGCATAGACGTCGCCCAGCTCTTTTTCTAAGCTAGCCACTGGCCTAGGTGCCGCAGCGGCTGTTTTAAGGCCCGCCTCAATTTCTTGCTTAATTTTCTTGCGCAGCTGGCTGTCTTTTTCCGCACTTAACACACCTTGCGACAAGAGATATTGTGCGAAGTTGGTAACCGGATCACGCGCTTCCCATGCAGCGATGAGCGCAGGAGGTACATATTTTACACCACTAGCTTCTTCGTGGCCTCTGACGCGGAAGGTTTTACATTCTAGTAGCACGGGCTCGGGGTTTTGGCGCAGCTCTTCCGCCAGGCTTCGCATCGTTTGATAGACCTCCAAGATATTGTTGCCATCAATCGATAGTGCTCGCATCCCATACCCAATGCCTCTATCCGCTAAGCTAGCACAGGCGTATTGCTCATTAACCGGCGTCGAGAGGCCATAGCCGTTGTTCTCAATGATAAAGATAACGGGCAACTTCCATACAGCGGCTACATTGAGTGCTTCGTGGAATTCCCCCTGGCTAGTGCCACCGTCGCCCGTGAAAGCTACGGCTATTTTGCCTGCCTTGTCTAGTTGGTATGCCATCGCAACGCCAGCCGCCAAGCTGAGCTGAGGCCCCAAGTGACTAATCATGCCTACAATGTGATGCTCGGCTGTACCAAAGTGAAACGACCGATCACGCCCCTCCGTATAGCCATGCGGCTTGCCTTGCCACTGGGCGAATAGCTTATCGAGGGGCAATTGCCGACCCGTAAAAATACCCAAATTACGGTGCATCGTGAAGATGAACTCATCTGGCTGCAGCGCCGCCGCCACACCTATATTAATGGCTTCCTGCCCAATGCCCGAAAACCATTTACTAATGATGCCCTGCCGAAGCTGCTTGAGCATCTTCTCCTCAATTAGCCGTGGCCATAGTAAACCTTCGTAAAGGCTTAGCAGTTCGGCATCCTGCAAGGTGGCACGGTCATATTCTAAGGGAGCTAAAGTTGTGGTGGCTATGGGCAGCATAGATTCTATTTTGAAGGCACAAATTTAACTAATTTTATGTTCTCTAGTAGGATTCCTTTTTTTGGCTGTCGCTCCGCTCGCAGGGGCAAGGGTCTTTCTTTAGCGCAGAGGCGGGGAAGAACTTACTGCGCTATAATGGGAGGTGGATGGATGTGGACGGGAGCTGTAAAGGGGTGATGTGGACGGATTTTAGACAGGATTTGCGGGATTTGCGGGATTTTGCAGACCGTGATTTTGACGGATTTTAGACAGGATTGACAGGATTGACAGGATTTGCGGGATTTTGTAGACCGTGATTTTGACGGATTTTAGACAGG
>DAINNZ010000012.1:9940-44143 GCA_036735605.1 Lewinella sp. | reverse complement strand
GGTGCTAAGACGAGGCTTTTTAACGCTGGCTGGGAGCAAAAGATGCCGAGTAAAAAGGTATATTAATTTTGTCCGAGTACTCAAGCATGGTTTGTTGGCAATAATGCAGGGGCAAGACCTCCTTTGTAGCGCAAGCCTTTCCTACACTGGAACCGATGGCTTCGCTAGCTCGCTTGGCAGCACTTGCGCTACAAAGCCTACCCTTGCCCCCGCCCCACGGGCAAAAATTACAGCGGGTAGAAAGTGCAGAGGCGCGCATAAAAGAACCGGCAAGCTATACTAAAAACGCACTGGCCACTCAACTATGCTTGCACAAAGCTGTTGTTAAGAAAAACTATCAATAAAAGTGCCATGAGCCAAGCTACCGCAAAACGCCCCGTACTGCTTTATACTGAGGTAACGCCCAATCCGGAGACCCTTAAGTACGTAACCAACAAGATGATGTATGCCGGCACTGCCGAGTTCAAAACGGCTGCTTTTGCGCAGGAATGGTCGCCGCTGGCTGCTGCCTTGTATGAGTTCCCGTATGTAAAAAACGTGTATATCGCCAATAATTACGTAACCATCACCAAGGAGTTTAACTATGCTTGGGATGATATTATGCTCAAGATCAAGGAGTTCATTAAAGGCTATTTAGAAGCTGAAAAAACCATCGTGAACGAGGGTTTTGCAGAAGCGATGGCTGCCTTGGAAGCAGAAAGAGGCGATAGCTTCGACTACAGCGAAGACGATGCAGAGGTGGTTAAGCAAATCAAGGAACTGATCGATACCTATGTGAAGCCTGCAGTAGAAATGGATGGCGGCAACATTGAATTCAAGTCGTATCACCAAGGGGTCGTAACCGTTGTGATGCAAGGTGCTTGCAGTGGTTGCCCTAGCTCTACCGTCACGCTAAAAGCAGGTATTGAAGGTATGCTCAAGCGGATGATGCCTCAAGTGAAAGAGGTAGTACAGGAAATGGCTTAGTAGCCTTCGCCCCGCCAAGGGCTAGGCCTGCTGGTGAATAGTAATGCACACCTGTGTGCCCGTATTTTTAGCCTCGGGATGCAAGTCGGTTATAGTGATGGCGAGCTTGGTCTCGCCGCTTTGCTCTAGTACATCAGCGCGTTCAGCCACGATCTGAGAAGCTCTCGATTTGTGTTGGCGATAAGACTGGGCTTGAATTTCACCTGCTGCTTTTCTGCCTACCCCATTGTCGGTGATCTTCACTTCGAGGGTATCTTCCATCGGTGCGCTAAACTCAATGTGGAGTTCGCCTCCGCTAGGTAGGTGAAACAGCCCGTGGTTGATCGCGTTTTCAACAAAAGGCTGTAGGAGTAAAGAAGGAATCTCCTCGGCATCTATATCCAACGATTGCGCTACGGTATATTGCACGACAAAGCGATGCTGAAAGCGCAGCTGCTCTAGCCGAGTGTAGAGCTGCAACAGCTCTAGCTCCTCTCGAAGCGAAACATAAGGCTGTTTAGAAGACTCTAAAAACAAGCGCATCAAGCGCGCGAAGTCGGCTAAGTAAGCAACGGCTTCTTCGCTCTTTTGCTGCTGTATATATGCTTGAATAGCGCCTAAGGAATTGAATATAAAATGCGGATTGAGCTGCTGTCGGAGTATTTTCAGTTCCATTTCAGCATTGCGCTTTTCCTGCTGTCGTTTTAGTACCTCGGCGGCTCTTAGGCGGTTTACTTTTTGCCTGTTGTACCAAAATATAGCCCCAACAAGCAGTAACTGACTCAACACGAGCACCCAAGGTCTAGCATACCAAGGCCGCCTGACGCGAATGGGAATAATGAGGTCTTCTTCGCTTTGCTGCCCCAAGGCATCATAGGCGCGGATGTGCAGCCGGTAGCGCCCTGCCTTGAGTCGGTTATACTGTACTTTGGCTTGCGACTGTATGGCTCCGAAATCGGGTTCCCATCCTTCTAGCCATGTTTGGAAACCTTTAATACCCAAGGGTAAGCTAGTAGGCTGTGCTAAGTCTAAACCAAAATAGACAATATTCGCATCGAGCGTCAGTTGGGTCAGTTCTCCGGCTCGTAGTATTTGATCTTGCTCCATTCTAGCTTTATCTTTAAGATAAAAATAGCGCGCCGCAATGGGTTTAGGGGCTAAGCGCTTAGGAACAAAAGCCCCTACATCCACTCTTGAAAAGCCATTGATACCACCTACAAAAAGCTGTCCTGTTCTATCCAACAACATAGAAAGCCGGTTGAACTCGTTACTAGGAAAACCATCCTCTGTTGAGTAAGTGAATATTTGTTTTGTCTTCCTATCCAACACACAAAAGCCATCGTAGGTGGCAACTAAAAAAAGTTGCTCGGCCAGCTTTTCCAAAATAGCTATGTTATTACTTGGCAGGCCAGGGATGTTATTTTCTATCATCCTAGCGGATTGGCCAGTAGCTTTATAGGCTACCGTAGAAAACTTAGCCGTAGCGGGATCAAACAGCTGTATGCCGTTCCCAAAAGTGCCTAGCAGTAATTTACCGTCTTCTAGCACCAGAATTGAGGTGATAAAAGTAAGGCTAGCTGGGCTGCGGAAGTAAGCCTGAATGCTATAAGGGCTATTCGGTTGAAGCTTCGTGCTACCGTTTGCTGCGGCAGTAACAGTATGCCCCTCCTGCTTGGGCCGAATGCTATATAAGTCACTCGTGGTAGCTAGCCAAAGCACCCCCGTCGAATCGGTAGCGGCATATTGCACCGAGCCTTTGGCACCTTTTTCTAAACCTACAAATAGCCCACCTACTAGCTCGAAAATGCCTGTTTTGGTGTCTAATAGGAAGATACTATTATCTCTATTGACTCGGTTTAAGGTAAAGACCCATATTTTCCCTTTAGCAGCAGGATGCATAATTCGTGCAAAAGCATTTTCCTCCGGAATTGAAAAATGCCGCCATTGTTTAGTGCTCGGGTTATACTGCTGAATCCATCCAGCATAACCTTTATCTGGCTTACAGCTCATCCCGTAGATGTATCCTTCGTGCGCTAATAAATTATTACTACAGTCTAAACGATCTACCACGGGCTTGCCTGCTTCGTCTAATATAGGAAGTGGTTCTAGGCTGTAGTTAGGGGGTTCCAAAACATACCAATTCGTATTTTCTGTGCTTGCAAAAATGCTAGGCAGCTCGCCTCCACTTTGGGCAAAACCACGCATGACCACACCAAACTGCCCGGGCAATAGGATCGTGTCTAAGTAGTTGGTGATTGGTAGTTTTTTATAAGAACTACTCACAGCATAAAAACCGCCATGCGTAGCCATAGTAAAGCCATTTTTAAAGTTATCTCCGCTCAGTTGAATAAGCTTCGATTCATGTGCTAGAACTGCATCTAATGAGGTAAGTATCCCCTCTTTACCAAGCAGTTGTAAATACTCGGTTTTGTTAGGGCCTACTGCGCCAAAGATGATATTACCCTGGGTATCCTCCCACATTCTGTTCCACCCTAGCTGCATTGGGGGGATGGTAGCCGCCAGCTGCTGAAGGATAGTTTGCTCACTAGCTAGCCCTGCTTTATTCAAGCATTGCAGTATTTGGTTGCTCGCATCTAAATACCATATACGCTGCTGTTGGTCTCGGTAAATAAAGGGCCGCTTTTCAGGCTGCATCCAGGGTAGTGAATATCGCTTCCTGGGCTGGCTACCGATCTTCCATAGTTCCTGAGTAGAAGCAAAGTAGAGCAATAACTCCTCTTCATCCGCATACACGAGTTGGTCTTTAACGGCTAGCTCCGTATCCAGCAGTGGTAGCCCTCCCCAAGCGCCCACTAGATGCCAATAGGTATCTTGTTCTAAACGGTACACAAAAGCACTATCTGCCGATCGGCGCAGCTGTAGTAAGGGAGCTCGGTCTTTAGCAAATAAATCTACAAATTCCCCTCGTCCTTTTTTGTGTATAAGGCTTTCTTGTTCGCTTCCTCTATTTTCTTTAAACCCTAGTATGCTTTTCGACTCATAAGTAGTCACATCAAAAATTCCTACGCTATCTTGCTCCGGAATAAGTTGAAGAATCAATCGCTGCCAGGGGTCAATGATAAAGCTCGAAGTTGAAAAAGCACTATACTGTAAAGGGTAGTCCATTATAGGAAAAGCGTAGAAACGGATACCATCAAAACGACAAATCCCGCTGCCCGTAGCTAGCCAATACAAATTATTGGTGTCCCGTACTTGGCCGTAAACAGTCCGATCGGGTAGGCCACTCTCTAAGCCATACATCGTAACATCCCACTGCGGCTGTGCCTGCAACTTGGACAGAAACAAGACAAATAGCAATATTTTAGTAATAAAATGCAACATTAGCTAAAAGTAAACTTCCCCACAGCTGCCAAGATAGCACAAATTCATTAGTTTTGCGCGTTATCGGACATACACAAAATCGCTCGCCAATTTATATGCTATGAATGCTATCATTATTGACGATGAACCCCACGCAGTGGCTATTTTAGAAAACCTCCTATCCATCCATTGCCCTGAAGTTGTCATCTTAGGAAAAGCTAGCGATGTAGAGGAGGGTCTTCAACTGATCGGGCGCCTGCAACCCGATCTTATTTTCCTCGATGTCGTAATGCCCCGAGCTAGCGGCTTCGAGCTCGTGCAACAACTGCCCGCCGAGCATAGTTTGGAAATCATCTTCGTTACAAGCTTTGATGCCTATGCCCTCGACGCAATTCGCTGCTGCGCCTTGGCCTATATCATCAAACCCATTCAAACCGAAGAACTCATTAAAGCTGTTCATTTAGCCTCGCAAAGAATCGGCCAACGAGTGAGCTATGAACGTAGCCAAGCACTCATCCACAACCTCAATAGTCAACAGATAGCTAATAAACAAATTGGTATTCCGAATGAAAAAGGATTAGAATTTGTAGCAGTTGGTAATATCATTCGCTGTGAGGGTCTAGACGGCTGCACCCGAATCGTGCTAAAAGGCTCGAAGGGCTTAATCAGTTCTTACAATATCGGCGAGTTCAGGAAATTATTGGCATACGATATTTTTTTTACCGTACATAAATCACACCTAGTTAACCTCAACGAGATCGTGCGCTACGACCGCGAAGGGCTAGTCTTGATGAAAGACCAACAAATTGTGCCCGTTAGCCGCCGTCGCCGACAAGAATTCCTAGACAAAATCGCGCGCCTTTGATCCAGTAAATCTTGACCATTGCAAAGAAAGAAATCAAAACAGATTCACTAGCCAAGTAGCGAGCTATTTGGCCAATGAATCCTTATTGTTATAGAGAATCAAGCACATAAGGTGTTAGACGGAATATGGTATTTTTTGCCAACTGTTAAGTGCAATAGTAAAGAGGAAGGACATAGTCCTCCCCCTTAACCATGACTATGTGTTGTTCAATGTGTTTTTCTTAGTACAAAAAGAAGTACTTTTTGGTAATGCTAGGCTTGGCGTGCCGCATACGACACGCCAAGCAACTAGTTAATACCTCTCCCTTAATTGAGGTCTCCTTAAATACGTTGTTACAAAAGTAGGGTGCTTTGCCCTGATAGTCAAGGGCTATCCGATGAACGGTTGCTTCGATCCATTTATCGGTCGATACGCTGAAAAAGTAGCGCCAATAACACCGTTAATAGACAACCAATAAGATTGAGCCATAGGTAGGCGAGTGCAATGTATCCATTAGCCGAAGCATAAAAAGTGGCAAATATAAAGAGCTGCGCCACCAACGCAGCTAGCAAAACCGCTCTTCCTCCTACGGTCTTAAGCCCAAAGGCTACCGCAAAAATACCCAGTATCACCCCGTAGAAAAGCGAGCCTATGATATTGACGGCTTGTATCAAATTGTCAAACAGATCCGCTGACCAAGCAAACAACAAAGCAACCAGCCCCCAGCCTAGCGTAAGTAGCTTGCCTGCCAACAAATAATGACCATCCGATGCATCCGGCCGTATAAGCCGCTTGTAAATATCCACCATACTCGTTGTAGATAGCGCACTCAACTCCGAAGAAGTGCTCGACATGGCTGCCGAAAAAATAACCGCTAGTAGCAAGCCCACCAAGCCAATAGGTAAATAATTAACGATGAAGGTGATGAAAACATAGTCTTTGTCTTCTGTCTTGGCCGTAGGGTCGGCTTGCAGGATCAAACTAGCTACTTGCTGCCGAGTATTTTTATCCGCCACATCTAGTTCCCTGAGTTGCTGGCTAAGCCGTCCTTTTTCTACCAGATCTTGCCGATCAATAGCCCCTAATAACGCGTAGGAAACTTCCTTTTTTTCTTCCCAAATAGATTGATGCACCAGTTCATAAGCCGCTAACTTACCCGCTTGCTCCGACGTTGCCAACATCGATAAATTCGCGGAGTTGAAATGTAATGGCGGTGGCGTGAAGAGAAAAAATACATACACCAGCACCCCTACAAAGAGTATCAAAAACTGCATTGGCACTTTAAAGATACCGTTAAAGAGTAGCCCTAAACGGCTTTCCGCTAAGCTTTTACCCGTCAAATAACGCTGCACCTGACTCTGATCTGTGCCGAAATAACTCAGAAAAAGAAAGACGCCCCCCAGCAGCCCCGACCAAATATTATACCGATTGGCTAGGTCAAACTTTAGGTCTATCACCTCTAGCTTCGCCGCCCCGCCAGCAATATTGAGTGCATCCGACAGCGAAACATCCGCTGGTAATTGTTGTACTAAAACCACCGCAGCCGCTACCATACCTAGTAGGATCACCACCATTTGCTGCTTTTGCGTCACCGAAACTGCTTTGGAGCCGCCAATCACTGTATAAAAAATCACCACTAAGCCAATCAAGAGCACCGTCCAACCTAAAGACCAAGCCAATATCTTACTCAGTATGATCGCTGGCGCATAGATCGTTATGCCAGCCGCTAAACCTCTTTGAATCAAAAACAAGATAGCCGTAAGCGTCCGCACCCGCACATCAAAACGGCCTTCCAGGTACTCGTAGGCAGTGTAAACGTTCAATCGGTAATAGATGGGCAAGACAAAAATACACAAAATGACCATCGCTATGGGTAAGCCAAAATAAAACTGCGCAAAGCCCATCCCATCGGCATAGCCCTGCCCCGGTGTACTCAAAAAAGTGATCGCACTAGCCTGTGTAGCCATTACGGATAGCCCAATCGTCCACCATTTCAAGTCGCGTTCCCCACGCAAATAGCCCTCTGCCGTATGGATGTGGCGCGTCTTCCACACGCCATATACTACAATAGCCGCTAGCGTCCCACACATGATAACCCAATCGTATATACTCATCTCTAATCTTCAATAATGAATCTTCAATCTGTAACTATAAATCTTCCATTGCGAGTCATCCGTCCTCCATGATGGAATAGGCTTGGCTAAAGTAGTAGAAGAAAAAAATCAGCAAGCCGTGAAGTAACAAGACAAAAAGATAAATATTTCGCCAACTCCCTAGAATGGGTGCCTTTTCAGCATCCTCGTCGGTAGCTGTGAGTGGAGACGAAGGCGTTCCTGCATGCTTGTTGGTGACCATCTTTTGTTTTTGTTACGCTCGTAAGAACTGCCAAGATAAGCAAGCACGGCAAATTATGTACTTTTGCGTAAGTTTTTAACCATTTTCCGACCTAAATCAGGCCGAGCTTGGTAAAATGGCCAATGAAAACTAGTCCGTTTTCGTTATTCGTACTTTAGTATCGTTTCTCATCCCATGCAGTCAACTACACAGCAGCAAGCATTTTTCAACTTCTCAATCTTCCTGCTCTTGGCCAGCGTTTGTAGCTATGCTCCTACGCTAATGGCCCAGCGGCAAGCGGAAATCTGGCATTTTGGCCAAGGCATCACCATCACCTTTCTGGATGGCGAGCCGGCTCTTACCAGCCCGTCCTCGATGGCTACCACCGAAGGTTGTGTGGCCCAATCGGACGCCAATGGACAGCTGCTGTTCTACACCAATGGAGGCGGCCAAATCCCCGACTCTAGTGTCAACCAAAATCCGGGTATGATCTGGAACCGGAATCACGAGCCTATGTATAATATGCAGGGCCGCGAAGGCGGTGGCTTCAGTGCTATTCAGAGTGCTATTGCTTTCCCTGTGCCTGGCAACCCTACGCAGCATTATCTCTTCACAATGGAGGAAAACGAGTTCAATGTGGGCGGTAGCGTGGCTGATCAGCCACAGGGCAGAGGGCTTTCCTATTTCATCATCGATCAAACGCTCAATGGCGGCTTAGGCGGCCTTAGCCTTGCCGATCAGCGAGTCTATGTTCCAGCCTACGAAGCACTGAGTGCTACCCCCATACGCAACGAGGAAGCTGCCGGCAGCCATTGGGTCATCTGCCTCGATGGCAACAACCATGAAGCCTTCTTGCTACTACCTGTTACGGCCAACGGCCCTGGCGACTGGGCCCTACAAACTGTCTCCGTGCCGCTATCAGGCGCTATCAAAATCAGCCCTAACGGGCGTTATATCTTTAATAATCGTTACCTCTTTGCCTTCGATCCTAGTAGTGGGCAAATAAGCCCTACGCCCTTAGTGGACTTAGGTAACATCAATGGCCTTACCACTTCTTTCACCCCTGATAGCCGCTACCTCTACACGGTGCGCACCCAAAACAGCCAGCGTCAACTAACGCGCTTCGACCTACAAGAAGCCGACATCAATAGCTCTGCCGCCATCCTAGCCAACCTAGGCGAAGGCTTCTCTTACCAGATGCAGCTGGCTAGTAATGGTCACCTCTATTTTCTAGAGTTCGAGCAGGCTAGCAATAATTTTGGCCTTTCTGAAATTCGCTGCCCTACTACCTTTAGCCCCAGCTTCAACCGCTTGCTCATTAGCCTGCTCACCACGGAGATGCTCAATTACACTGGATTACCCAACTATGTAGATGCTATTTTTGAAGTACCCGAAGCCATAGCCGATACCATACAATTGCCCCCTAGCCTACGAGATCTTTGCCCTGGCAGCAACCTTAGTTTAACAGCGCGCACCCCAGGCGAAGCCTACAACTGGTCAACGGGCGATAATAGCCGCAGCATCTCTCTGAGCAAGCCAGGCACCTACCGCGTTACAGTTACTGGCAGCTGCTTCCCTACCATTGAAACTTATGTGGTAGAACTGCTGCCACCCCCTGTAGTAGATATTATACCTCTTAATTTAGCCGCTGCCTGCGTAGGTGATAGTATCCTCTTTACCTTCCAAGCTGAGCCCGCCGTGATGACGGTTTTATGGCCGGATGGTAGTGCAGATAGCACCTACTCCACCCCTTATCTGCCAAATGACAGTTTTCAACTGCGGGTGGGCACCCCTTGTGGTCGGCAGTCTTTTACTTACACTTTTCCCCCTGAAGAAATTTTCAGTGCTAGCCTTAGCATCGATTTTAGCCCTCCCCTTTGCCAAGGTGCAGAGCTCCGCCTAGCAGTAAGCGGCAATCTCATTTATACCGACTCGCTAGCCTTGCAAAATGCCGTCGTGTGGGAAGACGGTAGCCAAGGTCTCAGCAGACTAGTAGTTGCCGATTCTTTGCAGCAATACCAAGCTATCGTTAGCAGCCCCTGCGGCGATACTATTGTGCTGCTAGCCTCTAGCCTAGATTATTCGCTCTGCCCACTAGATTGCGATGCAGCCATTCCCAGCCTCTTCAGCCCTAACCGCGATGGGCGGAATGATGGTTTTCGCGTCTTCAGCAACTGCCGCTTAAGCGACTACCAGCTCAAAATTTTCAACCGTTGGGGGCAAATAGTTTTCTCCTCCAATAACCCCACGGCGGCTTGGGACGGTAGCAAGAATGGTGTGCCACAACCGATGGACATCTACCTCTACCAACTACAGTTCCGTTTTCCCAACCAGCCCGATCTTGAAAAGCGCGATGGCCAACTGAGCCTTATTCGTTAGCAAGAAGTCTTTGCTTAGGTGAGGAGCTTGAGAAACACTTGCGCTAAAGGGAAACCCTTGCCCCTGCATACTTGCCCATTTTTATAGAACAATTAACAAATATCTAGCTCCTAACGGCTCTGCCTAGTGCGTCAACAGCGCAAAAAAATACTCCCTATACGTAATGCATAGGGAGTATTTCATCTCTAGTTTTCTACACTTATAACGAAGCACTTGCGCTCCGCGCCGCCTATGACAGCGGGCTTACACCAGACTAAAATATCCTCCACACTTCATTTGTTAGCAATCCGTATCTCGGAGCAATTTGGTGTAAGAAGAAGTATAAGCGCAACTCAGGAAGCGGATATTACAGTAGCTTCAGTAGCTCTTTCTCAATCTCTTCGGCACCACGCAAGCCAATAGCTGCAATTTTGCCCTCGCGATCTAACATAAAGGTTTTAGGGATGCCACTAACCCCATAAGAGGCACTGGCGACACCGCTCCACTTTTTTAGCTCACTTACGTGGTAAGGCCAGCTCAGACCATCTTGCTGTATTGCGTCCACCCAACGTCTTTTTTGGTCTTCATTGGCCTTGGTCAATTGGCTAGCATCTAAACCAGCCGCTTGGCGAGGATCAATCCCATCTAAGCTAACACTGAAAATCGTGAAGCCTTTGTCTTTGTACTTGTTATACACCTTCACCACATTGGGGTTTTCGCGGCGGCAAGGGCCGCACCAGCTAGCCCAAAAATCGAGAAGTACAACCTGCCCTTTTAGCTCCGACAAAGACCAATTCTTTCCTTTAGGGTCGGGCAAGCTGATTTCTGGAGCTAGCTCCCCTAAGCGTATTTTCTCATTAGCCATTTGCTGGGCATACTGCATTTCTAACCCATTTACATACTGAGCATAGTTTTCATACATCGGATCGCTCTTCGTCATACGCCCCAATACAGCTTTATGCACAGGTAAGCCTTGCGCACCAGATCGGCCTAATGCTTGGAAAGCAATATAAGCGGCGGTGCCTGGATCGGAAATATTTGTCACCATATCCGTCAGGCCTTCTACTGTAACGGGGTTCCCAATCAAGGATTTCATAGCACCTACCAATTCTTCGGCTTTTGGTGAACCACTGAGCGTGAATCCATAGCGACCTATATCGCTCACATCACCATTGATTTTAACGTTACCTTCGTTGCCATTCAAAGCCAAGGCAGCCCGCTGGGCACCTACTCGGATTTGATAGATGCCAGCTTCTAAGCCTTCTGGGAAAGCTAGAGAAAAATTGCCATCGCGATCAATTGGCGCAGAGCTAAGAACATTATTAGCGCCACCAAGATTGGTTTTGTCTAAAAAAACTTCCAGCCCGTTAGCATTATCGAGCTTACCAGAAATCTTGACGCCGCCGCTATCTGTATTACATGCAGCAGCAAGTAGTAGCACCAAGAGTGTAAAAAATGAAACAAATCGCATACTATTTTTTTTTGTTCGTTGACTGTTAGCAAGAGGTTCACCGTTGTTCCATCACCTTGCTGTTCAATAGTAACGCTTTGCTTTTACACAAGTTGAAAGGAAGGTCTAATTGATCTTTCTACCATCTGCTACCCGACCTTTTACCGCCTTGTTCCGCAGCCGCTTCAAAGGGATCATGATGTTAGCGTAGGCAGCCGAGGTATTGATACGCCATTCACGCCCGCCGTAGGTTACAAGGCCATAACCAGCTCGGTTATGCCACTCGCCGGCCAAGATCGTATAGTTGTTGTTGGATTTAGGGTTGGGGCCAAAAATGAGGTAGTTGTCATCGTCGCCTTCGAAGGAGATAGCAAGGCGGTTCTCCTTTGGGCTAAAAACATACACTCCGGGCGTATTGCGCTTAAAAATAATCTGCTCCACCTCTCGGCCATCAATAATTTTCACTTGCCCACGGGTAATCTCCGTACGACCATCTCTGATTTCACTCGATAGCACAAGGTCTTGGGAAAGGTAAAATTGAATGCGCTCCAGGTCGGTGGTGGTCCAGCGCTGGTCTTCGTAAATACGCTGGGTGAAGGGGCTTAATCTAGGGCCACAGCTACTAAGTAGTAAAACAAGACTTAGCCAACTCAATACGTTCGTTTTCATAGTTTCCTTATTTATGTTGCAAATAAGATGAAAAAAAAGCGAACTACCCCTATTTCTCGAGCACTTTAAATAGAAATTAACAGCCTTGTTAAAAAAAATTAGCTTTGTTCGATGGGTTACCAACGAGCGACCACGTAGTAGCAGCGAAGCCAAAACGTAGTAAATTTATGCTAACCGAAACCAACCCACAGCTTTGAAAAAAGGTAGGCCGACTAGCATCGCAACGAAACTTTTCTATGAGGTGCCCGCGCAAAATTCGCCGCTTGCAGCCCTTGTAAGCTGCCGAACCACCCTATTAGCGTTTCTGCTGAAAGAAGCTGGTCATTAAGGCAGCGCACTCATCGTGCAGCACGCCAAAAGCTAAGCTCGTTTTGGGATGTAGCAACTCGCGGCCTTGCCGCATGAAGCCGCGTTTTTCATCCGCCGCCCCAAAGACTACCCGCCCTATTTGCGCCCAAGCGAGCGCGCCAGCACACATCACACAAGGCTCTAAAGTTACATAAAGTGTGCAATCCGGCAGGTATTTGCTATTCAAATGATTAGCCGCTGCAGTGATCGCGATGATCTCTGCGTGAGCCGTTACGTCTAATAGCCGCTCCGTCTCGTTGTGGCCTCTGGCAATGATCCGGTCTTGGGTCACCACCACGGCGCCAACTGGCACCTCCCCTACGGCAGCGGCTAACTTCGCCTGTTCAATAGCTTGCCGCATGAAATAGGTATCGTCATAAACTTTTAGCATAATGGCATATTGCAGGGGCAAGGGCTAAGTTGGTAGCGCAAGTGTCATAAAAAAAAGCCACCTCCCGTATGGAAAGGCGGCTTCATTTTGGTGGAGAATACCGGAGTCGAACCGGTGACCTCTTGCATGCCATGCAAGCGCTCTAGCCAGCTGAGCTAATCCCCCGTTGCTGTTAGCGGATGCAAATGTATAGTCTTTTTTGAAACTGCGCAATAGCTAGCAACATATTTTTCTATGCCTAAACCAAATTAGTTGGGGTTCTAGCGGCTGCCCTACCTAGCCTTTCCGATAGCTTATGGCTCGGGCTTCCCCCACCGCCTAGGCCGCCGCAAAGCGCCACCACTTCGGTGCATACTTGAACCGATGTGATTTACCTTTGGTGATCGTTTCACGCAGCGTTGGGAGAATTAGTTAAGTGCTGCGTGGTAGCGATCCACCGCTTGAATGTGATAGGCAATTTTCTTTCTGTCTGCAACTAGCCTATTATCAAAATAATAAAACCGCAAGCCTTGTTGCCCAAAGGGAGTCAGGTGGATGAGCTCGCGTGGCTGCCCAGCCATGCTTTTATAAATTGCATAGTAGAAAGGCTGATCCTCCCAAGGTATGCGCTTATCAATTTTCCACTGTAGTTGCTGGCCTTTAGGGCTGAACTTAATCTTACCTAATTTAGGGCTGACACTAGGCTTGGGCTTTGTGGAAGGCTTAGCTGGGGGCATTTTTAAATCAGTATAAATGTCTCCCAAGCGCTTATCAAGGCCAACGGGGCTAGCGAGTAAACTATTGGTGTTGAAAAAAATGCTGCCATTCACACGGGGGTTGAGGCGGTTAAGCCGAATTTGCCGCGGTATCTCCTCCAGATCATTCCACGCGGGCACGGGATTATTGGCTACTTTATAAGACGCTTGGCCGATATACAATTTCACGGATGGGTGGGTGTTGGCTGTCCACCAATCCAAAAGGTGAGCATAATCGGCTGGTGCATAGCCGATACTCCAGTAGAGTTGAGGCGCTAAGTAATCCACCCATCCTTCCTTAGCCCAGAGTAATGCGTCGGCGAATAGATCATCATAACTAGTCGCCGCTGCCGAGGTTTGGCTACCACGTGGGTCGTGGGCTTGGTTACGCCAAACGCCAAACGGGCTAACTCCGAACTGCACCCAGGGCTTCTCGGCTTGAATCAAAGCAGCTACTTGGCGTACGAAAGTATTGACGTTGCCCCTGCGCCAGTCTTCCTTGGTTTCCCCCGCTTTGCCGTAACGGCTGTAGGTATCTCTATCCGGGAAGCTCTTACCCGTGACTGGATACGGATAAAAATAGTCGTCAAAGTGGATACCATCCAGCTGGTAATTTTGTAGCAGCTCTTTGACAACGCTTAACAAATGCTGCTGCACAGCCGGTAGCCCTGGATCGAGATACATTCGATCACCATACACTCTTACCCAATCGCGCTGCTGATAAAAGACGTGTGTATTCGATAAAGAAAAGGTGTCTAAGTCCATACTAACGCGATAGGGATTCACCCAAGCGTGAAACTGCATTCCACGCGCGTGTGCTTCCTCAATCATAAAAGCTAGCGGGTCGAAACCGGAAGAAGGTGCCACCCCTTGGCGGCCCGTGAGCCACTTTGACCAAGGTGCTAACTTAGAGGGATAAAAAGCATCCCCCGCTGCCCGAACCTGTACAAAAACGGCGTTGATCCCAATAGCTTTAAGGCGGTAGAGCTGTGAACGAAAATCTGCTTGCAGCGTAGCTGCATCAATCGTGGGGCTTTGGGGATAGTCGATATTCAGTACCGTTGCCATCCAAGCACCGCGCAATTCCCGATCGGCTGCTGCCGGAATAGGCAGGGGAACAGAGGACGTATGAAGAGGTTTTACAGAGCGATAGTCGCTAGGATTCGCCACTAGTAAGAAGCCCGAAAAAAGCAAGAGTCCCGCCAGATAAAGGAGATAAGAGTATATTTTCATGGGTTATGTGTACAATAAAGCAGAAATGTCGGCTGCAAGTTATTCTAATGGTAACAAAGATGCGCAGTTTTTTTTAATTTTACACGGCAAAATAGAAAGCTTCTTTTGCTTGCACCGCCAAGTAGTATAGGCGTTTGTTCCATCTCACTTTACTCAGTACTTAAATTCAACTAATGTTAAGACGATTTACCCCCTTTTTTTTATTCCTCATCACAAGCCTCATGGGCTCGTTGGGGGCACAGGATGCCACCAAATTGGCCGTAGCGCATTTACAAAGCCAGCACGCAGCATTCGGTCTGCAGCCAGAAGATGTGCTAGAGCTTCATGTCAGCGACTACGTTACTTCTCAGCAAAACAGCATCCATCACGTGTATGTGCAACAATACTATGGTGGCGTACCGATTTACAATGCTATAGCTAGCTTCCACTACAAAGGAGATCGACTAGTGCACCACACCAACCGCTTACAGGCCAAGCTAGCAGAGGAAGGGATCGACCTAGTGCCAGCGCTTAGTGCTGCCGATGCGCTTTTGTTAGCGGCTCGACCTTTAGACATCAGTACCCGCACGCGCCCCATGCTTGTAAACCAGCAAGGCAAACAAGCCACTTTCGATTGGGCAGAAATTTCTAGCGAGCCTATCAAAGCTGTGCTAACCTTAGTACCCTTTGAAGGCCGCCGCTTGATTAGCTGGCAGTTCGTCATCGATCAGCGTAATACGCCCGACGTTTGGCTTACCCAAATCGATGGCAACACAGGCCGCCTCTTAGCGCGTTACAACCAAACACTCTATTGTAGTTTCAATGGAATGGATAAGAGTCTGCAAAGTAGCAAGCACATCCACCATGCTGGCTGCCACGCGCTTGCTGCAACCAACAAGCAGCCGCAAGCCTTTCACGAAAAAGTACTAGCAGCCACACTATTGGATGGCTCTGTATATAATGTATTTCCCTTCGGTATCGAATCTCCTACTTATGGTGGCCGCCAATTGATTAGCGAACCGGCCGATCCTGTAGCTTCCCCCTTTGGCTGGCATGATACGGATGGTGCCCCGGGTGCCGAGTTTACCATTACCCGAGGTAATAACGTCTTCGCCTATCCGGATAGAACAGGAAATGACAGTCCGGATCCTGGGGTAAGTGCCGATGGTGGCGACTCCCTCCGCTTTGATTTTTACTATGCCGATGGTGCTTCCCCCGACACCTTAATACAAGCAGCCTTAGCCCAAGGTTTTTATATGACAAATATGGTGCATGACTTTTCTTACCACCATGGTTTTGATGAACGAGCAGGCAACTTCCAAGCCAATAACTATGGCCGTGGCGGAGCAGGTGGCGATGCCATTCGGGCAGAAGCCCAAGACGGTAGCGGAGAAAACAACGCCAACTTCTCTACGCCAGCCGATGGTGGCTCCGGCAGAATGCAGATGTTCCTATGGAACAACAGCGGTGGTGGTTTCATCATCGCCGATGAACCTGCTGCGGTGGCTGGGGAATACGAAGCGGGTGCCGCTCTCTTCGGCCCACAGCAATTAGAAGAACCCGTGACCGGCAAAGTAGTGATCGCCTTCGATAATAGCACCATGCCCGAACTCGTTTGCGGGCCAATAGCCAACGTCGATGATGTAAAGGGGAATATTGCCCTGATCCGAAGAGGGGAATGTTTCTTTGAAGAAAAAGTGCTGTTTGCTCAAGCAGCCGAAGCCATTGCCGTGATCATTTGCAACCCAGAGAACACCATCCTCAATATGGCTGGCGGCGTAGATAACGACGAACCGACTATCCCAGCAGCGCTACTGCGCGAAAGCGATTGTGCCCTATTTCGTGCAGCTATCGCGGCTGGCGACAGCGTATTTGTAACCTTCCCCGCTACCGAGCTAAGCCAGCCCATCGACGGCGACTTCGATAACGGTATTGTGGCGCATGAAATTGGCCATGGTATCAGCAACCGAACTGTTGGCGGCCCCAACAACACTTCTTGTCTCTTCAACCGAGAGCAAATGGGCGAAGGCTGGTCTGACTTCTTCAGCTTGGCGACCAGCCCTATCAATGGAGCAGCCAGCATGCCCAATGGTAGTGAACGAAGAAGTATCGGTAATTTTGCCACTGGTCGTGGCCCCACAGGAGGAGGTATTCGTCGCCTCCCTTACTCCACCGATATGACGATTAATAACCATACCTACGACCGCATCATCACCTCTGGCGTACCCCATCCGCTCGGTGAAATTTGGGCTACGACCCTTTGGGATTTATATTGGGCATTGGTAGATGAAATGGGCTTCGACGAAGACCTCATCAATGGAAATGGCGGCAACAACATTGCGGTTCGGCTCGTCATTGAAGGAATGAAAAACACTAGCTGTAACCCTGGCATGGTGGACGGCAGAGAAGGCATCCTAGCAGCAGACACGCTACTATATGATGGTGCCTATACATGCCGCATTTGGGATGTTTTTGCCCGCAGAGGCTTAGGTTATTTAGCAGATCAAGGCAGTAGTGATGCCTCCGATGATGGGCGGGAGCACTTCGAATCCGTCCCATCTTGCTTTAAGACTGTTAAACTGGAAAAAACCAGCGACGTAGATGTAATTATGCCAGGAGACGAAATTCAGTTCAATCTTAAGGTAAGCAACGATAAATTAGAAACCGTTACTAACATTATAATTACTGACGAGCTGCCCGAAGGGCTCACCTTGATACCTGGCTCTGTTGCAGGTGCTACTAGTTTCACACTCAATGCCGGAAGCATCACCTTCACCCTAACAGAATTGGAGGCAGACGAGCAAACTAACATCCGATACCGCGTAAGTACGGACCCTAGCCTACACTCCATCAGCTACTTCTTCGACGGCGCAGAAGAGGGCGATGAGAACTGGACGATCGAGCCACTGCAAGGCACCGGCACCTTTATTTGGGAACAAAGCAACGAAGACCCTTATGATGGCGACTTCGTTTGGTTTGTGGCCAATGCCGTAGAAGCCAACGACCAGGTGCTAAGCACTTTCGAGCCGCTGGAGCTAGTGGGGGAACAACCAGTGGTTCGGTTTTTTACTAAATATGCAACAGAAGCTGGTTGGGACGGCGGCCTAGTGGAAATGTCAACCAACGGAACTACTTGGACGCACGTACCTAAGGAACGCTTCTTAAGAGGTGCTTACCGTGGTCGCATACAGCCTTCTGCCTTCACCGCACCCGCAACGGGCTTTGATGCCTATTGGGGCAATAGCGGCAACAACTACTTCGATGCCTATATCGATTTTTCCGATATGGCAGGCCAGTCTATTTATTTACGTTGGCGATTCGGTTCAGATTCCGAAGTAGCCGGCACCGGCTGGTGGGTGGATAACATAGAACAGCTCGACCTTTTCCGCTACACCCCCACGGCAACGCTGAGTACGACTGAAGGAGACGAAGCCAGTGCGAACCTACCCAAAGGCGGCGTAATGGTGGAACCTGCACTTGGCACCAATGTTAACGACCCTCGATTAGGTACAACGCAGGTAAAAGTATTCCCCAACCCAGCTAAGGATATTGTACAGGTGGTAATCCGCAGCGAACATAGCGGTCCACTAAGTGTGCAACTTATAGGTATTGATGGCCGAGTTCTCTCCGAGCAGCACTTAAATAGCCAAGGCGGCAGCGTCCAAACTCAGTTTCAGGTAGCCCAGCTACCCACTGGTGTTTATTTACTGCAAGTAACAGGCACCGATCGAATCCATACCGAAAAAGTAGTCATTCGCTAGCAGTTCTCTTGCCTTCAGGCAATAAAAAAGCCATCCCGCCTTTTGGTGGGATGGCTTTTTTTATTGTTGCCGGTTTATCTTACTGAATCATCAGTTTCAAAGAACCACGCTCGCCGCGTTCGTTGCGGAAAGTAACGAAATATAAGCCGCTTTGCAGGCCATCCCGAAGAATGTTTACTTGCGTACCACGAACTCCGTTATACTGCCGCACCACTTGGCCGGCCATATTGGTTAGCCAAATGCTGTGAGCTGCATTGCTTGGGTTTTCAAAACGGATCGTAGCCTGCTGCGTCATCGGGTTCGGAAAAACCTCCACACCACTAATCGTGCTAACATTCGTAACATTTACTGGTAAGCCTGATTCGTCGCAACTATCGTACATGAAATTTTGCAACAGAGAAGTAACATCACTAGGCACTACTAACTGGCGATTAAAACCACCATTGTTATCATCCACACCACAAGCTGCTAGGCCACTCCCTTCGTTGTTACCCCAGTTGTTGCCAATACCAAACTTGTAAAGATAGGTTCCTGGTGCCAAACGGTAAGTACGTGCCCAAACGCTGTTGCCGTCTTCGTCGCTCAAAGCCCCCCCACCAGGGTTCCAGCCTTGGAACTCACCGGCTACGAACATTCCACCTGCTGGGTCGAAACCACTCACATTGGTTACGTTCACAGCCAAAGTAACATCTACCATCCCGTCATAGCTGGCCGTCGCCGGAGCACAACCGTTATATACGAAGGCTAAAACGCGGGGAGCAGAACCTGCTGTAACGGTGATCTCGCGGTTGAAAGCACCATTGCCATCATCCACACCACAATCAGCCAAACCACCGCCTTCATTGTTACCCCAATCGGCTCCAATGCCGAATTTGTACTGGTAAGTGCCCGGTGCTAGCATATAGGAACGATGCCAAACCCCATTATCGTCTGCATCCGCTAAAGCACCTGCGCTAGGCGTCCAAGACTGGAAAGCACCCGCCACAAAAACACCCCCTGCGGGGTTGAAATCTGTTACATTGTTCATGTCAACAGCAAAAATAACCTCGACTAGCTGTGCCTGAGCAAAAGCAGTCATCATCAAAAAGGAAAAGAGCGTAACTAGCTTTTTCATAAAAAAGTGATTTAAAAGAGTTAGAAAATAGCGTGTTCACAAGCGAAGCCGAAGCCGCACCCATAAAAACGCTGTATATCCGATTGCAAAAATAAGCCATTTTTCACAAACATACAAAAACATTTATTTCATGCCTAGAATCCAGCTTTCTTCCCCAGCTAACATGATTTCTCCAAATAAAAGTACTTTTTCAAAAAACCAGCACAGTGACTGCCCTACGATCCGCCGAGGCTTTCCCGCTTGTTCCGCTAGAAAAAATAAGTAAACCGACCCCAAACACACTACACAGTAGCGTTGCTCGGTGGGGCATGAACGAGCGACCACGTAGTAGCGGCGAAGCCAAACGTAGGCTTAGTGGTGCTAAGACGAGGCTTTTTAACGCCAGCGGGGAGCAAAAGATGCCGAGTAAAAAGGTGCAATTAATTTTGTCAGCGTACTTAAGCTCCGAAATGGTAGTGGTTCTGCGTAGTGCTTATGAAGCACCGCTTGCGCTACAAGGCTTCCTTTGCCCCTGCCCTGCGGGCCAACTTAAAATGGCGTATGAGCCTCTATAGCTTTGCCATATAAGCGATGACGATATCGCGTATGTCATTATTCCCCACACCGCTTAGTTGGTCTTGCGTTTGCTGGGGATAGGCTTGTAGGAAACCAAGATTATTCTCGCGCCCATCGGCTAGGAATTTGGGCAAAACGACTGGATAAGATAGGCGTTCCTGAATGGCTTCCCCTTGCAGCTGCCAGCGGCCGTTTATTTTCTCCGCACCGAGCAGCTGAAGATAGCCGCCTTCTCCTTTGTTCGTAAGGGTGCCTATATCCAAGAGGCGGATAAGATCAGCCCCTACGATTTCCTGTCGTACGATGGGCCCGCCGAAAGGGAAAGTGCGCAGCACATCATACTCCGTAACGGTACCGGCTAGTTGGTCATCAATACGCAGCGAGCCACTATTGAGTAAATAGAGTGCCGCCCCTGGCCAGGCGGCTTGGCAAGCTTCTAGGGTAAGTTGGCCGTAATTAGTAGGCTGGTTGCGGACGATTACCTCCCTTCCCTCCAGCGGGGCACTAAGATGAGTTAACACCCGATCAGCTTGGTAGCCTAGCTCCTTGAGCATACCGTTTTGTTGGCTAGCCCATTTTTCCACCACCGCTTGGGTAGGCGGGTGGTTGGCCAAGCGACCGTCGATAGGCAGTAGCTCCGAACGTAGTTTCACTAGCCCACAATCAGGGTAATAGCGTAGGCGATGAATATAGACCGTTTTGGCATTGGCATCGGCTTTGGCAATTACGGTGCTACCGATGAAGCGGCTATTATTCTCATGCTCATGGCCGCCCATGAAGAGCGGTAGGCCTGGCACAGCGGTTGCTAAATTGAGGTCGTCCTCTAAATTTAAATGCGTAAGACCTACCACAATATCGGCTGTTTCGCTGGCAGCCGCCACCGCTTGGCTAAAGCTGCTAGTCACCTCTTCATAATACAAATAGTCTTGCTTAGCAAAAGGCAGCACTACGCCAACAATCGCTAATTTCACATTCGCTCCACTGGGTGTCGTAAACGTATGTACGATATAATCCGGCACCGCTTGCCCACGCTGTACAAAAGGCCGGCGCCCCATGGGGCTTTCCCAACGTGCATTAGCGCAAACGAATTTAAAATCAGCCAAATCTAGCCGCTGCCGCAGCAGTGTGGAGTCGCTCAGGTCAAATTCATGGTTACCAAAAGTAGCATAGTCTAAGCCCATCGCATTGAGGGTTTCAACCATTTGCTTACCCGCCACCCGCTCGCCATTCATTCGCAGCGTGCCTATAAAGGAAGGGCTCAGAAAATCGCCCGCCATCACGGCAATCGTATTGGGGTTTTCCGCCTCTAATTGTGCTAGCAGCGTGCCTACACGCGCTAAGCCACCGACCCTTCCCCCTTCCAACGGTGCTATTTCATAGACATCATTGAGCTGTAAAATCGTAATATCTATCGGTTCCACACTAGGCGCTGCCGGCTGAATGGTCGCCAGTGTTTGAACGGTATTACAAGCCGCTAACAAACAGAGCAGCACAAGAAAACTTAGGTATCGCATGGGTTGTTTTTTAAGATGTAAACACTTGTTCTTATATGTTTTAGCGGCCTAAAGATAGTGTTTTTTCACCACACCGCATCCAGCTCCAAGCACAAGTCTTCAATCCTAATTCGTAATGGAAGATAAAAGATTGGCCAGAGGCAGGGGCAAGGGTCATTTCAAGGCGCAAATGTGTTGGCGTCCTAGGCTACTTCACCTATTTTTAGGCCGCCTATAGCGGATAAATCATCCCGTAGCCCTATCTTCGCCCCTTCTTAAAGATATAATACCGCATGGCTCAACAGGCTGACTTCAAGCAACTAGTAGCACACGCCAAGGAATATGGCTTCATTTATCAGTCTTCTGAAATATACGATGGCCTAGCAGCTGTATATGATTACGGCCCCTATGGCGTAGCATTGAAAAACAATCTCAAATCCTATTGGTGGCGAGCTATGACCCAGCTGCACGCCAATATTGTAGGCATCGACGCCGCCATTTTCATGCACCCTAAAACATGGAAAGCCTCTGGCCACGTGGATGCTTTCAACGATCCTTTAGTAGATAACAAGGACAGCAAAAAGCGCTATCGCGCCGATGTGCTCATCGAAGAGTACATGGATAAAATAGAAGCCAAAATCAATAAAGAAGTTGAAAAAGGCCAAAAACGTTTCGGCGATGCCTTCAATGAAGTGGAGTTCAAAGCCACCAACCCCAACGTGCTTCGCTACTTAGCCGAACACCAAGCCATTGCCAAGCGGCTGGCTACGGCCATGACGGCAGGTAATATGGAAGAACTGTACCAAATCATCGTAGATTTGGGTATCGCCTGCCCTGAATCGGGTAGCCGTAACTGGACGGAGGTGCGGCAGTTCAACTTGATGTTTTCTACCCAACTAGGTAATATTGCAGGTGCAGAGGGCAAACTCTACCTACGGCCAGAAACCGCTCAAGGGATTTTCGTCAACTTCCTAAATGTACAAAAAACTACCCGGCAGAAAATTCCTTTCGGCATCGCCCAAATCGGCAAGGCTTTCCGCAATGAGATCGTAGCGCGGCAGTTTATCTTTCGGATGCGGGAGTTTGAGCAAATGGAAATGCAGTTCTTCATCCAGCCGGGAACTCAAGCAGCGTGGTATCAAAAATGGAAAGAGCAGCGGATGGCTTGGCACCTCAAACTAGGCCACCCTGCCGAAAAATTGCGCTTCCACGATCACGATAACCTCGCGCATTACGCCGATGCAGCAGTTGATATTCAGTTCGATTTCCCCTTCGGGTTCAAAGAACTAGAAGGTATCCATAGCCGTACCGACTTCGACTTAAGGAGCCACCAGGAGCTTTCTGGGAAGAAATTGCAGTATTTCGACCCCGAGACGCAGGAGAACTACATTCCCTATGTTATCGAAACCTCTATCGGCGCCGATCGGCTTTTCCTAGCTACCTTGAGCCATGCTTTGGTGAACGAGCAAGTGCCTGGTCAAGACGACCCCAACAACACCCGTGAAGTACTTAAGCTGCACCCCGCCTTGGCTCCGGTCAAAGCAGCCATTATGCCGCTTAAACGCAACGACGAGCGCCTCGTCAGCATGGCCAACGCTATTTTTAATGAATTGCGCTTCGATTTCGATGTGATGTATGACGATACGGGCTCCATTGGTAAGCTCTACCGGCGCCAAGATGCTACTGGCACGCCCTTCTGTATTACGGTCGATTTCGATTCGCTAGAAGATGGCACCGTTACGCTACGCGATCGCGATACCCTTATGCAGACCCGAGTAGCCGTAGGGGAACTAAGCCGCCTAATTGGCGAAAAAGTGGATATGAAAACCTTACTTTGCTAGGTACGTTCTAGATTTAGCTCCCCGAAGGCCGCGAACAAGCTGCTAGCTGCTGTGGGCGGCTAACGTAACCGCCGTATCCATGAACCAACGTCAATTATTTCTTGCGCACCTTGCTCAAACGTCCCCTTTCCCGATGGGATTAGAAGTAAGCCGTGCGCAGGGTGTTTACCTCTACGATTCGGCAGGAAAAAAGTATATTGATTTGATTGCCGGCATAGGGGTTAGCAGCCTAGGCCACTGCCACCCTGCAGTAGTAGCGGCGGTACAAGAACAAGCCCAGACCTTCCTACATGTGATGGTCTATGGTGAGTTTATCTTGGCTCCACAGGTAGCGCTAGCTAGCCTGCTGGCGCAATCGTTGCCGCAAGGTTTAGACAATGTGTATTTCACCAACTCAGGCACCGAGGCCACCGAAGGTGCCATGAAACTAGCAAAACGCTATACGGGGCGCACGGAATTCATTGCGGCTAGCCGTAGCTACCACGGCAGTACGCAAGGTGCTGCCAGCTTAATGTGGCCGAAAGACTTTACGCGGGCGTATCATCCCTTGCTGCCGGGTATTCGGCATATAGACTTCAACTGCGACCTATGCTTAGAGCGCATCACCAACCAGACGGCTGCTGTGATTTTAGAAACGGTGCAGGCAGAATGGGGTATTCGGAAGCCTCGCCCGGCCTGGCTACAAGCAGTCAAGAAACGTTGTGAAGAGGTAGGTGCCTTACTGATTTTAGACGAGATACAGGCAGGTTACGGCCGAACCGGTACGCTCTGGGCATTCGAGCAATATGGCATAGTGCCCGACATACTACTGCTAGCCAAAGGCATGGGAGGAGGTATGCCCATAGGTGCCTTTATTGCGAGTAAAGAAGTGATGCAAAGCCTAAGCGAAAGGCCTATCCTAGGGCATATTACGACTTTCGGCGGCCACCCCGTGAGCTGTGCGGCTGGCTTGGCAACCCTCCGAACGCTGTTGGGCGACACGAGAGAGGAAGGAGCCGCTGCCAATTCGGCTGCACTTGCGCTACCAGGAGTCCCTTGCCCCAGCGAGCGAAGCGACAGCCAAAATGCAGGCGTAAAAAACGCAACAATGCCCCTGATTCGGCAAGTAGCGGCGAAAGAAGAACAGTTTTTACGACGCTTGCGGCTCCATCCTAAAGTACTCGATGTGCGAAGTGCCGGGCTCTGGATGGCCGTGGAGTTGTTTAGCTTCGAGGAAGTGCAAAAAGTGATTGCCTTCGGGCTGGAAAATGGTCTGATTGCCGATTGGTTTTTGTTCAACGAGCGCAGTATTCGCATTGCACCACCGCTATTGATTACGGCAGCGGAAATAGATGCGGCTTGCGATATACTGCTAGCAGGGTTGGATCGTTTATAGGCTCTTCCTTAAAGCCTTTTGATCGTATTTTTCCTTTTCTATTCGTAAATAATTTTCACTTGCTGCTGCAGCCTGATTTTCGTCCAGCTCTCGATTTTATCCTTCTCTACTTTGCTCAGCGAACTGCCATTAAGACTATAAAGCACGATTGCTTTTTGTTCAGGCGTGGGGATCGAATCGCGGAAGATATAGGAATTGGCGTAGGAGCAACTTTTAATTTGCGGGTAGAGGTTGCGAATTTCCTTAAGCAATGTGCGACCTAAGACCCCTTGGTTTTGTAGGCTATCGATGTGCGCATCTTTTTCGTTCACCACGAGGCTCATCCGGCTGAGTTCCTCGCGCAAGCGAAGCACTTCTTCCGATTGGATGCTAGCCGATTCGTTTCTAGCCTCATCGGTAGTGAGCCCCTGCTTGATGATTACTTTTGGTGCGGTGAGATCAAACTGGTCGGCTTTTTCTAAGATGGCCGTCTTTTGTTCCTCTGTGAGCATATTGCCGCCATAAATCAGGGTAATCTGTTTTTTCCTAGGTTCAATTTCTTGCTTCAACAACCAGCGCCCTTCGAAGGTGCTGACGTTATTGACATAGCGGTTAGCGTTGTTAGCAAATCGTTCTTGTTGGACTAAGCCGTAGCCAAAATAGACAGAGGGCAAGAAAACGAGCAGAATGACGAATGAAATCAATCGATTGATTCGCTTCTTTTGTGCGGTATCTACTAGCGTACGAATAGGGAACTTGAGCACCTGCGAAATAACCACCGAAGCAATAGCTATAAAAACCGTATTGATCGTAAAAAGATATAAGGCACCGAAAAAGTAGGTGTACTGTCCGGTAGCAAGACCATAACCTGCCGTGCATAAGGGTGGCATCAAAGCGGTAGCAATAGCGACGCCAGGAATCACATTACCTTTTTGCTTGCTACTAATAGCCACAATACCAGCTAAACCACCAAAAAAAGCGATGATCACATCATAGATCGTAGGGCTGGTACGGGCTAACAGCTCCGACTGTGCCGTAGAAATAGGGCTAAGCGCAAAGTAGAGGGTTGAGCCCAACAAACCGATCACCACCGCGAAAGTGAAATTTTTCACCGACTGGCGAAACAATAGCGAGTTATAGGTAGCAATACTATAGCCCATCCCATTGATCGGCCCCATTAAGGGCGAGATAAGCATCGCGCCAATGATCACGGCTGTGGAATTGACATTGAGTCCAACGGAAGCCACAATAATCGCAAAGAATAAAATCCAAAGATTAGTTCCTTTGAAAACGATGCCTTTCAGTATATCTTCATGGATACTGTCGTGGTTCTCCAACTCCGATTCGATATCAAAGTAATGGATCACTTGACGTACTAGCTCGATGGGGTCTAAAAATTTTGTCATTGGCAAAGCTCTCTTAGCTAAAAAATACGCCGTCTCCGAGGAGAAAGGCATAGGGCAAATGTACTATACTTTTTGTTAGTGCAGCAGATAGATTGGGCAAATCGGTCTATTAAAAATTAACAAGCTAAGGCTCAAAAAGGTATTTTTTTTCCTTTGTCGATGATTTCTAAGCATTAATCTAAGTAAAAAAACAATGTTTATGCCACTAACATTTGTGAAGGTGGATACAATCCGTATCTTTGACCAAGATATAAAAACAACAATATGGATGCACCGCAATTGAAACCAAAATCTTTCTGGCAAAGACCAGAGGGTATTACGGGTTTGATCTTCTTAAGTGCCCTAGTCGCTGGCTTGGGCTTCGTGTTAGTTACTTTTGGCGCTACCCTCGTAGCTTTGGCGCAAAATACCCTTTATTTAGCGGGTATGCTGGCTGTTTTGGGAGCTATTGTTTATATGGTGCTCGACCCCAGGATGCGCAATCTTATCTTCTACATGTACAAAAGCGTGATGCGCTCCGTAACGGGTATGTTTGTGCAGATTGATCCCATCGGTATTCTCAAGACCTATGTGGAGGAGCTGCAAAACAATCTGCGTAAGATGAATAAGCAGATCAGCCAACTGCGTGCTCAAATGCACAAGCTCAAAGAGCAAATTGTAAACAACGAGCGCGAAATTGCCAATAGTCTTGAGCTAGCGGGCAAAGCAAAAGACACCAATAAGCGCAATGTTATGATCTTGAAGAGCCGCCAAGCTGCGCGCAAGCAAGATTCGAACATCCGCTTAGATGAGTTATACAAAAAAATGGAAGTACTCTATCGGGTGCTCACCAAAATGTATGAAAACAGCTCCATCCTAGCAGAAGACATCAAAGATCAAGTGGCCGTAAAAGAGCAAGAACGTAAAGTAATTCACGCTAGCCACGGTGCCATGAAGTCAGCTATGAGTATTATCAATGGCGACCCTGACCAACGCGCCATGTTCGATATGGCTATGGAAAACATCACCGAAGATGTGGCCAACAAAGTGGGCGAAATGGAGCGCTTCATGGAAATGAGTGCCAATTTCATGGATAGCGTGGATCTACAAAACGGCGTCTTCGAAGAAAGAGGCTTACGGATGCTTGAAGAGTGGGAGAAAGAATCGACTAGCCTCTTACTAGGCGAGGAAAAGGGCACGCTGCTACTCAAAGCACAAAATGACACCGACGTCCTCGACTTAGATGCACCCATCCAAGAAAAAGTGAGCCGCAGCGGGCATAAGAACCAATATGATTCGTTCTTCGATTAAACCTAGCTCTGTGCTTAATCGCAAGGTTTCGTAAAACGAAGCCTTCGGGTTATGCCTCGATCAATCTTCATCGCTTGTAAACACACAAATCAAAACTATGGCACGTCTTACCACTTTTAGTAAGCTTCTTATTACCATTCTCATCCTATTGGGAGTATTCTTTGCCTTTCAGTACTTCACCACGGGCAGTTTATTACCTGACCGCAGCCAGCAAACGGCAGATGGAGGCTACACCGCTGGCAATCAGGCACCCACTAAAGCTAACACGAACAACGGTAAGCGCCCTATCCGAATCGGCGTGGTCACTTGGGGGGGGTATGCTGGTGGGCAATACTTCAATGAGGGCTTCACTGCTTCCTCCCAAAGCCGTTTCAAAAAAGAATATGGCCTAGACGTGGAGTTTATAGTCAACGATGACCCTACCCAAAGCCTGCAAGCTTGGAAAAACGACGAAATCGATCTACATTGGTACACCATCGACGCTTACCCGACGCTCATGCCGGAGCTGGCGCGTTATGAGCCGGTAGTATTGTGGCAGGCCGACTGGTCGAGAGGAGGAGATGCCATCGTGGTGAGAAGAGGTATTAATACCGTAGCAGACCTGAAAGGTAAACGAATCGCAGTGGCCGAACTCACCCCCTCCCACTCCTTCCTACTTTGGTTGCTAGATGCTGGTGGCTTACAACCCAGTGATGTGCAAATCGTTAGCCAGCCCTCTGCCGTAGAAGCCGCCGCTGCTTTTAAAGCCGAGCAAGTAGATGCAGCTGTGGTCTGGAGCCCCGACGACGAATTATCCGTTCGCGCAGTGGCTGGTGCTAAAATATTGGAAAGCACGCGCTCCGCCAGTAATATTATTGCCGATATTTTCTTTGCCAAGAAATCTTTCGTTAATGCCAATCAAGACGCGCTTCAAAAGCTGTATGAAGGTTGGATGAAAGGCGCAGCGGAGATCAATTCTTCTAGCACAGCCAAGCAAAAAGCGGCTCAAATCCTCGGTCGTGAAATGGGCCTCACCCAAGATGATGCCCTAGCAATGATCGGTAATGTGCGCCTAACTACTCATGGTGATAACCAAAACTTTTTTGAACAAAATGCTAGTTTCAAAGGGATCACAGGCGGTCAACTCTACCGCCGCATGGCTAAACAATATCAAGACCTAGGTGTAATCGCTGGCTCAGTGCCTGCTTTCCGTAGCGTTAGCTATGCCAACTTCGTCAACAATGCAAGTGCTACACTCAGTGGCAGTGAGCACCAAGCCGAAGCAGGCCCTAATTTCACAGCCGTTACGGAAAGTGAAGGGGCAACCAAAGAGGCCATTGCGACTAAGCGCGTCAGTATTAACTTCCCCACCGGTGTCTCCACGCTTGATGACGAAGCTAAGCGCGTCATCGACTTAGAGTTCGTGCCCATCGCCCGTGCCTTTGGTAATGCGCGCATCCGCATCGAAGGAAATACCGACAATGTGGGTTCCAAACAAAGCAATATTGAACTCAGCAAAAAACGCGCTCAATCGGTTGCCGCCTACCTAACCAGAGAGTATGCTATGGATACCGACCGCTTCATCGTGATTGGCAATGGCCCCGATAAGCCTATCTCTAACAATAGCACCCCTAGCGGCCGAGCACTCAACCGCCGTACCGATTTTGAGTTAGTAAGAGACTAAGTAGGGTGCCCTCCTCTCGTTAAGGGAGTGCTGTTACGACTTTTTCTTTAAGCTTGTTCCGCAGGCTTATGAATGACCGAGAGCGAGCAAATTTTTGATGCTCTGCCGAATAAGCGTTTTATAAACTATATCGGATCGCCCTTTCAAAAGGCGATCCGATATCTATTTTACCCCCTATGCGAAAACTACAAGCTGCCGTTCCCTTCATCATACTTACCTACATCATCTTCGCCTTTGTTTGGTGGACGATCCTGCTGAACCGAACCATACATGCCGCCCACGAAGCAGAGGTAGCACACTTAGCCACACGCCTAACTGTACTCAACAATATTAGTAGCCCTGCCGAACTCCCCTACCAACCAGAATACCAGCGCCTCGTGGCCCAGTTCCATCGGCAAGAGCGAATGCTATTCGGCGAAAGCATTCTGCTTGGCTTGTCCATCCTGATGGGCGTACTGTTCGTCTATCGTATCCTCCGCGATGAAATAAGTGCAGCCAAACAACAACGCAACTTTCTACTCAGCATCACCCACGAACTAAAATCCCCTATCGCCGGTATTCGCCTTATCCTCGAAACCTTCCAGAAGAGAAGAGAACTTCCTGCCGCTACCCAAATACAACTCAGCACCAATGCCCTAAACGAAACCGACCGGCTAACGACCCTAGTTAATGATCTCCTACTCTCCGCCAAACTCGAAACTAGCTACCACCTCAACTACGAACAAGTTGATATAGCCGATGTAGTACAAGAATCTGCCGAAATCGTTGTCAACAAATACCCTGGTGCTAAAATAAGCCTCGATATTGCTCCCGAATTGCCCAAAATAAGAGCCGATCGTACGGCCCTCTTCTCAGTAGCGATCAATCTTATCGAGAACGCAGCTAAATATAGCCAGCCATCGCCAGAAATCGTTGTCAACCTACACCTCAATGGCCACAAAGAACTCCTTTTAAGTGTAGCTGATAATGGCATCGGTATAGCCGATACCGAAAAGAGAAAAATATGGGGCAAATTCTACCGCATCGGTAGTGAAGATACGCGCCAAACGAAAGGTACGGGCTTAGGGCTCTATATAGTCCGACAGCTTGTTAAACTCCACGGTGGTATCATTCAACTTAAGGACAATAGCCCCCGTGGCACTATCTTCTTCGTGAGCTTGCCGCTATAAGATTTGCCCCAAGCGCGCTATCACCCGAGCCGCCGCCGGGCAAACTAGCGTATTGCGCAGCGTGAGCGACAAAATTTGATGGAAGTTCTTCCGATCCGTATGCGGATACTCGCGGCAAGCCTTAGGGCGAGCACTATAAACACTACAGTAATTATCAGCCCCCAAAAAAGGACAGGGCGCCGTATTCATCACGTAATCACCCTCCTGATCCAAATACATGTACTGCTCAATCAACTGCGCAGGCTTTAGCCGGAGGTACTTGGCAAGGCGCTCCACATCCACGTCTCTTACAATAGGGCTCGTCGTCTTGCAGCAGTTCGCGCAATGCAAACAATCCACTTCGCTAAAAACGGCCTCATGTAACTGCTCCACGCGTTCGTCTAAATCTTTTGGCGGGCGCTGCTTCAACTTCGCTAAAAAACGTTTGTTACTTTTATACGCATTTTGTGCCTGCTCCAGTTCCTGCTTCACATCCATGCCACAAAGATACGCGACTAAAAAATAAAACTATTTTGGAAGACCCCGACTTCTTACTCAATTTCTCCTTCAACCGTGTCCGCCATCTAGTCAAGGAGCGCTTCAATCGCAGTAGTTTACCGGATATGAATGCGCTGCTTTTCCTCATCGGCCTCCAAGAATTAGGGCGCTGGAAAGAAAGCTTCACGAAGGAAGAAAAACAAGACTTAATGCACATCGCCGTCTGCCGCTTGTTAACCTACGACGATCACTACGAGTTCGTCGGCCGCGATGCCGATGGCTGGCCACACTACCGACTGAAAAGCAAATTACCCAAAATCGACCTCGAACAGCAAGAAAAATTGCTGAAAGAGAAAATCGTACAGTATTTTGACGATTTTGAAGCCGAAGAAGGTTTGCTAGATCAATAGAATTTCTCACCTTTGTAGCCGATTTGCTGGTTTTAGATTCGCAGCTGGGTTACTCGCAGCCGTATGCAACGGCTACCCGCTCAGCAGCTACCACAGCTTCGCTTTTCTCAACTGTCTTTTTGGCTAACGCTGGGGCAAGACATTCCTTGTAGCGAAAGTGTTGGTCTAAAGCCACTAAGATAACAAAGGTTTCCACGGCGAATAGCCGCAGGAGCCAGCTAACAGGCCGATAATAAAATCCCGTCGCTTCGCCAAAGCGTTTTTTTTGCTTGGCTTTTTTTTACAGCCATACTACCTTTATCTAAAGTATTATGAAAGATTATTCTCAGCTTGCCAACGCGCATCCCGCTTATATAGAGTCGCTCTATAAACAATACAGCAGCGATCCGGCTAGCCTCGATCCTAGTTGGGTCAACTTTTTTGAAGGCTTTGATTATGGCCAGCTCAACGGTAGCAAAAATGAGCACACTTCTGGCGTTGCCAATGGACTAGCTCCCAGCAATACCGCAGAAGCGACTGCGCATTTCGAGAAGGAACTCAAAGTAATGGCACTCATCCGAGCCTACCGAATTAGAGGCCACATGGATGCCAATATCGACCCCATCGGGCAGTTTGAAGACCCCGATGGCAAGCTAGACCTCGCAAGCTACGGCCTGGCTGAAAGCGATTACCAAACCGTCTTCCACTGTGCCAAAGAGCTCTTTATGCCGCCTGCCACCTTAGAAGAAATCATCAAGCATCTACAACGGGTCTATTGCTCCAATATCGGCTTTGAATATCATTCCATCTCCGATAGGGAAAAACGCCGCTGGCTCCGCACCCGTATTGAGCAAAGCAAGCCCGAAGCCTCCTATGAAATCAACCTAGATCAGAAGAAGCAAATCCTTAATGCACTGATCAAGGCGGTTGGTTTTGAAGAGTTTTTGAAGAAAAAATACCCAGGCCAAAAACGATTTGGCCTCGAAGGAGGAGAAGCTACCATCGTAAGCTTAGACACGATCATTCGCCACGCCGCAGCCGCCGACACTAAAGAAATCGTCATCGGTATGGCACACAGAGGGCGTCTCAATGTGCTTACCAACATTATGGGTAAAGACCAGCAGGAACTCTTCTTCGAGTTCGAAGGCGGTATTCCTCAAGAAGTACATGGCGATGGCGACGTAAAATACCACCTCGGTTATAGCTCCCTCGTAGAGCCCGTGCCCGGCAAGCAACTACACCTCAAGCTCGTCCCCAACCCGAGCCACCTCGAAACGGTTAACCCGGTTGTAGAAGGTTTTGCCCGAGCTAAAGCCGATATGCTCTACGACAACGATTACGATAAAATCCTTCCTATCCTCATTCACGGCGACGCTGCGGTGGCAGGGCAAGGCGTGGTTTTTGAAACTATTCAAATGGAAGGGCTCGATGCCTACACCACAGGTGGTACCATTCACGTTGTGATCAACAACCAAATTGGTTTCACAACCGACTATGACGATGCCCGCACTTCGCTCTACGCCACTGGCGTGGCTGGTGTAGTAGAAGCGCCTGTTTTCCACGTCAATGGCGATGATCCCGAGGCCGTTTTCTACGCCTCCAAACTAGCACTGGAGTTCCGGCAAGCATTCAACTGCGATGTATTTATCGATATCCTATGCTACCGCCGTAATGGCCACAATGAAGGCGACGATCCCTATCCAACCCAACCGATACTGTACAACCGGGTAAAAAATCATCCTAACCCGCTGGAAGTATATACCGAGCAACTTAGCACAAGAGGCGATCTGGAACGGCAACTAGCCAATCAAATGGCGGATGAGTTCAACGATCACCTCCAAAATCTCTTCGAGGGAGTAAGGCAAAAGGGAATAAAATATAAATACCAAGAGCCAGAGGATGCTTGGCGCAAGCTCAACCGCCGTTCGAGAAGTGCAGCTGACTTCGCCGAATCTCCTATTACCGGCATAGAACAACAGCAGCTAGTGCATATTCTCAAGCAGCTCACCACCCTACCCGAGGGCTTCGAACCGGTTTCCAAAATGATTCGCGTACTAGGAGGCTTTGAAAAAAGTGTACAAGAAAATCGGCTAGACTGGGCCAACTGCGAACTAGCGGCCTTCGGTAGTATCTTGCTAGAAGGTGCCGATATCCGATTTAGTGGCCAAGATGTGGAACGGGGCACCTTCAGCCACCGCCACACCATCGTACATGAAAAAGAAGGCCTAGCTGAACACAACCGCCTTGATGGCCTAGCTCCGCAGCAGGGGAAATTACGGATTTTCAACTCCCTCCTCAGCGAATACGCCGTATTAGGCTTCGAATATGGCTATGCCATGGCGAGCCCTGAAAACTTAGTCATTTGGGAGGCTCAATTTGGCGATTTCGCCAACGGTGCTAGCATTATTTTCGATCAGTTCATTAGCGCTGGCGAAAGCAAATGGCGCCGAATGAACGGCATCGTTGTGCTGCTGCCACACGGACAAGAAGGGCAAGGCCCAGAGCATAGTTCCGCTAGACCGGAACGCTTCCTACAGCTCTGCGCCGAATACAATATGGTAATAGCGAACACGACCACGCCAGCCAACTATTTCCACCTTCTTCGTCGGCAACTGGCTTGGAACTTCAGAGTGCCTCTCATCCACATGGCTCCCAAGTCGTTGCTACGTCATCCTATGGTAATTAGCACCCTTGATGATCTAAGTAGCGGCACCAAATTCCAAGAAATACTAGACGATCCTAGCGTTAGCCCCAAAGGGAATAAAAAAGTGAAACGGCTCTTGCTCTGCTCTGGTAAATTTTACTACGAACTAGCCCAATACAAAGCCGATCATAAACGGGAAGACGTAGCGATCGTCCGCTTCGAGCAACTCTATCCGCTACCTTATGGGCAAGTACAAGCCCTGCTCAAGCGCTATGCAGGTGCCGAACTCGTGTGGGTACAAGAAGAGAGCCGTAACGCTGGCTACTGGCAGTACATAAGTGACCAGTTCCTCTACAACGAGGAAATGGGTGTTTGCAAACCATTACGCTACGTCGGCCGTAAAGCCGCTGCCTCCCCTGCCACTGGTTATAAAAAGCTTTT
>DAINNZ010000012.1:0-9930 GCA_036735605.1 Lewinella sp. | reverse complement strand
TCGACGAAGAGCAAAAAGCACTCGTTGAGCGGGCTTTTGCTTAGTAAATAGCTAGAAATAAGCTACGTTTTTTAAACGAAATACTGCACTGCTAGCTCGTAGCCTCTGAGGCCAAAGCCAACAATCACCCCTTCTGCCACGGGCGAAATATAGGAGTGGTGGCGGAAAGCTTCCCGCTTATGTACATTCGAGATATGCACCTCTATCACGGGCGTTTCGATAGCCGCAATAGCATCTGCGATAGCTATACTGCTGTGCGTATAGGCTCCTGCGTTGAGGATGATTCCATCGTAGGTAAAGCCTACTTCGTGTAGCTTATCGATTAGCAAGCCTTCGTGGTTGCTCTGGAAATAGTGAATCTCTATATCTGCTTCCACGAATAGGCCGCGTAAGTGCAGTAAGAAGTCTTCGAAGGTATCTTCTCCATAGATACTCGGTTCACGGCGGCCTAGGAGGTTCAAATTAGGCCCATTGATGATGATAACGTTCAGTGGCATGGGGCTAAGGTAAGCTTTTTATTTATCTTTACGCCATGACAATTCGCACTTTTGGGATTCGGCATCATGGCCCTGGTTCAGCTAGGCGGCTATTAGCTGCTTTGGCTACTTGGCAGCCCGATTGCCTACTGATCGAAGGCCCCGCTGATGGCCAAGCTGCCATTGCGCAGCTCGTCCGCAAAGGTATGGAGCCACCCGTAGCGATGGTTCTCTACGCCGAAAATGATATAGCGAACGCTAGCTTCTTACCCTTTGCAGCCTTTAGTCCTGAATACCAGGCCATTCTTTGGGGCCATGAAAATAACTGTCCTTACTTCCTCATCGATCTGCCGGCTCAGCATTACTTAGTTCGGCCTGTTGCAGAGGAACAATTACAACTCTTTCAAATACCTCGGCCCCTAGCGGTAGAAGAAAAAATGGCGGCTCGGCTACGGCAAGACCCCTTAGCCCTATTAGCCGAACTAGCAGGCTACCAAGATAGCGAACGCTGGTGGGATGCGACCGTTGAACGCGGCGGCCTTAACGATGAAATGGCCGTCTTCGAGGCACTCTCCGAGGCCATTACACAACTAAGAACGGCCTATCCTAGTGCAGTGGATACCCACACCTTACAGCGAGAAGCCTACATGCGCGAGCAAATACGCAAAGCTATCAAAAACGGTTATCAGCGTATTGCCGTAGTGGTAGGAGCCTGGCATTGCCCAGCTATTGAGCAACTCATGCAACATAAAGCCACGGCGGATAAAGCTTTGCTCAAAGGGCTACCTAAATTAAAAGTAAAAGCCGCTTGGATACCTTGGTCTTATCCTCGGCTAGCAAAACAATCTGGCTACGGCGCGGGTTTGGTATCACCGGCTTGGTATGAACTACTCTTCGCAGAACCCACCCAGGCAATTGCCTATTGGATGGTTAGTGCCGCCCAACTGCTACGCGAAGAAGGCTTTGAAGCCTCCCCCGCTTTAGCCGCCGATGGCGTTGCGCTTGCCGCAGCACTCGCTAGGCTAAGAGGCCTACACTATGCCGGGGCAGAAGAACTAGACCAAGCCGTGTTAGGCACCCTCGCCGCTGGGAATAGCGAACGCTTACAGCTCATCCAAGAACGCCTCATTATAGGTAAAAAAGTAGGTAGCGTGCCCCCTGGTAGTAGTACGGTGCCCCTCTTAGCCGATTTCCAAAAAGCTCTTAAAGCTACCCGCCTCCATAAATTATGGGAGATCAGTGGCCAACATTACCTCAAAGCCACCACTAGCAATCCTAGAGGCGGCATCGACTTACGAGAAGAGAACGACCTAGGTAAAAGTCATCTACTTCACCGCCTAGCGCTGCTCGATATTCCTTGGGGGCAACTACAGCCCATCAGCGCAAACGCTATTAGTAGCTTCCGAGAAATTTGGCTACTAGAATGGCAGCCAGAGTTCAACCTATTCATTACAGAACGCAGCGCAGCGGGCAACACCCTCGAATTAGCCGCTAGCCGATATACGCTTGAAAAAGCTAGAGGCTGTAAGGCTCTCAACCACTTAGCCGAATTAGTCTTAGCCGCCCTACGCGCCGATTTGCCAACGCTGGTAAACCCGCTCATCCGTCAATTGCGAAGCCTCACCACCCTAACCCACGACGTACCCGCCTTGCTAGCCGCCCTGCCCGCCATCGTCAACACCTGCCGATATGGCGATAGCCGCAAAACCGATACCAGCGCACTCCTACTACTCGTTCAGGAAGTCGTGCCACGCTTAGCTAGCAACTTGGTAGTAGCTGCCACCCATATCGATAGCGAACAAAGCCAACAACTCATGCGCCTCATGGCGCAAGCCAACTATGCCTTAGCCAGATTAAGCGGGCCCGATTTACTCACCATCTGGCACAAAGGATTGGAGAGCCTGCTTAATCCACCTGGTATTGCTGCTGCCGTACGCGGCATCGCCCTACGATTGCTATTTGACCAGCAGCTCCTAGCCGCAGCAAACACTACACGCCATTTCCATTATGCTCTTTCTAAAAACCAAGGCCCTGTGGCCGTGGCGGAATTCCTAAGCGGGTTTTTACATGGCGGCAGTCAGCTCTTGCTACACTATCCACCCTTATGGCTACTTCTCAGCGACTGGGTAGCCGCCCTCAGTAGCGAAGAATTTGAGGGAGTGCTACCGCTACTGCGCCGTTGCCTTTCTGATTTTAGCACCGCTGAACGAAGGCAAATTTTCGGCCTACTCGAAAAAGAGCACGCAGAGGCCTCCCTGCAAATTCCGCTTGGCCAAAGTGACCTAGCCGAAACAGCTAGCACAGCAGCGCTACCCATAGCAACTACCCAAGGCAACACCTCCGCCACAGTCGCTAGCCCTGCAAAACAACTAACAGATGACACCGCAACGCCGGCCCTTATCGAAGCCTTAGAAGACGAAGCCTTAGTAGCAGCACTTCAGCAATGGATAGGCGTGTAGGCTACTTTTGCGCTACAAAACTACCCTTGCCCCTGCATTTATGCCCGCCTGCCCGTACTGGGTACTGGGCCTGAGCGAGAGCAACGAGTCCGTACCTGTCCGTATGGATGAACCATAATGAGCACACCGTGCCAATTTAAATAACCTTATTTGACTAGCCTACGCTTTGTTTCACCCACAAAGCGGCTGCTCATCCATTAGAGAGTTGTTCGATAGGCCATCAAACAACTCTATTAAATCCAACACGCTAGCCACAATGGGGTGCTTTGTGTCTTCTTTCCAAACCAAGTAAAGTTGGGTGCGCTGCGGGATATGGTGAAGCGGAATGAATTTAATGCGCAAATCAAAACCCTGGGTGAGAGAACTAGGCACGAGCGCAACACCCAAACCGTTTTCAACCAACCGAAAAATAGTATTGGCATGTACACTATTGTGACTAATTTTGGGATAAAATCCCGCATCGCGGCAAATACTGATGACCTTTTCGTAGTATTCTGGGCTATAAGCTGGGGAAAAAAAGACAAAAGGAGCCTCTCGCAGAGCCGACATACCGGGGAAATTGGCCGCCTCTAAGGGATGATTAGCGGGTAAAACCAAGGAAAAAGTTTCCTCATAAATAGCTTTGGCCGTGAGACCAGGAGGAAGGTGCATCAAGCGAATGAACCCAATTTCTAAGCGATCGTGCAACAGCATATCCATTTGTTGTTGGTTGCCTAATTCCGTCAAACTGCTACTTATAGCAGGGAAACGCGCTTGTAGCGCCACCAACAGCGGAGGAATCACTGTGTGCATAGCCGAACCAACGAAGCCGATGCGCAACTCACCCGACTCCCCTTTGTGAATAGCTTGGATACGGCTGGCCATCCGATCTACAGCTTGTAGCAGTTGCTGAGCCTCCTCCTGTAAAAAAGCGCCAGCGGCGGTGAGCTGCACCGATTGTTGGCTGCGCTCCAGCAAGACCACACCTAGAAAGTCTTCTAACTGCTTCAATTGTTTCGATAAAGCCGGTTGGCTAATGTACAAAAGAGCAGCAGCCCGATGGAAATGCAATTCGCGAGCCAACACCACAAAATAGCGAAGATGGCGAAGGGCTATTTGATTACTATTAGTTATCATAAGATATAAATTTAGAATTAATAGTTATCAAAAGTAAGCCGTATTCTTGTGGTATCAAAGCAACAGCATGGTTTTTAATTACGGTCAAGACCAACTCGATATTACGAAGGCGCTAGCCATTGCGCGTGGCCACTGCCGCGGCCTCCTCAGCCCTCACCAAAGGCAGGTAGTGGCCACCGCTAGCGCGCATATTGAACGAATAGCCAGCGGCTCGGCGGCTGTTTACGGGATTAATACAGGATTTGGCCCGCTTTGTGCCACTCGAATACCTGCCGAGGCCGTAGCTAAACTCCAATATAACCTACTCGTGAGCCATAGTATGGGGGTGGGGAAGCCCATCAACCAATTGTTGGCGAAACTGATGCTAATTTTAAAAGCACAGGCACTAGCACAAGGCTATTCAGGCGTTCGGCCCTTAGTAATAGACCGCATCCTCTGGCATATTGAACAAGACTTACTTCCTCGTATCCCCGAACAGGGGTCGGTGGGTGCTTCGGGTGATTTAGCCCCGCTTTCGCACTGCTTTTTACCGCTAATTGGTTTAGGCGAGCTCTACTACGAAGGCCAGTGGCAGCCAACAGATCAAGTGCTAGCTCGTTATGGTGTGGTGCCATTGCAGCTAGGAGCAAAAGAAGGTTTAGCCCTCATTAATGGTACGCAGTTCATTGCAGCCCATGCCGTGGTGGCGGTGGCTCAATTGGCTAATTGTTTAGACATGGCCGACATCAACGCCGCCTTAATGATTGAAGCGATGCATGGCTCAGCCAAACCTTTTGAGGCGCGTTTACATCAGATGCGGCCTTTTGCAGGCAACCAAGCGGTAGCAGCTAAAATACATTACTGGCTCAACGATTCGCCTATCAACCTATCCCATCGCAATTGTGCCAAAGTACAAGACCCCTACTCGCTACGCTGCGTACCACAAGTACATGGTGCCTCTCGAGATGCTTGGGCGCATTTGAAAGAAAGAACAGAAATAGAAATCAATGCGGTAACCGACAACCCGCTAATCTTTGAAAACGGCGACACCATCAGTGGCGGCAATTTCCATGGCCAACCCTTAGCCATGACACTAGACTATGCGGGCTTAGCCGCAGCCGAGTTAGGCAATATTGCGGATCGGCGCATCTATCTCTCTTTAGAAGGCAAAAGCGAAGGCGTACCTAAATTGCTCATGGAGGATTTAGGCCTCAACTCTGGTTTCATGATCTTACAATACACTAGTGCAGCGCTAGTGAGTGAAAACAAATCGCTCTGCTATCCGGCCAGTGCGGATAGCATCCCTACTAGTTTAGGTCAGGAAGACCATGTAAGCATGGGTTCCATTAGTGGGCGCAAGTGCTTACAAATTATCGGCAACCTTGAAAAAGTACTAGCCATTGAACTCATTGCAGCTTGCCAAGCCATCGACTTTAGGCGGCCGCTGCTGCCTCACCCTGATTTAGTGGCTGTGCGAGATGCGGTGAGAGCGAAAATCGCTTTCGCTACGGAAGACCGCCTCTTTTACCCAGACATTGAAGCCGCTTTAGCCTTGGTTCAAAGCGGCGAAATCGTTCGTTTAGCTCCTTTTCTTTCCTCCACCATTGCATAAGTAAACAATATGACTATTTCCTCAGCCCCTCAACTGCTCGAACAATTCCTTGAACTCTACGCTCGTCCGGGTCAGTACCAAGCCCCTCGCGGCAACCAACTAAACGCTGCTTCTTGGCAAACGGAAGCCCCCTTGCGGATGCTGCTCAACAACCTAGACCAGGAAGTAGCCGAAGACCCTGAAAACCTAATCGTTTATGGCGGTATCGGCAAAGCAGCCCGCAATCGGGAAGCCCTTGAAAAAATCATCGCCTGCCTACTACAACTACAAGATGACCAAAGTTTACTGGTGCAGTCGGGTAAAGCCGTAGGCATCATCCCTACCCACCCCGAAGCGCCGCGCGTCTTGATTGCCAATAGCAACCTAGTGCCTGAATGGGCTACCTGGAAGCACTTCCGCGAGCTTGAAGAACGCGGCCTAATGATGTATGGACAGATGACCGCCGGCAGTTGGATTTACATCGGCACCCAAGGTATTCTACAAGGCACTTATGAAACCTTTATGGCTTGCGCGCAGCAGCATTTTCAAGGCGATCTGCGCCATCGCCTACTCGTCACCGGTGGATTAGGCGGTATGGGGGGAGCACAGCCATTAGCCGCTACTATGGCGGGAGCCACCTTCTTAGGCGTAGATATTGATCCAACGCGCATACAAAAGCGAATCCAAACCCGCTACCTCGACAAAATGACCCACTCTTATGAAGAAGCCATTGAGTGGGTATTGGCGGCCAAAGCGGCTGGCCACAATCTATCCGTTGGCCTCGTAGGCGATATAGGCGACGTACTACAGCGCCTCCTAGCAGATAATATTACACCCGACATCCTCACCGACCAAACCTCTGCGCACGATCCTATTACTGGCTATGTGCCCAACGGCATGGATTTCGAGCAGGCCCTTCAACTTCGCCAGCAAGACCCTGCCGCTTATCAAGAAAAAGCCATACAGAGCATGACCCGCCACGTGCGCTTTATGCTCGAGCTACAAGCTCGCGGCAGTGTCACCTTTGACTACGGCAATAACCTGCGTGCCTACGCGCTGCAAGGCGGCGAGGAACGCGCTTTTGATTTCCCCGGCTTTGTGCCGGCCTATATTCGTCCGCTTTTCTGCGAAGGCAAGGGCCCCTTCCGCTGGGTAGCCTTGAGCGGTGATCCAGAAGACATCTACACCACGGATCGGGCGTTGATGGAGCTTTTCCCCCACAACAAGGGGCTGCTACACTGGCTCCAAGAAGCCCAGCAAAAAGTAGCCTTCCAAGGCCTACCCGCCCGCATCTGCTGGCTAGGTATGGGCGAGCGCCAAAAAGCAGGCTTACGCTTCAACCAACTCGTGCGCGAAGGGAAGCTTAAAGCCCCTATCGTGATTGGTAGAGACCACCTCGATTGTGGTTCTGTAGCCTCCCCTAACCGAGAGACGGAAGCCATGCTAGACGGCAGCGATGCAGTTTCCGACTGGCCGCTGCTCAACCTGATGGGCAATGCTAGTGGCGGTGCTACTTGGGTTTCGTTTCATCACGGTGGTGGCGTTGGGATGGGCTATTCTCAGCACGCTGGCATGGTGGTGCTGGCCGATGGCAGTGAACGCGCCGAGCGCTGCATCCGCCGCGTGCTAACGATCGATCCGGCTATGGGCATCTTCCGCCATAAAGACGCAGGCTACCCCGAGGCTATTGAAAATAGCCGTAAACATGGCTTAGATTTTTAGACGCCTATATGATGCCTTTACAACTCACAGGCCCCTTCACCCAACTACTCACTATGGCTGGTTTAAGTCATAAGGGGCCTATTGCAGATAGCGCGCTAGAGCTTATCCCACAAGCGGGCATCCTTGAACAGGGAGGCATCATACTAGCCGTTGGTACGTTTGAAGCGCTGCGGCAGCAATACCAGCAGGCCAACCTCCGCATCCGCGAGATCAGCGGCCCGATGGTAGCGCTGCCAGGCATGGTTGATTGCCACACCCACATCTGCTTTGCCGGCGATAGGCTACAAGACTTCAGCAGCAAACTAGCCGGCCTAAGTTACACCGATATTCTAGCACAAGGCGGCGGCATACAAACCACCGTGGCGGCTACCCGCGCTTGTGAGGAAGCCACCCTTTACGCACTCACGCGCGAACGCGCCCTAGCTGCCCTTCGGCGGGGCATTACCACTTTGGAGTGTAAATCCGGCTATGGGCTCAACAAAACAAGCGAATTACGGATGCTTCGCATCTTAAAGCAACTCGATCGCGAGCTGCCAATGCAAATCATCCCAACCTGTTTAGCCGCCCATACCTTTCCTAACGACTTTACAGGAGGCGACCGAGCAGCCTATTTGCAATACATCCTCGAGGAAATTAACCCCGTGATACTAGCCGAAGGACTAAGTCAGCGGCAAGACATCTTCGTGGAGCCAACGGCTTTCGAGCAGCGCCTAGCAGCCCCTTTCTTACGAGCCTGCCAAGCCCAAGGCTTTGCCCTGACGGTACACGCCGACCAGTTCACTCCTGGCGGGGCCGCCCTAGCCGTAGCATTACAAGCCCAGAGTGCCGACCATCTAGAGGCAAGCGATACGGCTGCTATTCAAGCCCTCGCCGCCTCAGCGGTGGTGGCGGTAGCCCTGCCAGGTGCTTCCCTAGGTCTTGGCATCGGCTTCACCCCCGGCCGGCGTTTGCTCGATGCAGGCGCTAGTTTAGCCATTGCCTCCGATTGGAACCCCGGTTCTGCCCCTATGGGAGACCTACTCACCCAAGCCGCCATCTACGCTATCTATGAAAAATTAAGCCACGCCGAAGTATGGGCCGGCCTAAGCTTCCGAGCCGCCGCTGCCCTAGGGCTACACGACCGTGGCCGGCTGATAGCTGGACAAAAAGCCGATTTTATTGGCTTCCCCGTAGCGGATTACAGAATGTTGCTTTATCGGCAGGGGGCTATTCAACCGAGCTTTGTATCTCAGCTCGAAAATATGACTTATCTTTGCTAGGCAGCCAGGTCTGGAAATAGTAGCCCGATACAAAACATCCGGATGGGTCGTAGGCTCCGCCCATGCCGCTACGACAAGAAGACCAACCGCTGCTAGGCAACACCAAAAAGTCTTGCGCCAAAAAGAAGCACTTGCCCCTGCGAGCCCCTAAGGGCGATAGCCAAAACTATTCCTCTTTATTTAGGTAAAAAGAGAAATACTTTTAGCGACTTTTACCCTTCCTATTTTTTTTGGCTGACGCGGGGGCAAAGCTGAGCTTGTAGCGCAAGCGTGTAACGAAAAAACATCACAAAACAGATGCTCCGTAATTTCTACCATCCTCCTACCGCTGCACATTGGCAAGGCCGTATTGATCACTACGTGGATCGGCAGCAGTGGCGATTTCACCAGCTACTAAACTGTGTCGATTTGCAACAAAGCTCCTCGATACCGCCACCTCCCAGTGCGGCCGCCTATGCTTTTATTGGCTACGCCAGTGATGCTGGGGTGGCGCGCAACCAAGGGCGAATTGGCGCTGCCGAGGGGCCTAATTATCTACGTGCCTACTTGGCTTCTCTTCCCCTACCCAAGCTAGATATGGCCTTGCTTGATGTAGGAAATATCATAAGTCCACAAGGGCAAATGGAAGCTGCCCAAGCGGCCTTGGCGCAACTTATAAACGACTGTTTAACAGCAGGTTGGCAACCCATCGTACTAGGAGGAGGGCATGAGGTAGCCTATGGCCACTATCTAGGTTTGCGACAATTTTTAGGGGATAGCCCGCGCCTAGGCATTATTAATTTTGATGCCCACCTCGACCTTCGCGCCTTGCAGGAAGGCCAAGGGAACTCCGGTACCCCCTTTTACCAAATCGCGCAGCGCGAAAAAGAAGCCTTCGCTTATTTACCCATCGGCATCCGCGCCTCAGCGAACACCCACTTCCTGCTACAAACGGCCGAGCAACTAGGCGTGCAGCCCATTTTCTTAGATACCATCCACGCCGAGGCAGCTAGCAATATCCAACAACGTATTCACGACTTTATAAGCAACTGCGACTACCTGCAAGTCACCCTTGACATGGATGCTTTTCCGCAAGCCATTTCCCCTGGCGTGAGTGCTCCTGCCGCTATTGGTCTCAGTCCCGCCTTCGTGATTAATTGCCTGCAACAACTCAAACAAAGCGGTAAAATCATTAGCTACGACCTCGTTGAAACCAACCCCACCTATGATGTGGATGGCAAGACAGGCCGCTTAGCGGCGGAATTAGTTTGGCGATTGATGCGATGAGGGTTTTGCGGGGCTAGCAAAGTACCCCTAGCCCACTGCCAACAGCCAGCCATACAACAACT
>DAINNZ010000011.1:6410-48000 GCA_036735605.1 Lewinella sp. | reverse complement strand
TAAATCATCCCCGCGTCAGAGAACTCTGCCATTGGGGCTGCATCGCAGCCTGATTAGAGTATATGTAGGCCAATTTTGTATTCGCACGCGCGCGAACACAAAATCCGTTTATATATCCTTTATTTTTTAACGAACTATTAAGATTGAAAAGTTGCATTAAATAGGTCCGAGTACTTAAGTGTACGATATATGATGACCTGCCGAACAACTCTAATATCAAAAAATGGTTTCCCGAAAGCTTCCACGAAAGGGCAGAGGATCTGCTTCGCGAATACCATCAACGAGACATCGACGAAGTGCTGCAATTCCCCGATTTTTGAGCCACCGTGCCGCTAATCCGTTAGCGCTTTTCTGTTTTTCTTTTTTTGCTATCGCTTCGCTCGCTTTGTATAAAGCGGGCACGCTGTGCAGGGGCAAGGGCTAAGCTTGTAGCGCAAGACCAACTTCCACTAAAAGCCACTAAGGCCGCCTAGCGGCACAACCAAAACTAGCCAACAAGCATTTACAAGGGGGATGAGGCGGCTTCGCTTCTACCGAGCTATTGTATTGGTAGCTTAGCTCGGGCAAAGGCCATCACCGCTGTTGAAGTATAGAAGATATGAAAATTGGCATAGTTTGCTATCCTACCTACGGTGGTAGTGGTGTTTTGGCGACCGAATTAGGCCTTGGCCTAGCCCGGAGAGGGCACGAAATTCACTTTATCACTTACCGGCGACCCGCGAGACTTACCTACTTCCAGGAAAATGTGTTCTTCCACGAGGTAGATAGCGGCGCAGATTACCCCCTTTTTGAATTCGCGCCCTACGAGACGGCTTTGGCGACCAAGCTTGTCGATGTGGTGGAAAACGCTAAGCTCGATCTTTTACACGTTCACTACGCCGTCCCACACGCCTCCGTGGCTTATATGGCCCGTAAAATCCTACTCAGCCGTGGGCGCTATGTGCCCTTCGTAACCACCCTACATGGCACAGATATTACCCTCGTGGGCACTAACCACGCCTTCAAGCCCACTATCGAGTTTGCCATCAATAAATCCGATGGTGTCACGGCTGTTTCGGAATCCCTCAAAGCCGATACCCTAGCGGCCTTCAATATCAAAAAAGAAATTAGAGTCATCTATAACTTCATCGACTTTGATCGCTTCCGCAAAAGTAATAAAGACCACTTCAAAAAAATGATCGCCCCAGAAAATGAACGGGTGCTGATTCATATCTCCAACTTCCGCCCTGTAAAACGGGTGGACGATGTCATCTATATCTTCAAGATCGTCAACGACCAAATCCCTTCCAAACTCTTGCTCATCGGCGATGGCCCTGAACGGCAGCGCTGCGAAGAACTTAGCCGAAAACTGAACCTTTGCGATAATATCCGCTTCCTAGGTAAGCAAGATGCCGTGGAGGAACTTCTTGCCGTAGCCGATGTATTTCTCCTCCCCTCCGCAGAGGAAAGTTTCGGACTAGCAGCCCTAGAGGCAATGGCCTGCGAAGTCCCTGTCGTTTCTAGCAACATAGGGGGCATTCCAGAAGTGAATTTAGACGGAATAACAGGCTATTTGTCCGGCGTCGGTATGGTGGACAAAATGGCAGAGGACGTGCTGAAAATTCTTCAAGACGATACTACCCTGGCCCAGTTCAGAGCCAATGCCCTAGCCCAAGCGGCTCGCTTCGATATCAACCATATCATCCTCGACTACGAGGCATTCTACGAGGAAGTGATGGATAAAACGAAGCAGCACGAAGCCGCACTGTGAGTGATAGCATGAATTTAATGTAGCCCTCCGCCCAACTGAATTTGCTCGCCCCCTGGTAGCTGTTGGCGGGCAACAACCAAAAAAGCATCCCACTTTTCAGGCTGCGACAGCAGATAATTTTCCATCCAATAGGTTTGCCCATCCCGAAGTGTTAACACCAGATGCCGAGGATCCTGCGCTACGCTCACCAGCTCGGCTAGTGGAATCTCCTGAACCGCTGCTTTGTTGAATTGCCAGCGCAGGCTTTGATCCGTAAGCTGTATGATTTGATACTGCCGGTAGCCCGCTTTGAACCAATGCGTGCTAATGAAAACCAAGGTGCCTAAACCCAATAAAAATAGCACGAAGGCCACTATCCAGCCCGCTTTGCCTACCCAATTAGCTTCTTCGCTGCTCCAAGCCGTAAAGTAAGCATAAGCCAAATAAGCCGCAAAGCCCAAGCAAGCTAAGGTGAAAAGATACAAAGCAAAACGCCCTATACGTGTGAGCGGTTGCTGATGATCGCGGGAATCGTATTGAAACAGAATAGCCATACTTTTCTTTGTTTTCTTTGTTTTCTTTGTTTAACGTGGGATTGAATGCCTACACGTCCTTTCTTTCCCAATAGTTTTGTCCTTGCGTTTCTTCCAACAACGTAAGGTACGAATTGTAGCGCACTTCACTGATCCGGCCGTCTCCTGCCGCCAACGACGCTAATACCGCACAGCTAGGTTCGTTGCGGTGCAAACAACTGCCTCCAAAGCGGCATTCCTCACTGAGTGCAAATATCTCCCGAAAATTGTGCGCAATATCCCGCGGACTTAAATAATTGAACGATAGGTTTTTGATGCCTGGCGTATCAATAATTTGCCCACCAAAAGGCAGCGGATGAATCTCCGCAAAAGTGGTCGTATGTTGGCCTTTGCCTGAGTAGTCGGAGATTTCTCCCGTGCGGATGTCCAATCCCGGTGCAATCGCATTCACGAGGGTGGACTTCCCCACGCCGCTCTGCCCACTCAGCAAACTCCGCTTGCCTTGCATGAGCGCTCGTAAAGCCGCGAGCCCTTCTCCCGATTCCGCCGATACCAAGAGTGTGGTGTAGCCGATAGCTCCATACACAGCCGAAATACCAGCGAAAATTTCCCGAATGTCCTCGTCGTAAAGGTCGGCCTTATTAAAAATGATATAGGTGGGGATATTGAACGGCTCCGTCATTAAAAGAAAGCGATCCAAGAAGCCTTGCTTTAAATCGGGCTCAATGATAGTAGTAATCAGTAAAGCTTGGTCGATATTACTAGCTAAAAGGTGCAACTGATGTTTACGCCTCGGACTTTGACGCACTACATAATTGCGCCTAGGCCGAATCTTGCGAATCGCACCAGTGGTTTCGTCTCCGATGGTTTCTAGTTCTACCGATACTTCGTCGCCCACTGTGATCGGGTTAGTGAGGTTTTTTTCCTCTTGCCGAAAACGACCGGCCACGCGGCAATCTACTAGATTACCCCCTTCTTGAAGCTGCACTCTGTACCAGCTTCCGGTTGATTTTATTACTGTTCCTTCTAGCATCGCCACAAAGTAAAGCCTTTTTAGCTAGTACGCTGCTTGAAACACAAAAAAAGAGGCAACACTGTTGCCTCTCAATAACCCCAAAAAACCAAATGAAAACTAATAAGTGCCCGATGACACTTATTAGTCTTGTTAAGTAGCGTAGGTAGGCAGTTGTGTACACCTCCTTTTTCGCTAGCCATATTATTATTGGCATCTTAACAGCTGCAAAGTAAAAGTAATTAGCCAATACTTGCAAGCCTTGTAGAAAATTTTGTTATCGTTTTGTTAAAAATTTAATTTCCGGACTGCTTTAAGCTAGTTTTCGGCTAAAAAATGTGCTACGGCACTAGCCAGCGCGGGGCCTTGTTCGGCATGCACCCAGTGGCCTGCATCGGGTAGGCTGAGAAGCCTGCTTTGCGGAAAGAGCATTTGGATGTTGGGTATATCTGCTGCTTGGATGTAGCCACTGTTGGCTCCTTTGATAAACAGTGTAGGGCCTTCAAAAGGGCTTCCTTTTACCGCAGCTAGGATGTTAGGGTAGTCTTGGTAAAGCACCTCTAGGTTCATCTTCCATTGGAAACCACCCGCCTTGCTACGGCTTAGGTTTTTGAGCAGAAACTGCACTACGCCACTATCTTCAAGCGTGGCCATCAGTTGTTGCTCGGCTGCTTCGCGGTTGGCTAAGGTTGCTAAGTTGATAGCACGTAAGGCGGCAAAGATCGTATCGTGGCCAGCCGGGTAAGCCTTAGGCGCAATATCTACCACCACCAGCTTTTCTACTTGGTCCGGGTAGTCCATCGCAAATTGCATCGCCGTTTTACCCCCCATACTATGGCCTAGTAGGTGACAGCGGTGTACCCACTCCCGCTCCAGAAAGGCTGCTAGATCAGCCGCCATTTCGGGGTAAGAAATGCTATCTAGCTGCGGTGATCGGCCATGATTGCGCTGATCTACCAGATAAACCGTGTAGTGCTCGGCCCATTGCTTAGCCAGCGTTTGCCAATTATCCAAAGTGCCAAAGAGGCCATGCAAAATAACCAAAGCAGGCCCTTGGCCGAAGGTTTTAAAATTGAGTTCCATACAGTCAGTTAGTCTTGCGCTGCAAGCTTACCCCTTGCCCCTGCGAGCAAAGCGAAAGCCAACAACTGCATATTTGTTTGAAAAGGATTTATACCTTATGCCAACCACTGAATTACTCGAAGCAGCCGCTAGCACATAGGAGATCCGAATAAATCTAATACAGTCAAAACGCGAAGATAGTTGGTTTTTGCCACCACTTTTACGAACCAACCGACCAGCCGACCGAACCAGCGAGGGGCTCAACTTGTTTACAAAAAAATTATGTTGCAAACCACCATTGCGAAGCTGCTACTGTCTCCACTTTCTCTCCTGTATGGTTTAGGGGTGAGCCTGCGCAATTGGTTTTATCGGCGCAATTTGTTGCGGGGCATCGCTTTTAGCTTACCGGTGATTAGTGTGGGCAATCTGTCGGTAGGCGGAGCGGGAAAAACGCCGCATATCGAGTACCTGATCCGGAAGCTCAACCCCTATATCAACATCGCAACGCTCAGCCGTGGCTACCGGCGCAAGACCAAGGGTTTTCTGCAAGTGCAAAGCCAGATGAACGCCGAAATGGTAGGCGATGAGCCGCTGCAATACAAGCGAAAGTTCCCGGATGTAGCCGTCAGTGTAGCGGAAGAACGTGCCTTAGCCATTCCGCTGCTAGTGGGGGCTAAGCCGGATACCCAGCTAGTACTCTTGGATGATGCCTTCCAACACCGAGCTGTTCGGCCAGGTTTGAACATACTGCTCACGGAGTTTGATCGGCCCTTCACGCGCGATTATTTGCTGCCCGCAGGGCGGCTGCGTGAATGGCGAAGTGCTTATGCCCGCGCAGATGTGATCATCGTTACGAAGTGCCCTCCCGAACTGAGCGCCGAGGCCGCCAAGGCTCTTCGGGAGGAAATTGACCCGTTGCCGCATCAGCAGCTTTTTTTTAGCTACTACGAATACAGCGAGCCCTACTATCTGCTCGATACGCGCTATGCTTTACAATGGGAAGAAGATTTGGAAGTGCTGCTCGTGAGTGCTATTGCGAACACAGATTATTTGCTGCGCTACCTGAAGCCCCTGAGCGGCCGCCTGCGTTCCATGGAATACGAGGATCACCATTATTTCGATAAGCGCGATCTGAGCAACCTCAAAAGGCAGTTTGATACGCTGCCCAGCCCTAAAAAAGTGATCATTACTACTGAAAAAGACGCTACGCGGCTGGAACTGCACCGCACTTTCATCGAAGCCGAAAAACTGCCAATTTTTGTTTTGCCGCTAGAAGTTCGCTTTCATTTTGGAGAAGAAGCTACCTTTGATGCACTTATTCAAAACTTTATGCTCAATTTTCGCGCATGAATGCCAACGAAACAGCCGGCACTACTAGCAGTAGCACGGCTAAACTCCGCCAAAAAACACCCCCTCGGCAAGGTATAGGGGCTGGGCTTTCCATGTTCCTTTACCGGATATTGCGCTTTATGAGCCGCGCTTTCCTGCGGGTGCTCTATCCGGGCAATAGGGTTGAAGGCCGCGAATATGTGCTAGGTGAAGGGCCTTTCATCATCGCTGGCAACCACCCCAATACGTTAGTGGATCCGCTGATCCAAGGTATTCATCTCGAAAAAAGGCTATACTTCATGGCGAATGCTGGCCTTTTTGCCAATCCTTGGATGGCCAAATTCCTCCTCTTCGCAGGGGTGATTCCCATTGCCCGCCGAGGTGTGGATGGTGCAGCAGGCCGCAAGGTGGATAACAACGAAAGCTTCGAGGCTGCCTATACCCACTTTGAGCATGGCGGCATCCTTTTCGTGGCACCAGAAGGTGGTAGCGAGCTGGAGCGGCGACTACGGCAGCCCCTCAAGCCGGGTACCGCTCGGATGGCCTTCGCTGCCGAAGAGCGTAACGACTGGCAGCTAGGCCTACAAGTGGTGCCTGCGGGCGGTAATTACGAAGCACCCACCCGCTGCTTTACGAGGGCTTTCGTCCGCTTCGGTAGCCCCATTCCACTGTCCGATTGGCAAAGCAGCTATCAAGAAAATCCCCGCGAGGCCGTCCGCGAGTTCACTAAGTTCCTAGGCGAACGCATGGCGGAGCTGCTGATCGATACCCGCAATAAAACGGAAGAACGCTGCCTACGCCCTATCGAAAGAGCTGTGCAAAATGATGCCCCACTTCCCGTTGATGCCCACCATTTTCGTACCCAAGGAATCCTCAGCCACCTACGCACTTTAGACGAGGCTAGCTTTGAAAAACTTAGCCAATACGCCAAAAATTACGAACGGCTGCTGAAGAAAGCCAAGATCGACGATGTAGTTCTTAGTAGCCACCCCGCCAAACAAGCTAGCTTTGGGCATTTCCTAGGGCTGCCTTTCTTCCTCTACGGCTGGCTCAATCACCTGCTGCTCATCGGGCTGACGGAGCTGGCTTGGCAATCGATCAAAACCTACCGCAACTACGCTGCCACCGTGAGAGGGCTAGTGGGCAGCATCCTGCTACCAATCTGCTATGCCTTGCAAACTTGGCTGCTTTCCTTCTTCTTGGGGCCTTGGGCCTGGCTTTATTTGCTTAGTTTGCCCCTAGCTGGCTTCTTCGCCCTAGCTTATTACACCCGCTACCGTCCCTTCTGGGCTGCCCTGCTGGGCCGTAAAAAAGCAACTAAGGAAATGGCAGTACTCCGGCTGCGATTGCTCAAAGCCGTCGCCAACCGACCGTAGTCTAGGCGTACCAATTACTTACAGCTCCACGACCATAAGTGCATAAGCATAGCCTTATACGTAAAATGAAGTGGTTGCGCTTCGCCAAAACTACTAACTATCGTAATAGTTTCGCTTGCTAGCGATATGTACCCCTAACTTAATTTAATACGATTTTTCAATCTGGTAGATTTTGCTTTCAGTTGAGGCAAAACCACGAAGTAGCCGCAGAGTGCCTAAATATAGCTGCGAAGCTGAATGGACACAGCCGTGAAGCTAAACGTAGGCTTAGTGGTGTTAAGACGAAGTTTTTTAACGCTAGCAGGCAGCAAAAGATGCCGAGTGCCAAGGTGTGATTGTTTTTGTCAAGGTACTTAATAAACGGTTTGGCATCAAGTGCTGGGGCAGGGGTTTCTTCGTAGCGCAAGCGTAGTGGAAGGCCACGTGATTAGGAAATTACTAATGGCTGCCCCAATAGGCAGCGACGCCCAATAGGATTCGTACACTAAGCTGCTCACAATTGTTGCTTTATCGGTCGAAGAAAAGGCTACCTTATCAAGTAAGATACTTGTTAAGCGAAGCCATTTAGCTGTCTTTTTAAGACCTTGAACCAGTTTGCGTTTGCTTAAGTCGCCAAAAGGTAGTACTTTTATGCTCGGATAGGGCTGCAGTGTCGGGTGACCACTGATCGGGCAGTTCGTCTTCTTAATATAAAGAGCTTTTAAACAAAGGTTGTAGGGACTGTTCGAGGCTTGAAGATGGCAGAGAGCAGTGTTGTGAAAACCGATCAAAAGAGGCTAGTGCCTACTCGTAATCTTATGTACGCTTATCTACGAAACCTAATAGTTTTGTTGGGCTGGATGCTTTGCATCGGGTTGGGCGCGCAGCCATACACGGTCAATTTGGCGGCGGTGGAAGGGGTGCGTTTAACTTTGGCGGCCGATTGTAGTAGTTCGCTATCGGTTGCACAGTTGTTAGTAGGCGACTTTGGCGGCGCACCGGCCAGTGAGTTCAGCATAGAGGTAGCGGACAACAATCCAGCGAATGGAGCTCAGGTAGATGGTTGCGGCACTTTTACCTATATCATTACCGCTAGCGAGCAAATCATTGGTTTCAATGCTGCTTGGGGGTATGTGATTGCGGAGGATAAAACGAGCCCGCTGCCTATACAGCTGCCCGAAAATGGCTTAGCCGGTTATTGCGATGCAGTGGCTGCGGTCAATATCAACCTACTGCCAGCCGCTATTAGTCGCTGCTGGTGGCAGGCTGGCAGTAGCGCGCAAATAATAGATAATAGCTTGGATGCAGCCTTAGCGACCAGGTTAGAAGCAGGGGGGGGGATTCCTCAGTTCAGCGACGGCTGCTCACGGATTGAGATATGTGTGGCCGACCAGTTGCTAGGGGGACTACCTTGTGAAAATACTTTCCTGCGGCGAACTTTTACGGCTCGCGACGGAGATTGCCCCAACGGTAGCGGAACCGTAAACGCTCCCACAGTGGTGAGTTATACCCTTACTTTTGTTCAACCTAGCTTAACGGAGGTAGAAGGCGTGGCTTCTACGGCTAGTTTTGATTGTGGGACGTATAGCAGTAGCGACCCGAACCCGCTTCCACTGCCGAGCGATTACCCTTATCTATTGCTTGCTAATGGACTGCCTCGTTATTTATCCATGCCGCTTTGCAATATGGCTGCTACCTTTAGTGATGGCCCTAGAGTGAGTACTTGCGAACAGACTTATAAATTTATTCGTACGTTTACCGTAGTGGATTGGTGTGAACCAGACGAGCCCCCCTTGGTTTATACGCAGCTCGTTAAGGTGGGCGATTTTACAGCGCCTAGTTTTACAGCCCCTACCCAAGACTTGGATTTTGATGGGCAAGCCGACGAAGGTCCACTTGTTTTTTCGGTCACTTCAGGCGATTGTACAGGCTTATTGACGATTCCACTCCCAGGCATACAAGACGATTGTTCGCAACAAATCAATACGCAAGTTTTTGTGTATCCTTTTGGTTGGTTGGAAGCTACACCAATCGGGCCTTTTACCTTAGGGCAAACGGTGATGGGGCTTCCCCTAGGAAACCACCTGTTGCGCTATGTCCTCACCGATGATTGCGATAATGCAGCGACTTTAGACATGCCCATCCGGCTTACAGACGGCACGGCTCCTACGGCAATTTGTGAAAACGATATACACCTCAGTCTGGATAGTGGAGGGCAGTTAATTTTACAAGCAGCCGATATAGATGGGGGGTCTTCCGATCACTGCACAGCCGTGAATCTGCAATTGGCCCTATTAGACAACGATAACCAGCCACTCACCACCTATGCACCAACGGTAGTGCTACGATGTGACAATATCGGGACTATCCGTTTGGGGCTTCGGGTTAATGACGCGGCAGGTAACCTTAATTATTGCTGGCTAGATGCTATTGTAGAAGATAAACTAGCTCCGATTTGTGTACCGCCTAGCTCACGAGCAGTCAATTGTACCGATTTACAAGGCCTTTTGCCAGCTAATTTAGCAGCCTTTTTCGACCAAGATACGCTCGCGGCCATCACACTTTTGGATGCCCAGTTCGGTCAAGCCCTCGGGCAAGATAATTGCCCATCTACCAGCATAACGCAAAGCGTGGTAGATAACCGCAACAGTTGCGGGCTTGGTAGCATACAACGAACCTTCAAAGTGCAGGATGAACAAGGATTATTCAATGGTCAAGCTTGTAGGCAATTCATTAGCGTGGGAGCACTGCACGACTACAGCATCCGGTTACCGGAAGACGAGGAAGTGGCCAATTGTTTGGCACCTAACTATGTAGGCGTTCAATACACCACGGCTGGTTGCGACCTCATCACAGTGGCTACCCGATTAGATACCTTCATGGCGCTGAGTAGCGAGTGTTATAAACTGCGCATTACCTACGACCTAATTAACTGGTGTGAGTATAGTGGTACGCAAAATGCTTACAACATCCCTAGAGATGCAGATAACGATAATGTGGTGCGAGAAGTTACGTGGCTACACATTGTTCCTAGAAATTTGATGAACATCACCGATGATCTAGCCTATTTAGATCGAGACGCGATCCGCGAAAATGGGAATACCATTGCTAATTTGGATACTGGCGATGGGGGGCTGCTGCCTGGTAGTCATCTAGGAGGCTATGGTGTAGATGGTAGCCGAGGAGCTTTTAGCTACCGGCAGTTCGTTAAAGTATATGATAATACACCGCCAGTTTTAGTACTACAAGATACTAGTACTGTTGGATTTGATGACGATGGCGACTGCCTAGCGGATATAGTACTTCCTTTCAGCGTAGCAGACGACTGCTCTGCACACGACCTACATTTTTCTATACAGCTAGATGCCTTTATTGAGGATACGAATGGAGATGGTATCTTTACTTTAAGCGAATTTCGAGCTAGTAGCGATGTGAGCCCTTCCTTGGTGGCGGCTACGAGCACGGCAGGCTTTGAGCTACGGTTGAGTAACCTGCCGCTAGGCCAACACGCTGTTCGTATTCTCGTATCAGATGGCTGCGGGAACATTAGCGTAGGTCTCATGCGCTTTGAAATCGTGGATCGAAAAGCACCTAGCCCGATCTGTATCAATGGCCTCACTGTTACCTTGATGCCAGATGGAGCGGGTGGGGGAGTAGCCTCTATTTGGGCGAGCGATTTTATTGCTTCGGCGGCGTTAGATTGCTCCGGTCTCGTGCGCTATTCACTCTACAAAGAAGAAACAGCTATTCAAGCGGGTTTCATGCCTAGTGTTTTGGATACGGGGCTGCTTCTAAACTGTGGAGATGACAGCTTATTAGTGGTGCGGATATACGCTTTTGACCCAGTAGGGAACTACGATTACTGCGAAACATTTTTACAAGTTCAATGGCACGAGCCCGACTTGTGCTTGCCTAATACGGGGGGCTTGCTCGCTGGGCAAATTTATACCCTTGACGACGAAGCCTTGGGTGGTGTTACTGTTTTCATAACAGGGAATGAAGATCTGATGGCTACCACGGATGCTTTAGGCAATTTTTATTTTAATCAATTAGCCTACGAAGCTGATTACACCTTGCTTCCTTACTCGGATAGCGATCACATGAATGGAGTTTCCACTTTCGACATCTTAGCGATTAGTCGTCATATTCTTGGCTCCAGTCCCTTTACCAGCCCCTATCAGTACATCGCTGCGGATGCAAACCGAAGCCAAGAGATTACAGTACGCGATCTCATCGTTGTGCGCCGATTGATTCTAGGCTTGGATGATAATTTCGATAACAACACTTCCTGGCGTTTTATCGAAGCAGCCTACACCTTTCCGGAGGCTACGAATCCTTGGGCAGAGGTGTTTCCCGAATTAATTAACGTAAATAATTTTTCCACCCCCCAAACCGTGGCCTTCACTGCTGTAAAGGTCGGAGATATTAACCGAGATGCCGATCCGCGCCGATTGCTATCAACAGGTAATGCCGCCCCTTCTAGTTCCACAGCTCGCGCTACTGCCCAATTTGTGGCGAACATACGGAGTAGGAACGGACAGTATAGCGACTGGGCGATTTATAGCCCTGCCGACCAAGAGCTGCTTGGCTTTCAAGCTACACTATCGTGGGCATCGGGCGTTGAATTAGTAGAAATAATCGACGGGCAGTTAGGCGCAAACGAGCACTTCGGTTACCGGTTCACCGACCGATCTTGTCTTACGTTGGCTTATCATACGCCCGCTGGATTTGTATCGGAGGAAGTACCTTTGTTTACCCTTCGCCTTCGGCACGCGGCCTCTCAGCCAATGGATACTTTGTTGCGCTTTGATAGTCAATTCACGCTGGCAGAGGCTTATACAGCGGCGGGAGAATTTTTGCGCCCACAATTGCGTCTTCAAAGTAACACCCATACGCAAAATATAGAGCGAACGGCCAGCCTCGAAGGGGCTTTCCCCAACCCCTTGGTGGAAAAAACGCTAATTTACTACACTTCCAAGGAGGCAACAGAGGCATGGCTTACAATATTCGACCCACAGGGGCGCTTGGTACACCAAGCGCGGCAAAAAGCCATAGTTGGGCGGCAGGCTTTTTTACTCCGCAGGGAGCAACTAGCCACAGCAATGGGCGTTTATACCTATACACTGCAAATCGGTAGCTACAAGGCTAGTCAACAATTGCTCGTGCAGTAATAAATGGGTGTAATAAGTAAGAAAAGCACCTCCTCAGCACAATCGGATGCAGCAATCCACAAAAGCGGTAATATGCTAGATGCAAAGGTGGTAAAACAGCTACAGCTTATGGATGGCCGCGAACGACAGCGGTTCAAACAGTTTGTTGATAGCCCCTATTTTAACCAGCATCCACTTAGTATCAAGCTACTACATCTTTTGCTCAAAGGGCTAGCGACCGCTAAGCCTAAGCTGTCGAAAGAAAAAATTTTTAAACAACTCTTCCCCTTAGAGGATTTTCAAGAACAAGCTCTAGCCGATCAACTGTCAGCTCTGATGAAGCTGGTAAACCAGTTCTTAGCCGTCGAACAACTTAAAGAAGAACCCTTCCTGATCGATTTACTAACCTTAAGAAGAACGGAAGTGCTCAACCGCTTTGAGCTACTCGATAACAGACGTAAACGCCTTAAACGGATTCTTGAAACCTCTCCTCATCAAGGAAGCGATCATCACTGGGTCTACTACCGCTTATATGTTATTTATGGCTATTACAGAAACGCCTTTGTAGATCGATCTGATGCAACGCCCCTACAAGAGATGATGCACGGCCTAGATCGCTACTATATACTAGAAAAACTTAAGCATGCCTGCCACCTTACCGCCAACTCTATCTTGATGAATACTCGCTTTGATTTCGGCTTGCTAGACCAGTTGCTGCTCTATATGCAAACCGAACAAGGCCAACAACTTATCGCCGATGATCGATCGATCGATTGCTACTACCACATCCTTATGAGCCTTCGCGCGCCAGAGGAACAGCAACACTACGCCCGAATGCGCTACTATCTCAATGAAGCCTTTGAGTCTTTTCCCCACAGTGAACAACGCGATATCTTTGCCTTTGCCAATAACTATTGTATCACTAGAATCATGAAAGGCGATCCCGACTACCGCCGCGAGCTATTGGAACTCTACCAGCGGGGCTTGAATACTAAAATTATTTTCGATAAAGGTATCATCAGCGAATGGGATTATAAGAACATCGTAACCCTCGGTTGCGACTTGAAAGCTTACGAATGGACAGCGCAGTTCATTGAAGATAATTACGCCTACCTACCCGAAAATCGGCGCAATAACGCCTACGCGCTTAATAAAGCACAATATTTCTACGCTAGAGGCCTCTACCAAGAAGCAGGGGAGCTGCTAAGGCAGGTCGCCGACTCAGATGTGAAGTACCATTTAGCGCGTGTGCTATTGGAGGTTCGGATTGCCTACGATCAAAAGGAAACGAACTATTTACTCAATCAGCTTGATACTTTTCGGCTCTACGTGCGTAGGCACCGGAAAATTAACACTAGCGATAAGCGTAAATATATCAATTATACCCGATTTGCCAAACAACTTACTATCTTGCGTCATCAGGAAGCTTTCATGAGTCGCAAGGAACTAACACAAAAGCTTGAATCGCTGCATCAAAAAATTAATACTACCCCTCAATTAGTGGGCCGTGATTGGCTGTTACAAGAAAGTAAGCCAGCCGTCAAAAACAACACAAATTAAATAAAGCCGTAGTGCTCAGCCATACATGAACCAAATTAAAGAAGATATTATCTATGGCCGCCATCCAGTGGTGGAGGCGCTACAGTCAGGTGCTGCAGTCGATAAAGTGTATCTGCAACAAGGCACTAGAGGAGAGTTTGAAAAGGAAATTCGCCATCTTTGTCGCGATCTCGACGTGCCCATGACGCTTATCCCAAAGGAAAAACTACAACGGATGGTGAAGGGCAACCACCAAGGTGTGGCCGCTCAAATGGCCGCAGCCGCCTATCAGCAGCTCGTAGATGTGTTGCCCTATCTCTACGAAAAAGGTAAAACGCCTTTATTACTGCTGCTGGATGGCGTTACGGATGTACGTAATCTAGGAGCCATCGCACGCTCCGCAGAGGTCTGTGGAGCCGACGCTATCATCATCCCTCATAAAAATAGTGCAGGCCTCACCGCCGATGCAATGAAAAGTTCTGCAGGGGCTTTAGGCCGCCTCGCAGTTTGCAGAGAAAAAAGTATGGTGAATGCTATTACCTACTTGCAACAGTCAGGTGTAACGGTCTTAGCTAGCGATCTGCAAGCCGATCAATACCTCCATGAACTGGATCTAGGGTCACCTTGCTGCCTCGTAATGGGCGCCGAGGGCGAAGGGATATCCACCGGTGTGGCTAGAGCCGCCGATGTGCGCTTCAAAATTCCTCAAGCTGGCACCTCGAATTCATTCAACGTGTCGGTAGCCGCTGGCATCCTACTCTATGAGACAATGCGAAAACGAATGGGGCTATAAAAAAATAAAGAAGGATTTGGAATTTTTGGGAATTAAACTATCTTTGCCCCGAGCATTAATCCTATTTGAATTTGTTTGAATCCTATTATGCGGATGTATCTTTCAAATCCTCTGATTTTATTCTGTTTATAAATAGAGTTCACCTAATCAGTTATTGAAGATAACCCTGTAGGCTCAGCACGGTTTCTGGCGGGTAGTATTTCAAGCAAATCGTTTATTTCTAAACCTTTCAATATGAAAAAGGTCCTCTTTACACTCTTTTCTTTCTTTCTCGTGTTTGCTGCCCTCAGTGCACAACAAGCCATCAAAGTAGGCCCGCTGGGCTTTGTACTTGGCAATTACAACCTTCGCTACGAAAAAGCTATCGGCGAAAAAAGCTCCTTCCAAGTGGGTGCTAACTTCTACAACTACAAGTTGTTTGATCTACAAACAACTGGTTTTGGCATAGAAGCGGGCTACCGCAAATACTTCAAAGAAGCAATTCAAGGTGCTTATTTCTACCCAGCTGTTACCTTTCGCTCAAATACATCCGAGGTGACAGACGTAGAGAAAGGTTCTTTCTCTACCCTTAATATGGGAGCTTCTCTTGGCTATCAGTGGGTGTCTAAAGGCGGTTTCGTGACCGATCTAGGCATCGGTGCTGCTTTCTCCGCAGAGCTTAGTAAAGACGATAATCTGGTAGATAATTATTCTGGAGTGATTCCAAGAATCAATATTTTACTAGGTTACTCCTTCTAGGTTACGCTTCCTTTTCCAAAGGAATTGTTCTAGTAAACACAAAAAAAGCTTGCAACCTTTAGGTCGCAAGCTTTTTTTATGCCCTACGGTCAAACTCCCGGCCATACCAAAGCAGCCTGTTTTTCTACTGGGCTTGCTCGGTACAACCGAGAGAGAACAAAAAAACAGCAGGATAATCTTCACCTACGGCTGAAAGGACTTCAGCATACTGCTTGATTTTACAATTCGCTAATCCGGCGCACTACTTCATAAAGACGCGTATATTCATTCACGTCCTCCACCCAGGGGTCGTGCTCCAAGTGGTTGGCAGAAATAAGTTTTAAGGAAGTGATTCGGCCACGAGAATCAGGAATTTTTTGCACATACTTGACCCAAATAGACCCCTTGGCCGAGATAGCATAGATTTTGTTGTCTTTGATCTCGTGCACACCCGCAATTTGGCGGCAGATAATCGTATCCCCATCATTGATGATGGGTTCCATACTATTACCATTGATCGGGAAAGCAACGTACTGGCTACCCTCTAAGCCAGGCAAGCAGAAACGGTTGCTAGTTTCACGGGCAAAGGAATCTGCATCCACTGTGGCACCGGCGAAAGCTTCCACATCCGTAAAAAGTATGTTTAAGGATGGCATATCTTCTGCCGTAATCGGTGCTTGTGGAATATCCATCCCAAAAGGCTGCCCGACACCTTCTAACAAGTAGGACATATTGACGTTATACTCGTTGCAAATCCGGCGAGCTTGCTCGTAGTTGATGCAGCGTTTATCGTCTTCATTCAAGAAGGCGCGAATAATGTGCCCGTAAGAGCGGTTGCCTAAGATGCGCTTAGCAAAATCTCCTAAACCATTTCCGCCGCGATCATTCTTAATAATGTCACCACGGTCTTCCAGGATTCGGAAGACTTTTTTGAAGCGTTCGTTTAGCTCCCGACGATCTTCTGTGATCATATCTGTATCAGTTGTGTTGAATAATACCACAAATTAAAACAAAATTGTGCAATCCTGCAAATTTTTTAGCAAATTTCTTTCTTTTTTGTTGCACTTTTTTTCAAAAACACCTTCTTGTTGTGCAAAAAGACACTATTTCACCCTCGTAGTGGCAAAAAGGCGCTTGATGGCATAGGTGCCCGAGGTATGGGTTGCTGCGATCAGTAGCCCTCCCGTGATGGCAATATTTTTCATGAAGAGAATCGACTCTAGGCGCTGTTCTGCTTCGGGGAAGTTCCAAAAAGCATGAACGATAAAGGTCATCGGCACCCAATACAATAGTAGCAGCACCGCTCCCGTTCGCATCCTATAGCCCGTGAGCACCATTAGCCCGCCTAAAATCAGTAAAAGCAACGCGGCGTACAAAAAGAAGTCTTGATTCCAAGTGAGCCCATAACTGGCCATCATTTGTTTGTTCGCTTTAGCATAGGCAATGTAGTCGTAGGCCTCAAAGAGAAAGATGAAGGATAGTAATATCCTACCTACCAAATCAAATATATTTTTCATACTACTTATATGGTTGGGGGGGGGCTTGCCGGAGGCAAATTGATTCAAACACAGCAAAGGTCAGTTTTTTTTACCGTATTACGTGGCTCCGAAGTGATTTTTCGCCGAAACTATATTCAAACCACCGATTCGAGTATAGCAGCCTACGGCCTATTTTTGCTCCTCCTACGCTTGCGCTAAAAAGTAAGTCTTGCCCCTGCACAGCGTGCCTGAATGGGTCTAAGTCAATAATAGAGTTGTTCGGCAGGCCTTACTATGTAAGTCTTCATCAGCGAAGTACTCCGCCCTAATTTAAGGCAATTTTTCAATCTATACTCAAAACGAAGTGGTTGCGCTTCGTGGCTGCCTGTGGCAGTGGGCGAAGCCCGAGCCGCTAACTATCGCCAACAGTAAGTAACAAGCTTTCATACGGGCACAAGGTGCAGGGGCAAGGGCTATTACAAGGCGCAAGACCGAGGAAGCAGGGAGGGCATAGCTGCGCGCAAGGCACGTTGCTGGCTACGGCTGGCTTAGTCTCTGGGGTAGAGCTTGCGTTTTTCCAATTCAGCAGCTACGGCATCAGGCACTAGATAGCGGACGCTTTTCCCGTTTTGCAGGCATTGACGGATATAGGTAGCGGATAATTGCATCAAGGGCACTGTTTCATGCAGGCTCACGGCTGGGTGCTGCGCCCACTCCCCTAAGTCGATACCAGGCCGCTGATACACATGGATAGGATAATCGCGCAACAGGATTTCATAGTTTTTCCACTTTGGCAAGCTAGGCAGGTTATCGCCGCCCATGATTAGTGAAAAATGATAGGAAGGGTACTGTTCGCGCAGATAGGTGAGGGTGTCGATGGTGTAACTAGGTTTGGGTAGCTGAAATTCGATGGCACTGGCTCGTAGTTTTGGGCTATCCCCAATGGCTAAGTTCACGAGGTCTAAGCGAGCATACTGGTCGGCTAAGTTATGCTGTTGTTTGAAAGGATTCTGGGGGCTCACTACTAGCCAGACTTCATCTAAGTCCGTTTGCGTGGCCATATAGTTGGCAATAATCATGTGCCCTACATGCACTGGGTTGAAGGAGCCAAAGAAAAGACCAATTTGTTTCGACATTTTGCAGACTATTGCGCAAAGATACAAAATGAGCCAGCCGATTAAGAAGCAATCTTAATCGGCCGACAGAACCATCCTTTGAAACAGTTTTAACAAAAAAACGGGCAAAATCATTTAGCATCTTGCCAAGTAGCGTAGTTTGAATCATCGGGCAATCGCCCTTTGCTTACACTCTCAAGATACAATAGAGCTCGAATATGTGGCCTGAAGCGTTCTTTTTTTTAAAAAAAATTAGCGGCCGCCTACCGTTGTGACATTGCCGTTACCTACTTCGCGGCTGCTTTGCGTCCAGAGGTTGAGGTTCGTACAACTGGCATAGCGAGAATCGATCCAAATATAGGTAGCAGCCAAGGTTTTATCGATCCATTGAGCTAGGAATTCGCTTTGCTTGGCCTGGATAGTGGCTTGTTGTATTTTGGCATAATCCTCGGTGAGGCTAGCGCGGTGAGGGCGGCTGCGTGATTGTAGTTGTATAATTCGGAGCATCACATCGCCTGTTGGGCCGCGGAATTCCATGGGCTCGCTGATGTCGCCGATGGCCATATCGTCAATGGCGAAATAGATATCGGGGTCTAGGTCGCCTGTTTCAAAAACGGTGCTACCGTCGTTGGGGTTTTGCATCCGGCCGTCATTATTGTAGCTAGGGTATTTTTCGAAGCCAAATCGTTTAACGGCATAACTAAATGACATAGAATCGCTAACGACCAGTTGCCGGGCACTATCGAGGAGCATTCTATATTTTTCGATATCGGCCTCTTCGATCTGGGGGCGCAAGAGGATATGGCTTACATTAATGGCGTTTCCTCTCCGGCCATTAAGTAGGATGAGGTGGTAGCCAAATTCACTTTGAATAGGTTGGCTAATTTCCCCTTCTTCTAGGTTGTAGGCCGTAGCTTCAAACTCGGGTACGAATTTGCCGCGCTTTGCCCAGCCTAGCTCACCACCGGCTTGGCGAGAACCATCTTGGCTATATTTTTTAGCGGCGTCGGCAAAGGAAAGCTGGCCACTCAGTATGTCTTCGCGAATAGCTGTTAGGCGTTCCTGTACGCTCTTTCGGGTTGCTTCATTGGGCTCGGGCTGCACTACGATCTCACCGATTTCCACCTCCGCATTGAAATAAGGAAGGCTGTCTTGTGGTATTTGGGCAAAGAAGGCTTTCACTTCGCTGGGCGTAACACTTACGTCGCGGATGATCTGCCCCCGCATTTTCTCAGCGGCCAACTGCTCTTTAAGGTCTTCTCGGAATTGGTCTTTAGTAGCCGTAATGCTCTGGCCGTAGTATTCCTCAAACTGTTGAATATCACCATTCATGTAAGAGAGAATACGCTCAATACGGGCGTTGAGTTGCTGCTCTACATCTTCCACACCTACCTCTATACTATCAAGTTTAGATTGGTTGAATAGCAGTTTTGAAACCAATAACTGATCCATTAATAAACAGCGTGCATCCGCAGGCATTTCACCTGCCGACTGACTGAGTGCCAAGGCGTACTGTTCCTCTAATTCCGAGAGCAGAACATATTCGCTACCCACCATGGCAATTACCTGATCGATCACTTCCCGCTGTTCTTGCGCAGCGATCTTGGCCACAGTCCCAAGGGAAAAAAGGAGGGCTGTAAAAAGGAGGATTCGCTTAATCTTTTTCATTCGCTGGCTTAAAATTGTAAAAAGTCTCTATATTTTCACGGCGCAATTCGCGCTCAAAAATTTCTTCCTTAGCTTGTTCAAGCACCTGCCGGCTTCTGTCGTGCAGTATCACTCGCTTCGCTTGGCTCTCGACATAGCTCAACGGAGCTATTTCTAGTCGCTTTTTAATCTCGAAAAAGCGGAAGTAATAGCGGTATCGCCCGTCTTGTTGTGTGAACTCTCGTTTAGAGCTCACATTTTCACTGCTGATAGTGCCTTCCGGAAACTGCCCAGCCACTTCGTCTAAGCTATACCAAGCATCTTCACTAAGTAAGGCTAGCTCCGCAAAGCGATTGCAAAAATTGCGTAAGGCGGCGGTATCCTGCACTTCCCCGTTATTCCAGAGCTGCCGTAATTGCTCTGCCTCCGGCGTAGGGTAGGGCACCTTGATAAAATAACAGCGGATGATCGGCTTTTCTAACTGATACTGCCCTTTGTGCTGCTCGTAATAGGTCAGTAGCTCTTCTTGCGTTACGCTGCTGTCTAGGCGCTGTTCCACCAACACTTTCTCATAAGTAGAGCGGATTAGGCTGGCCCGATAGTCTCTTACTAAACGATCAATGTTTAGATCGGCAGGCATGTTTCGCTCGCTTTCCCATTGCAAAACGGCGTCTTGTACCCATCTATTGACAAAAGCCTGTAAGATGAGTGCACTATCTTTTGGACTAGCGTCTTGTGGAAACATTTCCTGTAGCTCACTAAGCCGTAGTTCTCGGCTGTGTACCCTAGCCAATAAGAGGTCTTCTCCTTCCGAATCGCTAACTACTCGGTCGCAGCTGCTAAAAACTACTAGGCTCGCTAATAGTAGATAGCTAAGTAGCACAGAACCCGCTGGTAGGTTGTGCAACCATTGGGCTAGCGATGGGCCAACTCGCGGCTGCAAGCAGGCAGGGTACCCATTCGTTTGGTGGCTAATTGCTTGGAAAGGACTCAATTATTTCAGCATTTTGTCAAAAGCCTTTTTTCGTACCTTAAGGGGGTATTGAACACCCAAGGCACGCACCCAGTCTCGCTCCAATTGATCTTGGTAGTCGGCAATAACATAACCGCGCGCTTCCTCTAGCCGTTTGGGCCCTCCCGGTAGCAGCTCTTCTACTTTGTAGAAAACAACTTGGCCACTACGCTCGTCTCGCTGTAGTGGGCTCAAGGCACCCACTTCCCAGGCCAGCTCTCCTACTTCCATTTGTGCTAATCGGTTGCGTTCATACACATCCGTTTGCGTTCTCAAGCCCGCAGCATCGCTTCCGCTCGGGAATCGTTTCGTGACGGAGGTCGGGTCGTCGGTTTTGGCTGCCTCCCGAATCGCTGCTACCTGATCCGCTAGTGTGGCAAAAATGGTATAGCGGGTGAGCCTCGCCCGTTCTGTCCAAATATAGCGATCGCTGTGCTCTTCAAAGAACTTGACAAGACCAATGGAGTCTTCACTAGCTTTATCCCACACCTCTAATTTGGTGGCTTCAAAAAGTAGGATACCTTCTTCATATTCTCGCATAAGGGCACGAAATTCAGGGTAGTTCTCCTCCAACTTCGATTCTTCATAGGCAAGTAGCTGCGCGTCCAAGAACGCTTGGTAAGCGTCGGTTACCACTTCTTGGCTACTACTGCGTGCTTGCGCAGCACGTTGCCGTGCGCCTTTTTGTAGATAGTCTTGAAAATCAGCCAAACTGATTTTTTTGTCATTGCCAAAACTAAATAGCATCCGTTCGTCTCTCGGCTGGGGAGCTTTCCACGTCAAAGTAAGGAAAATGGAATCCACTAAAGAAGTCGCAAATTGTTCCAATAACTGCTTATCTTCCCGCAGACCTACCCGTTGGCGGATCTGTTGTATCAGCGCGGCCGTAGCGGCTTGGTAGCGGCTATCAGCTTTCACTTTACTGATTAAGAGAGCCCGCTCATCTGCAAAAGGTTGGTTGGCTTTTTTAGAAATGCGTTTCAAAATGTGAAAGCCCACCTGGCTTTCTACCACCCCTGAAATATCTCCATCTTGCGCCAGCGAAAAGACGGCGTCTTCTATCGAAGATTCATACCGATTGATTCCAAAAAAACCAATATAACCACCGCTTTTGGCGGTTTTCTCATCTTCGCTCATCGTAGCGGCTAGTTTTTCAAAGGGCAGTTTTCCCTCGGCTAACAAACTAGCGATTTGCTCCGCTTTCAGGCGGGCTTCCTCCCTATTAGAACCATCGGCATTTTTTCGAATTAGGATGTGTGCAGCTTCTATTTCCCCTCTTGCTGGGCGTTTGCTATGCACCATCACCAAGTGTAGGCCATATTGCGTCCGGACAGGCCCCGATATGGTATTTTCTTTTGCCTCATAGATGGCATTCTCCAGCGCATACAGCCCATCGGGTAGCGGAGCACTCAAAAAACCAATACGGCCTCCTTTGTCTTTGGAATACTGATCTTGGCTATACTGTTGCGCTAGCACCGCGAAATTGCTAGGCTTTAGCTGCTTTTTAATGTCTAAAGCTTGTTGGTAAGCCGCTACGGTATCTGCCGGAGTGGCCGCTGGTGAAAGAGGCAGTAGAATATGACTGATCTCTAAGTCTTGTTGCTTGCGGATAGATAGCTCTTCTGCTAATCGATCCGTAACGGCTCGGTCCATTAAGTAATTTTCGGCCAATTGCCGCCGGTAACCTGCTAACTCTTGTTGGAGGCTTTTTACCGTGTCGAGACCCATATCGTAGGCTCGCTGCACCTTGAGCTTGAAGCGCTGATAAAGATCGAGGTACTCCTCCAAACTTTCCCGACTGTAAGTAGCCTTTTCGCCATTCGTTTTTTCGTAAATGTATCGGAATTCGCCCACCGTCACTTCTCTGTTCCCTACACTGAAAAGTATTTCACTCTCAGCTTGCGCAAAAAGAGAGGCCGCCGCTAAGCTCAGCAGTAAGGTTATTGCAAATATTCTTCTCATAACTCATTTTAAGGCTGCAAAAATAGACTTTTTTAAGCAATTGTGGTAGCTTTGGGTCAGCTACTTGCTTTTCAACGAACCTAGGACTTTTTTTATTCCTTGTAGGCAAGCCTATTTGTGACGCGCTGTGAAAAGGTACTGCCCCCTTTTTTAGCTCGCTAGTTGGTTTCTTAATTGGCTACACGGATAGTAAGTCCTTTTTTTGGCTGACGTCCATACGGGCACGTCGTGCAGGGGCAAGGCTAACTTGTTGCATAAAGGGCGGAAGACTTCTGTTGTTCGCTAATTACCCAACCGACTTCGTCCCATAACTAAAACGAAGTGCTTGTGCTTCGCCGAAATTGCTAACTATCGTACCTGTTTCGCTTGCTAGCGTAGCGATATTTATCCCACCGCCAAAGGCAGCAGCGAAGCTAAGTACTCGGACAAAATTAATTACACCTTTTCACTCGACATCTTTTGCTTCCAGATTGAAAAGTTGCATTAAATAGGTCCGAGTACTTAAACTTATTTGGTTTGTGTATAGATCGTATGTTTCATATCCCAAAGTATAATGTTCATGATTTTCCATCGACTGATAGTAAACAGCTCAACTTGGTATTTTACGCCTTTTTTAACTCGGCTGTTCCTTTTTTGCGGGCTTTTGGCTACTTCGGGAACTAGTCTCTTGGCGCAGCCCGTGCCGGAGGAGCTAGTTTGTGGTGCCGATCATTGGCATACTGCCCGGGAGGCTTATTTTCACCCACTCCGCCAACGGCAAGATAGCCTAGAGCGTGATTTGTACCAGCTACGGACACAAAAAAGCTCCCCTCAACCTAAAAGCTTTCCGCCTCCCTATGTGATTCCCGTCGTTTTTCATATCATCCACCAAAATGGTCCAGAAAATAGCAGCGATGCTCAAATATTGCAGGCTCTGGAATGGCTCAATGAAAGCTTCGCTAACGTCAATTACTACGATCGGGGCACTGGCTTACCTACCCAAATTCAGTTCTGCCTAGCACAACGAGACCCCAATAACAACCCGACCAACGGCATTACGCGCCAGCTGAATTCCCTTACCGACGTAACTTTCGCCACCGATCTGGCGATGAAAAATCTAGCGCGATGGAACCCAAGAGAATACCTCAATATCTATGTGGTGCGGGAAATATGCCGATCGGAGGGCAGTGGCTGTAATGTAGCAGGTTATGCTTATTACCCCGCAGCGCATGGCTCGGGGGTAGATGGTATTGTAGTTGAAGCTCGCTATACGGGTATCTCAGCAGCTAGAAATACCGTACTGACCCACGAAGCAGGGCACTATCTAGGTTTGGCACACACCTTCGATCGAGGCTGTAGCAACGACGATTGCTTACTCGATGGCGACCGCGTTTGCGATACCCCCCCCGACCAAAGCACTGCCGGCATCCCCTGCGACCAAAGTATGAACTCTTGCGACACGGATGCCAATAGTGGCTTTGCTACCGACCAGAATGATATGATCAATAATTATATGGATTACAGCCGATTGAGTTGCTACGATGCCTTTACCCAAGGGCAGCGCGATCGGATGCATTTTTTCCTCGATGGAATTAGGGCTAGTTTACTGCAATCGCCTGCTTGTTTGCCGCCTTGTCCGAATCCGGTAGTGGCCACTTTTACCCCTTCCGGCCCTAATGAAGTAGCGGTTGGTACGCTCCTTACTTTTACCAACAATAGCACCGCTGCCACGAGCTACCGTTGGCTTATCAATGGGGTCGAACAGAGCAACACAACCAATTTCAGCTACACTTTTTTAGATGAAGGCTTCTATACCATCACGCTGGTGGCAGCTAGTACGGATCCTTTGTGTTTTCCAGCCTCTTTTAGTTGGTCGTTGCGGGTGTTTTGTAGCCTAGAAGCGGCATTTGTTCGGGATGTAGCTTTTCCAATCATCGGAGATACCATCCGCTTTTCAGCGCAAGATGCCACCGCTACAACCTACCAATATACATTAAATGGTAGTCCCGTAGCTACCACAGCAGCTTTTGATACGAGTATCCTAGTGCCTGGCCTGTATGAAATTTGCCTAGAAGTGAGCCGCGCCAATTGCCGCCGGCAAGTCTGTCGCTTTTTTGGGGTACGCACACCTCCACCGCCTGTGATAGATACTTGCGGGCTTAGCGGTAGCCAGTTTGTACAACGCTATACGACCGACTTCGGTACCCTCGTTGGCCAACGTTTGCAAGCTTATGGCGCAGGGCAGATAGCAGCACTTGCTGCGGGCGAAGGTACGCTGACTTTAGTCTTACAAGATGCCTTTGGCAACTACCAAGCCGGGCATACTTTTTACTTGCCGGGCAGCGGCCTCGCCACAGTAGATTATTTACTGGTTGCCGGCGATTCGTTATTTGTACTCGGAACGATCGGGCAGTTTAATTCCTCAACAGCTAACCGAATGGGCTTTATTATGCAAGTTGATCTCAATGATCCTGCCCAATTTTGGTTGCTACAGCAGCCAGAGGTGAGCCGCTATGCTACAGCTACTTTGCAGGCTACCTCCGCTGGCCAAGAGTTGCTGTACGTTGGGGTTCGCCGCAACACGGGTCTCAATGGAGCTACGCAGCTTTTTATCCAGTCGCTAGATATTAGCACCCTGCTAGTGAACGCTACGTCGGAAACTACCTTCAGCTCGGGCGGTGGCCTCACGGCTATCGACGGACTCTCCGATGGTACAGAAATTATCGCGCTAGGTAGCCGAAGTAGCCCTATCAATTTGGAAGCGCCTATTTATTACCGTTGGCAACAGTCGGGGGTATTCACGGCTGCCATTCAGTTGCCCAATATACAAGCTGCTTCTTGGCAACCTCTGTCTATTGTTCGCGAGGCTAACGAGACGTTCATACTTTACCGCGACCCTACTAGCCCAGGCAGTGTCGGCGGGTTTTATTTGGCGAAGTTTACAGCTGCCGGCCAGCGTTTTGTTCAGTACTACCAAAGTAGCGATCTGCTACAAATGCACCCGAAAGGTTTAGCGATGCGCAACGGCCAGCTTATGCTTATTGGTGAAGACCGCTCGGCAGGTAGCTTGTTTCTTAGTCGGCTCGATCCGCTCACAGGCATTCCTATGTGGTCTTCGCGTTTTAGTAGTAGTGCGGGCTGGCTACAGCTGCACGGTGGCGGCAATCAGTTGATGTATATCCACGACGATGAAAGCATACAATGGGTGGCTAGCTTGCTAGGGGGTGGCCCCGACGATGGCGTGAGCGAAATGCTCATCGCCAGAAGTAGCCACGATCAAGTAGCTGCCTCCGCTTGCTTTCAAACTGAGCCTATCAAGATCATCGCTACGCCTTGGCAAAACCAGTGGCAAGGTGTCAACCTGACCGAAGTGAATAACGGCCCTATGCTAGAAATAACCGAAGCCGGCCAGGAACCTTTCTCACCACTACCACTTGGCGCTTGTGGTTTGCCTTGCGAAGAAGACCCCGGTGGCAACCCTAATAACCCCGAAATTTGTAATAACGGAATAGACGATGATGGTAATGGTTTCACCGATTGCGAAGACCCAGCCTTGGTATTGACTTGCTGCTGCCTAACGGGTCCTAGTATCGATCTAGGACCAGATACGGTTTTTTGCCCCAATCAGTTCGCAGGTCTTCGCCTAGCCGTTAGTGGCACGTATAGCCACTACCAATGGCAAGATGGTAGTCGTTTAGATCACTTCCTGGCTACCACCGCAGGCACCTACACGCTGCTGGTGACCGATAGTTGTGGGCGTAGCGATTCCGCTAGCATACGATTAATAGAAGAGCCGCCTAGCCCGCCTTTTTCTCTGGGCCCCGATCAGACTTTCTGCGATAATGGCGTCTTAGAACTCAATGCGGGCAGTGGCTGGGCTAGTATCCTCTGGTCAGATTTTACGCAAGCACCTAGCGCTACTTTCTACGATGAAGGGCTCCATTGGGCCACTGTAACCGATGCTTGTGGCCGCTCGCAAAGCGATACGGTTCGCCTCACAATCATTCCAACAACGGTACTTGATCTACCCGACGAGATACTCCTTTGCCCCGAAGATTCAACCACTATTAGTCTCAGTGGTTTTGAGACCTACCGCTGGGCACCACTCGCGCTAGTGGATTGCCCAACTTGTAACGAGAATACGATCGCAGCTCCGCCATTAGGAGAGGAGCGGCTTATTCAGATAGTCGCTTCCTTGGGAAATGGCCAGTGTGTCAGCGTGGATTCTGTGCGCCTTCGCAGTGTGGCTGCAAGTGGGAATAGCAGCCAAATCCAAATTTGCCTCGGGGAAAGCTATCTTTGGCAGGGCACTATCCTCACGCAGCCAGGTGTCTATACAGCCGCAGCTAGCTGCGGTGCGGTGGACACGTTGCGGCTAATGAATTACCCAGCGCAGCCCCCCACGAACCTGGGGCAACTGCGCATTTGCGAAGGAGACAGTATCTTGGTTTTTGGCACATTCCAGTCTCTCGAGGGGCAATACACCAACCGCCTAAGCGATCGAAATGGCTGCGATAGCTTGCTGGCGATTGAGCTAGTAGTGGAAGCTGCCGCTTTGACGATTATCGATAGCCAGTTTGTTTGCCCAGGCGATACGGCAGTTGTGTTTGGCTTAGCGCAAAGTGCGCCAGGTTGGTATGAACAGCGCTTACAAACGGCTAGGGGCTGCGATTCACTGCTCCGCAGGCAGTTGCTATGGTGGGATGCCCCTAGGCTTCGGTTACTTACGAGCGCCGAGCCAGGGGATACGCTAGTAGGTGTCTCCCTACGGATAGAAGGAGGAACGCCCGCTTATACGATCGCTTGGTCGGAGGGTAGCAGCAGCGATGCGCTATTGCTAGCAGCAGGCACTTACCAAGTGCTAGTGACCGATGCCAATGGTTGCAGCGATAGCCTCGCTGTAGAACTAAGCCTGCCTGCCGCGCCTATCGGCCTGTACTTGCCCAATGCGTTTAGCCCAAATGGGGATGGCGTGAACGACCGCTGGTGGCCCTACGCCAGCCCTGCGGTGGAACAAATTGAGCAACTACAAATTTATGAACGTTGGGGCGGAATGGTGTTCTCAGCCACCAATTTCCCACCTAATGAAGCCCAGTTTGGTTGGGATGGTAGCTTCCGAGATAGACCCCTCACGCAAGGGGTGTATGTGTATCAACTTACTTATCGGCTTCGCAGCGGGGAGGTGGTGCGCGTAGCAGGCGAGCTTAGCTTGCTGCGCTAGGGGCTTGTAGCAACTTTTGCGCCTTTTGGTAGCTTTTGCCCCTGCACGGCGTGCCCGAAAAAATAGACTTGCTTGCCGCTTGTTTGCTGCTTGCAGCCGCTTGATGGCTTGCGGAATCAGCCTATTACTTGATCTTACCTATAGAATCGTTATCAGAGGAATTTGCCTAGAATATTTTGCTAGCTATCTATCCGTTTATCCTCTATTTTTGGCGAGCACGCAGGGGCAAAGGTTAATTTGTAGCGCAAGACAGTTGGATAAGATACAACAAGGTATGCCTAAAACCAGCGATCTTTTAACCAAAAGAAGTGTTTGGGAAACTGGCTACTGCTCACCACAAGGGTATCGGGCCAGCCAATATCGTGGTAGAGGAGCAAGTCGATAGAATCTTGCTGACTAAAGAGGCGGTAGGTGCCAAAATAACGATCTTGGTGGCCCACTTCATCGAAATCGGTGGCGAAAACACGGCCTGCTAGTTGAAACCAAGCTTGGTGTAGGCTATCCAATTGCTGGGCATGCTCGGGCAGGCCGAGGAGTCGCTGTCGGCTGCTATCTTGTAGCCACAGTAAGCTATCTAGGCTTGGCCAGGCGGAAAGATCGAGGAGGCGCAAGTCTTCGTAATCGGCAAAAAGTAAGGGCAGCTGGCTTAGTTGAAAATTGGGCAATCGATAAACATCGGGTAGTTGGTTGATCTGTAGGAAGGTATGGATATGCCCGCTATCTAGCACCTCGAAGAAGATAAGTTCTTGGCGTAGATTTTCCCCAATTAGGTCGATGCGGGCCACTTCTTCTTTGGCTACTGGCAGCTGTTTGGCAAGCCCCTGGCTTTGCAAGGAGAGTAGGCGCTGTAAGAGTTGCTGCGGTTTTTGGGAACGAACCACCAAACTGCGGCTTCCTTGTTCTGCTACCCAGTTTTGCGGCGTCACTTTGAGGCTAAAGGCAGCTAGGTTGGGTAGCTGAATGTTAATTTGCTCCATGTCGGCAGCTTCAAAAGGCAGTAATGGAGCCGTGAGAGGGGGCATGGGGCGTTGCTGCCAGTAGTACCAAGCCGCCGCGAGAGCGAAGCAAAGCAATAGGGGCGGGAGGGCTTTTTTCATAGCTTATTCCTTGGTTGGCTGTGCTAAAAATGCTAAGAGTGCTTGCACGGCTTTCGCGCGGTGGCTAAGTTGTTTTTTTCGATCCATTCCCATTTGCGCAAAGGTAAGGCTTTCTCCAGCTGGTTGGAAGATGGGGTCGTAGCCAAAGCCTTCGGTGCCTTGCGGGGCAGCCACAATGGTTCCTTGGCAAATACCTGTGAAGAGCTGCTCTTCGCCATCGAGCAGTAGGCAAATAACAGTTCGGAATTGTGCTGAACGGTCGCTGTGGTTCGCTAAATTGGCTAGCAATTTTTGCATGTTTTCTTGGTCATTTCTAGCTGGGCCTGCGTAGTGGGCGGTATCCACACCGGGCTGTCCCTCTAAAGCACCAACTTCCAGTCCGGTATCTTCGCTGAAACAAGGGTAACCATAGTGCTCATACACAAACCGCGCTTTCTGGCGGGCATTTCCTTCCAAGGAGTTGCTTGTTTCGGGGAGCTCCTCTAAGCAGCCGATGTCTTGAAGGCTAAGGAAGTGATATTGGTTGCCGAGTTGGCGGCTCACTTCGGCAATTTTATTCGGGTTGTTGGTGGCGAAAACGATTGATTTTTTCATTAGTTGGCTTCAGTGGCTAGGAATTGTGTTTTGATCCCCTTCCAAAGGGCAGCAGCCTTTTGGGGTTTACCGGCATTTTTTTCGGCTTCAATTTGGCCTAGATCGTCGGCTTGCATCCACCAGCTTTGGTTTACTTCCACCGGCACATAGGCTGCAATGCGCAGGTGTAGGCCCAGCGCGGGTAGCGGTAAGCCAAAGATAAGCACTCTCGTAACAGCTAGGGAACGCAGCAGTGTAGTGATATCCAAAGCGGCGGAGGAAGGAGCCACTGGGTGGAGGTAAACGGAATTAGCGGGCTCTTTATAGCCAGCGGCTTGAAGGATATTGAATAGGAAGGCTCGTTTGCCTTCGCCTTCGGCAAAGAGCACAAGCAGGTTGGCAGGTGCTGCTAATGGCAGCAAAGCAGGCGCCTCGGGCTGGCGGATCAGTTCGAAATCTAAAAAATGCATGCGGCGAAGATAAGCAAAAAACAAAAATACCCCGAGCAAAACTAGCTTACTCGGGGTACTGATAAGGGAAGACGCAAGAGAAAGTACCTTATTGCAATTTAGCCGTTACGATAGCGCCACCCATTTGAGGCAACACCATTTTGGTTTGTAAGACGCGATGGTCTTGAGTGGCGATCCAGAAGGTTTGCCCGCCAGGATCACCATTTGCAGGTTTTATTTCTACTACGAAAGCTTCGTAGGTGCCGGCAGGTACCGTGATGCTTTCCGTGCCTTTAACCCGTAGCGCGTTGAGGCTGATAGCCTGAGTCTGTAAATCGAGGTTGCTGAAATAAGTTTGGTAACCATCGGCTAAGGGCAGGGTAGCGATGAGATGAGGGGCACCGGCTCCATCGGCGAAGAGCGGTTGCTCTAAGCTTTGATCGATCGCCATTTCTTGTGGACCCATTTGCATAGTACCGCTTACTTTTTCCGCTGTGTAGCTGAGTTGGATGGTCGCAGGCCCCTGCTGTACGCTGCGCTGTATGGGCTGGAGGTTGTCGGCGGCTACTTCTACCTGATCCGTAGCAGCGCCCATGGAAGCGGAGGTGGAAGCATCGGTAATGAGCCAGTTGCCCGCTTTGTCTTCGATGGTGGTGGTGAGGCTCATCGGGATGCGCTGGTCACCAATTTCGATATCAACTTCATAGGTGTAAGTGCCCGCTTTAAGGGAACGAACAGGGGTGGCAACTGCGGATAGGGCACTAGCATCTACGGCTTGTGGCAGTGTTACGGATGTAATATCGACTGTAATTTCAGGTAGTCGCGCGGCAACTTCTTCGCTCATACCAGTTTGATAACGGCCGCCGAGGTATTTAGCCAGGAACTTTTCAGTAGCAGCTAGGAAGGCCATGTTGTTCACGGGTCTTGCAAAGCCATGCCCCTCATCTGGTGCGCAGATATATTCCACAGGGAGTTGCTTTTCTCGCATCGCGACCACGATTTGGTCGGATTCGGCTTTTTTTACTCTCGGATCGTTGGCTCCTTGCACGACTAAGAGCGGTGTAGTGATTTTATTCACGTGGTTAAGGGGGCTTTGGCGCTCTAGCTGTGCTTTACCTTCCTCGGTGGTAGGGTCGCCCATACGGAGGTGGAAAATTTTCCTACCTGCCTCCCAGTAGGGGGGGATGGAATTGAGCAGGGTAATGAGGTTAGAGGGCCCCACAATGGAGACTGCCGCTTGATACAAATCGGGTGTGAAGGTGACGCCTGCCAGCGTAGCATAGCCACCATAAGAGCCGCCCATGATACCAACGCGCTGCGGATCTACGATACCCTCTTTAACAAGGTGCTGAACGCCCCAAGTAATATCGTCCTGCATCTTATCACCCCATTCGCGGTTGCCGGCATCTAAGAAGGCTTTTCCGTAGCCCGTAGAGCCTCTGAAGTTGGGCTGCAAAACAGCGTAGCCTCGGTTTGATAGGAACTGGGCATACGGGTCGTAGCCCCAATTGTCTCTCGCCCAAGGCCCGCCATGTGGCATCACGATCAAAGGTAGCTGGCTTGCTTTTTGTCCTTTAGGAATCGTAAGGTAAGCAGGTATCGTTAAGCCATCAGAGGAAGGATAGGAGATGGCCTGCATGGGCGATAGGTGCTGCACGGGTAGTTTAGGCCTCGGGCGATATTGGAAAGCTAGGCTTTTCTTAGCCCGATCGAATAGGTGAACTTCCCCTGGGTCGGTATCGCCATAGACCGAGATAAGCCAACGGTTTTCCGCTTGGTCGCTACTCGAAAAACCGATTTCTTTACCCGGGAATTTACTTTGCAGGAAACGATAGGAAGCCTCAAAGTCGGCATCCTTCCAATAAATACGCGGCCGATCATCGGTGTAAGCGGTGTAGATCATTTTTCGGCTAATATCGGAGAAGTAGGCACCGCCAAAGTCCACACGGTCTAAGGGGTCTTTTTCTACCAATTTCGTGGCTCCGCTCTGAGGATCCATGAACATCAACTGCGTTTTATCCACATCGGCTCCTCGATTGGAGACTAAGTAGCAGCTTTTATTGTCGGTATCAAAGGCGTAGGGATAGGCCGTCTCTAGGGGGCCGACCTTGTAAATGGGTGTCAGCGCATCGGCGTCCACTCGCAGAATTTCAGAGCTACCGTCTTCCAGCGATCGGGTAGCAAGGCGCAGTTGCTCGTCCCAGTCGAAAGTCCAACCTGTGATCCGATCTTCATTAAGGCGAATGAGCGTACGCTCGCCGCTGCGAATATCGACCTGGTACAAATCGTGCCAAGAAGGGTCGCGATCGTTCAAGCCTACCATCAGGAGATGGGGCTGCTTTTTGGAAACTTGGAAGATCTGTGCGCGGATGTTTTCCCCAGCGGTGAGGTCGCGAGCGGAGGGTACGCCGCTCGCTTTATTGATAGGAGCGGCCGGATCAATCGCATAGACGTGGTAGTTCTCGTCGCCGTCTTTGTCTTGCACAAAGAGAATGTACTTGGAGTCTTGCGACCAAAAGTAGCCAGCAATAGGGCGCTTTTCGTCGGCGGTGATGGGTTTAGCCTTGTCGAAAGCCTCTTCGGCTTTTTTTACCCAGATATTCATTACCCCCTTATAGGGTTTACGGAAGGCCATCCACTGCCCGTCAGGAGAGAGTTGCCCTCCGGCAATTTCAGGATTGTCGAAGAAGAGTTCCCGATCAATCAAGGGAACAGTTTGTGTGGTTTTACTCATTTGTGCAAAAGTACGCATAGCAGGCACTAATAAGCAAACAACCAAAAGAAAGGAGGATAGTTTGGTAAGCATGATAGAATCATTTAATGAAACAAATTAGACTTGCTCGGCAGGCTATCAAACGGCTGCTCGATTCCATTCGTTCAGGCCGCCGAACAAGTTGGCCACTAAGTTAAAGTAAGGGTGTTGCAGTAAGTTTAGTTTTCCGACAAAAAACGGGGCTGCTTAGACGAATGAGCCACCCTGAGCCAAAGTTAACTCATAAATAGTTCTTACTTTTGTAGTCTATTGCTTGGGCTGGTTTGTTACAGAGGGATAAACAGGAGGAGGTCGGTTAATATTATAGGGTTAATATGCATACAAAACATCCGAAAATAAGTCGTAAAACGCTAGGCTATTATAGCTGTGCGGAATTTGCCTTGCTCGGTACCAGTTGCGAGCGTATAGAAGACTATATGGCGCAGTGGTTGGCTGCTTTGGCGCCCTTGGGACGGCTATTAGGTGTCACAGGCGATCATGCAGCTGCCGCACATGCCTGGCAACAGCAGTGGGAAAGCAAGCAGTTTTTTGGCCCGCAAGCTGCTTGGAATACTTATGACGATCGTTTGTTAGGAGCCGATTACGACCTAGTGCTGGTGAATGGCAATCATTACCCCGCACAGCGGCAGGTGGTGTTTATCGATCCAGTAAAAGCAGGTACTTTGGAGCGTCGAAGGCAGCAACTCACGGATGTGGCTGCCATTATTTTTTGCCCAGGGGCGGAGGCTACTTTGCCCAAGTGGTTAGTGGAAGACTTAGCGCAGCAGCCGCAGCCACTGATTTGTGAGCTAGCTGCGGCCACCGAGACGCTATTGCCTTTGCTGCAAGCCGAACTAGCCCAACAGCGGCCGTCTGTCAAAGCACTTATCCTTACGGGCGGCAAAAGTAGCCGAATGGGCAGCGATAAAGCTAGCCTCATCTATCGGTCTAGCCAAGCAGAAGCGCAACGGCTAGCTAGTATCTGCCAAGGCTTGGGCTTGCCGACCTATTTTTCTGTAGCTAGTGCAGCGGCTAGTTCTTTCGAGCCAGCTATACCGGATCGTTTCCTAGGCTTGGGGCCAATGGGAGCTATCGCTTCCGCTTTTTTGCAGGAGCCCCAAACAGCTTGGCTGGTGCTGGCCTGTGATCTGCCGCTGTTAGAAGCCTCGCATATTGCAGCCCTGCTTGCAGCTCGGGCGCCTGACCGCTACGCAACGGCAGCGCAAGGAGCAGCCCAAGAATTTCCAGAGCCGCTCATCGCTATTTACGAACCTCGGGCCTACGGAAGGCTTTTGCAATTCCTGAGCTTAGGCTATGCCTGCCCTCGGAAAATGTTGATTAATTCCGATATAGCTACGCTGCTTTTTACGGATGAAAGCCCACTCACCAACGCCAATACGCCTGCCGATCGGGCGGCTGTGCAGCAACTCCTTCAAGGTGGTGAATAGTCGATACGCTCGCCAAATAAGCCTTGCGGAAATAGGTCGCCAAGGCCAGCAGAAATTGGATGCCGCCAAAGTGGCCATTATCGGTTGCGGTGGTCTAGGGGCTATTGTAGCAGCCTATCTAGCAGGTGCCGGCGTAGGACAGCTCCTATTGATCGATGGCGACCTGCCTAGCTTGAGTAACCTACACAGGCAAGTCTTCTACGATGAGACCGAAACAGACAAGAAGGTAGTCGCACTCGCGCAGCAGCTCCGAAAACGGAATAGTAGTATTCAGGTGGAAGTCTATGCCGATTATCTGCGCCCTCAACAAGCAACCGAACTGCTCGACGGGCTAACACTAGTAGTCGAGTGTACCGATCAGGCGGATTTAAAACACTGGGTAAGCGATTTTTGTGCCCTACGCCGTATCCCGCTCTTGTACGGAGCTGTGCACCGCTACCAAGGCTACGTGGCTCTTTTTCCGAATAGTCAACCAACCGATTGTCATTTGCGTGATTTATTCCCAGAGCCCGACGATCAGATCCCCGACTGCGCCACGGTGGGTGTGCTCAATACAGCTGCGGGGCTGATCGGTATGCTACAGGCCAATGAAGCCATAAAGTGGATTGTAGGGATGGGGCAAAGCCTTGCCAACCGATTGCTCACCTACGACTGCTTAAGCCAGCAACAGCAGATCATTACTTTGCGCAAAACCTTCACCGATAGCTTGACGGATTTGTGGGCTGCCACGCTTTCTCAAAGTCTCGTGAATTCACAAGAGCCTGACTTTGTAGCCAACGATTTACTAGTAACAGAGAGCTTAGCCATTACCTGGGCAACGCTTGCCACTTGGCCGGCTGCTACTTACCACTTGTTTAGCCTATTGCCCGAAGCACAAGAAGCCAAAGTCGTAGTGGGTGCTAGTCGGTATCAAAAGGGTAGTTTAGAGAAAAATGGTAAAAAAGTTTTCTATTGTCAGCAGGGTCGCCAAAGTTTACAAGTAGCCCAGCAGTTGCGTGCTAAGGGTATCCTCGCCTATAGCCTACAAGGAGGGCTGGCGGCGAAAGACCGCTGAAATTTAGGGATGGGCATTGATCCAGTAATGGCCTTCGGTGCTCACTTCCTTTTTCCAGATCGGTACGCGCTCTTTGAGCTGATCGATCATCGCTTGGCAGGCTTCGAAGGCGGCTGAACGGTGTATAGCCGCCACACCTATAATTACGGCTGTTTCCCCCACTTGGAGTAGGCCTGTTCGATGCACGGCATAAAGCTTTACCGCGCCACTACTAGCCAGAATGGCGGTGGCTAGTTGCTGCATCTCTCGCTCAGCCATAGGGCGGTAGCTGCTAAATTCCAGCTGTGAAATATCGTAGCCTAAGTTGCGATTGCGTACCTTGCCCACGAAATAAGCCAGGCCCCCGCAGCTTGGATCGGACAAAAAGAGATCAGCTGCTGTTAGGTTTAGGGGCTGATCCGTCACTTCTACATATATCATATTGCCTATTTGTTTAGCCGCCGCTCACAGGTGGCAGGATAACGAGTTCGTCGGTAGCCAAAATAAGCTCCTCTGCCAAAGCGTAAGCTTGGTTGCGAGCAATGAAAAAATGGCGCAGTTCTCCCAAGGCTGGGTAGCGCGCACGGAGCTGAACTTGCAACGCCTCCACTCGTAAGCCTTCCTCGTAAGGCAGCTCTATCCATTCCCCCCCGCAAATATCGCGGGCAATCCCAAAGCATTGAATTTTTATGCTTACTTGATTCATAGATCATTTTTCTAAGCGCAAAGTAGGCATTTTTCAGGGAACTGCTGTGTAAAATAACACACGACTGGCTGTTTTGCGTGCCTACGAAATCGTGTCAATCCTACACCTCCCGTTAACGGCACAGTCGGTTTTGCGCAAGGGGGCTAAGGTCGATGTGCTTTCGTTGCTCTCCATAAACCGCTAAACCAGTCTAATTATATTACCTTTGCGTATCCATTTTCCTAATCAATTTAGAACGATATGAAAACCACGCCATTAACGGCTATCCATCACCAATTAGGCGCTAAGATGGCTGATTTTGCCGGCTTCGAAATGCCTATTTCCTACAGCGGCCTTAAAGAAGAGCACTTTGCCGTGCGCGAGAAAGCTGGCATCTTTGATGTATCTCACATGGGGGAGTTCATTGTGCGTGGTGCGGGTGCTACGGACTTATTGCAGTACGTCACAAGTAATGATGTAAGCCGTTTACAAGAAGGCCAAGCGCAGTACAGTTGTTTACCAAACGAGGCAGGTGGGATTGTGGACGATCTGTTGGTGTATCGTTTGGGTAATAGCCCGAGTATGCACATCCCGACGGGGGAAGCTGCCTATATGCTAGTGGTGAATGCGGGTAATATTGCGAAAGACTGGGACTGGATTAGCCGCCACAACCGCTTTGGGGCGGAGATGATCAACATCAGTGAACAAACTGCGCTGCTAGCCGTGCAAGGCCCACAAGCGGCCGCTTTGCTGCAAAGCCTAACGGAGGTGGCACTGGCCGAGATACCTTATTATCACTTCGTAAGAGGGCAATTAGGCGGTTTAGATAATGTGATCATTTCTGCGACCGGTTACACCGGTGCGGGCGGCTTTGAACTGTACTTTGAGGCCAGCAAAGCTGTTGAAATGTGGGAAAAAATACTAGCGGCAGGGGCTCCTTTCGGCTTATTGCCTGCGGGCTTAGGCGCCCGAGATACGTTGCGACTAGAAAAGGCTTTTTGTTTATACGGCAATGATATTGATGATAGCAGCAGCCCCTTAGAAGCTGGGTTAGGCTGGATCACTAAACTGAATAAGGGTACTTTTATAGGTAGCGATTGGTTGCAAGCGCAAAAGGCGGCTGGTCTTCACCGTCGTTTAGTAGGCTTTGAGATGCAAGAGCGTCGCGCCCCTCGCCACGGCTACGCAATCTTAGACCCCGCAGGCAATCCGATAGGGCAGGTGACAAGCGGTACGCATTCCCCTAGCTTAGATATGCCTATTGGATTAGGCTATGTACCTATTGAATTTGCTGCACCTGGCACGGATATCCTCATCGATTTGGGCCGCAAAAGCTTGACTGCCAAGGTCGTGAAGCTACCTTTTTTGAGCTAATACGCCCTACTGCATATTGCTAGCGAAGCCATTCTCGCCTAGCCGGCTAGCGCGGCGGGCGGGATATTTTTTTGTTAAATCAGGTAGATTGAAGATTAATTTTCATCGTAAGGTGTGACCGTTTGTGGGCATAGTAGTCTATATAGGAAACTTTTTTAATACAAAAAAACACACTACTATGGATTTTTCTACTCTTAACTTCACGGCACTTTGGGATGCAGTCTTGTCTTGGTCGCCAAAGATTGTAGGCGGGATTCTCGTACTCGTCATTGGCTTTTGGATTGCTAATACAATCGCAACAATGGCTACTAAAGGCTTTAAGCGATCTGGTATCGATGAGAGCCTACGACCTTTTCTTTCTTCCTTGATCAGCGTGCTGCTGAAGGTGCTGGTTGTGATCACGGCTGCTGGTGTGGTGGGCATTGAGATCACGGCCTTTGCTGCCTTGCTAGCAGGTGCTGGCTTAGCAATTGGGGCGGCTATGTCGGGCACACTCAGTCATTTCGCTGCGGGTGTTATGGTGCTTATTTTTAAGCCTTATAAAGTAGGCGACTTGGTGGATATCCAAGGCGTTGTGGGCACGGTAGATGAGGTGCAGATTTTCAATACCATCATCAATACCCTCGATAATAAGAAAGTGATTATGCCCAATGGCCTTGCTACTAGCGGGATGATGACCAATCTTTCAGCTACTGGGAAGCTTCGCGTAGATCTCAACGTGGCTATGCCTTACGAGGAGGACTTTGATAAAATTAAAGGCATCATTCGGACGGCTTTAGATAAAGTGAGTGAGCGCTTGCCTGATGAGCCCACCATTGAAATCGAAAAGTTTGCTGAAAACAATGTACTATTGGCTGTTCGGCCGTATGCAACGGATGCTACCTACTGGGATGTTTACTTCAATTCTTACCGCGAGATCAAGAAAGCTTTTGGTGCCGCGGGTATCGAGGTGGCTTATCCAACGCGGAAGATCAAGAACGTGTAAGCAATAGTCTTACGAAAAAAGCCCGAACGCTTCTATGGTGTTCGGGCTTTTTTTATTTCATCTCTCCTTTAAGTTTTTCTGCATTTTCGGCCATTTGGAGGCCTTCGAGCACGGGCTCTAGTTCTCCATTCACGATGCGGTCTAGGTTATGGAGGGTTAGGCCGATACGATGATCGGTTACGCGATTTTGTGGGTAGTTGTAGGTGCGTATCTTTTCGGATCGGTCGCCACTACCGACTAAGCTTTTTCTAGCAGCGGCTAGCTCGCTTTGGCTAGCTTCGTCTTGTGCAGTTTTGATACGGTGGATCAGCTGCGCCATGGCAATTTCTTTGTTTTTGTGCTGGCTACGGCCGTCTTGACTTTCTGAAACAATACCGGTTGGTAGGTGGGTAATACGGATGGCTGATTCGGTCTTGTTTACGTGCTGCCCACCAGCGCCACTAGCGCGGAAAGTATCGATTTTGAGATCGCTTTTCTTGATGTCCACGTCTTCTGCTTCTAGCTTCGGCAGCACGGCTACGGTGGCGGCACTAGTATGTACACGGCCTTGGCTTTCCGTTTTCGGCACGCGCTGTACGCGGTGCGCACCCGACTCGAATTTCAGTTTGCGATATACGTCATCCCCTTTAACTTCAAAAATAAGTTTGCTATAGCCGCCGGCAGTGCCCTCGTTTTCGTCGATGATCTCGTAGGTCCAGCCTTGGGTATCGATGTAGCGTTTGTACATGTCGAAGAGGTCGCCGGCGAAGATAGCGGCTTCGTCGCCACCGGTGCCGGAGCGAATTTCGATGATTACATCCCGTTCGTCTTCGGCATCGCGAGGGATAAGCATATAGCGGATTTCCTCGTCCATTTCTTCTCGTTTAGGCCGAAGGGTTTCTAGCTCCATTTTAGCCATTTCGCGCATTTCGGGGTCGCTATCCTTCGACATTTCCTCTGCGTTGGCGATATTTTCCAGCAATTCGCTGTAGGCTAAGTAGGTGTCGGCAAAGGGGCGTAATTTACCATACTCTTTGCTGACCTTGCGGTAAACTTCTTGGTCGTTTACGACTTCTGGGTCGCCTAGTTGTTCTTCTAGGTTTTTGTAACGATGGTAGATTTCTTCTAATTGACCGAGCATAGTTATACTAATTGGGCGGCAAAGATACGCCATTATATGGATTTGTAAAAGCTGCCTTCGTGCGCATTTTGCCAGCCGTAGCCTCCAACCATTCTTGTGCTCGGGCTGTTAGCAATCGTAAAATAACTCCCACATGCCGCGCATAGAACAAAGTACCCTCGATTTTTTACAGCAGCTAGCGCAAAACAACAATCGGCCCTGGTTGGATGCTCACAAGAAAACGTATGAAGCAGCGAAGGAAAACGTTATCGCGTGGGCGGATGAAGTGCACCGATTACTGAGTGAAAGCGATCTACTAGAGACGGCATCAGGCAAAAAGGCGCTGTTCCGTATTCACCGAGATGTGCGATTTAGTAAAAACAAAGCCCCTTTTAAAACGAACATGGCGGGGCATTTTGTGCGGGCGGGCAAAATGAATAGAGGGGGCTACTATTTTTCCATTTCACCACAGGAAGTGGTAGTGGGTGGTGGGTTTTACGAGCCTAGCAAAGAAGATTTGCAGCGCTTGCGCGAGGAATTAGCCTTCGATGGCAGTAGGATGCGTAGTATTATAATTGCTCCCGACTTTCAAGCCACCTATGGCCAACTATTAGGCGAGCAGTTAAAAACCGCTCCGCAAGGCTACCCTAAAGACCACCCAGAAATTGAGCTGCTGCGCTACAAACAATTTTATGCCATGCGGAATTTCAGCCTAGCAGCCACCCTCCGTGCTGATTTTGCGCAGCAGGCGGTGGCCAGTTTCCGTGCTTTACGGCCTTTCTTTGATTACTTCAGTGAGGTACTTACCACGGATGCCAACGGGGAATCTTTAGTATAAGTAAACACTTGCCCCTGCACTACGTGCCAAAAAAAATAAGGAGCTTCCGAAAAAAGGCTGTTTCTTTGCTGCTATGAATATTGCTGCTTATATCGCTCGCAAGGTGGCTACTGCTGGCAACCAATCCTTTTCTAGGCTTATCATCCGTATTGCCATTATGGCGGTGGCACTTTCAATGGCTGTGATGGTGGTCTCAACGGCACTGATTGCAGGCTTTAAAACCGAAATATCTAATAAGATTTTTGGCTTCTGGGGGCATGTGCATATTACCGATTCGGGGGCTACTTGGTCTTTGCTTGAGAATTTCAACTATCCAATCAGTAGCGAGCAGGATTTTTACCCTCAGCTTGAGCAAGCGGGCCCGCAACCTTATACGGCTATTCGGACTTTTTGGGGGCGGGAATACGCGAGCCCAGCCATGACGTATGGCGGCATCCGCCACATCCAGCAATTTGCTGTGATGCCTGGTTTGGTAAAATCTTATCCCAAAGATGATATTATCATGGAAGGCCTCATCCTCAAGGGAATTGCTAAGGATTTTGACTGGTCCTTCTTCGACCAGTACCTCCTAGAAGGGGAGCCGCTGCACGTAACGGACACTATTTCAACGCGCATTTTGATTTCGCAATCGACCTCCAGACGCCTTAAAATTGGGTTAGGGGATCGCTTAGAATTTAGCTTCTTGAAAAGCGAAAGCCAGCAAATTTTCCGCAATTTCACGGTGGGCGGTATCTATAAAACAGGCTTGGAGGAATACGACAAAGAGTTTGCCATTGTGGATATACAACAGATACAAAGCATATTAGGGTGGCGGCCAAATCAAATTGGTGGCTTTGAAGTGTTGTTAGAGGATATCCGCGATTTAGAAGTACTAACGGAATACATTCACTACGATGTGCTGCCAGGCAACCTCTACGCTGAATCGATCCGCGATAAGATGAGCGAACTTTTTAGTTGGCTGGATATACAAGACTATAACGAAGCCATCATCCTTGGGCTGATGACACTCGTGGCTATTATCAATATGATGACGGCGCTGCTCATCCTCATTCTAGAGCGAACCAATATGATTGGCATCCTCAAAGCACTTGGGCAGCCGAATTGGAGTATCCGCCAAATATTCCTATACTATGCGGCCTATATCGTGCTTTTTGGCCTTTTGTGGGGGAATCTTATCGGCTTAGGTCTTTGCTGGTTGCAAGATACTTTTGAGTTCATACGCCTAGATGAACAAAGTTATTATTTGCCGGTGGCACCGGTGCATGTTAATGTCTGGACGATGGTATTACTCAATCTTGGTACACTAGTGATTACCCTTATTTTTTTAGTGCTTCCTTCTTATTTAGCCACCCGCATTGATCCAGTAAAAAGCATTCGCTTTAAGTAACCGCCGCTGAACAGAACGCCTATGCGAACCAACGATTTTTCCGACCACCTCATCCAGCAGCTCAGCCCTAGTATGGGGCCTTCCGAGGCTCGCTCTGTGGCTCGTTTAGTACTAGAAGACGTATTTGGCTGGCGAAATGGTCAGCGGCCGCGTGCTGCATTTAATGACTGAAAGCCGACGACTGATCTTCAATGTCAACAGTACGCCGATCATTGGATCGGGCGTCATGATCACATT
>DAINNZ010000011.1:0-6400 GCA_036735605.1 Lewinella sp. | reverse complement strand
GTCAGCGGCCTCGCTTGTTAAACCAAGACGAGCAAATTTTAGCTTGGACGATCGAAAATCGCCTACTGGCCGGCGAACCCGTGCAATATGTAACAGGTATTGCTGATTTTTATGGCCTTCAATTGCGCGTTAGCCCTGCCGTGCTGATTCCTCGCCCTGAAACGGAGGAGCTGGTGGAGCAACTGCTGGAAAAGCACCCGCCCGAACCAGCACGGCGCCTGCTAGATGTAGGTACGGGATCGGGTTGCCTTGCCTTGGCTATCAAAAACCAACGCCCTAATTGGACCGTAGAAGGCCTAGATGTGAGCCAAGAAGCACTGGGAATTGCTAGCGAAAATGCCGCCCAGCTCGGCCTAGCGGTATCGTTCTTTCAAGCCGATATTTTGAATAGCCTACCAGAAGGGCAATATGACCTTATCGTGAGCAACCCGCCTTACATCAGCCCTGATGAGCGCGCTAGTATGGGGGCTTCCACTTTGGCTCACGAACCCGCAGTTGCGCTTTATGCACCTTTGGAAGATCCCTTACTATTTTACCGCCGCTTGGCAGCCATCGGGGCGCAGTTGCTCTATCCACAAGGCTGGATTTACTTGGAAATCAACGAGTTCCGCTATCGGGAAACGGCCGATTGCTTCGAGGAAAGTGGCTGGCGATCGCTGCGTATTTTGAAAGATTTACAAGGCAAAGCGCGTATGCTAAGGGCACTGCGGCCTGTATAAATTTGTTAAAATTGCGTTAACCCATGTGCAAATTAGGGAATAAGCGGTATATTTATGCCTTAAATGGGTTCTTACCCAACAAATTACAATCCTAACTTATGAAAAAGATATTGGCTTTCCTCCTTCTAGTGCTCGGTTTAGGTAGCCTCAATGCACAATCTGCTACCGGTCTCGTACATCGCCCAGGTGCTATGTTTGAACTACGCAATTTGGTTCACTTTTTGCAGCTAGACCGCGATCAAACGGGTATCCTGAAAGACTTCTTCTCTGAAAATGCAGACAGCGAGCGCGCTGCCATTGCTACTGCCGAAAATGACGGCCGCATCCAACTCATCAGAGCGGAGAACCGTAATATCAGAGACAATAAAGTGCGTGAAATTTTGAAAACTTCCCAAGAGCCACTTTTCGAAACCTACCTAGCCGACCGTAATAATGCCGAGGCAGCGGCTGCGGAAAGCCCTGCCGAAACAGGTGCTGGCGGGCATCACTAAGCCAGAACGCTAATAGGCTGTTTCGGTTGCTTATAAGCAACCGAAACAGCCCATTTTATCGAAGGTAGCTGTAAGCTTTAGCTATATTTGTGGCTCTTTTATTGCTAGTCTTAAAGAGTGGCAGAGGCTTTTGTTGTTCCTTCTTAGCGCTAGTGGGTCAAGCCCCCAAGGATATGTGTCGGCTATCAGTAGCCAGTTTTCCATACCGCTAAGTCTGACTTGCTGAACGAAAGTAGCTATCAAACGTTAGTATCCAAAAAGCTATGGCACGTGTTCTGATTGGCGGAGGAAGTGGTTTTGTGGGCGGTTTTCTGAGCGATGCGCTAGCCCAAGATGGCCACGAAGTGGCCCACCTGAGCCGCCAAGCCCGCCCAGATGCTCAATACACCACCTATGCTTGGGATGTGGCCGCTCAAACAATCGACGAAGCCGCCGTGGAAGGCACCGATTATATTATCAACCTCGCAGGCACCGGCATCGCCGATGCTCGCTGGACGGCCAGCCGTAAGAAGCTAATCATTTCTAGTCGTACCCAAAGTACGCAATTGTTGGCCGATTGCTTGCAGAAGACCGGCCATCGCCCCCAGCTCTACCTCGCTGCTTCCGCCATTGGCTTCTATGGCGATCGGGGTGAAAAAGCCGTGGACGAGCAAAGCCCCGCCGGCCAAGGCTTCCTTTCCGAAAGTTGTGTGGCCTGGGAAAATAGCACGCAAGCGATTGCCGATTTGGGCATCCCCCTGTTTATTAATCGCACGGGTATCGTACTTCACCCCAGCGGTGGGGCACTAGAGAAGATGCTCTTGCCGCTCAACTTTTTTATATCTAATTACTTCGGCCATGGGCAGCAGTGGTATAGTTGGATACACATGCAAGACATCGTGGGCGTCTTCCGTTATGCTATACAGCAGCAACTAACAGGCATTTACAATGGCGTAGCTCCCCACCCTGTACGCAATAAAGATCTGGCGGCCGCCTTGCCCAAAGCCAAGGGAAAAGCGGCTGCCTTACTGCCCGTGCCAGCCTTCGCCTTACAGGCGGCACTGGGAGAAATGTCGCATACTATCCTCGATAGCTGCAAGGTGTCGGCTGAAAAAATCGTTATGGCCGGTTATCCCTTTCAATTCCCCAACTTAGCCACTGCCTTGGAGGATTTAATCCGCTAGCCTATCTTCGCGCTATGGCTCCGAAAATTCTTGTCCTTCGCTTTTCTTCCATCGGCGATATTGTGCTCACTACGCCCGTTTTGCGTGCCCTGCAACAGCAGCTAGGTGCTGAGGTTCATTACCTCACGAAAGCTGCTTTTGCTAGCGTACTAGACCACAATCCTTACATCCACACCGTTTGGACGTTCAAAAAGCAGGTCAAAGAAGTGAGTGCAGCCCTACGTACGGAAAAATTTGACTACATCATTGATCTACACAACAACTTGCGAAGCCGCGAACTGAGCTTGCGCCTAGGTTGTTTTGGGCCCCTTCTAGGCCCTAAGGTGTATCGTTTCCAAAAGCTCAACTGGCAAAAGTGGCTCCTTACGCGCTGGAAAATCAACCGACTGCCCGCCCGCCATATCGTAGATCGTTACCTCGCCGCCGCCGCGCCATTGGGGGTGATGGCCGATGGCCAAGGGCTCGATTATTTCCTCCCCGACCTAACAGCCGAGGAAAAAAACAGGCTAGCAGCCCAATTACAGTTGGGAGGAATCAATTTTTGGTTGGCTCACGCAGGGGCAAGGGCATTACAAGGCGCAAGCCCTTACCTCGCCTTCGTGGTAGGAGCTGCTCATGCCACCAAATGCCTTACCGAGTTGCAGCAGTTTGCTTTTTGCCAAGCTTACCAAGCCCCCATCGTCCTCCTAGGAGGCCCTAGTGAAAAAGCAGTAGGCGAGCGGCTCAGCCAAGCAGGTAGCCACGTCATCAATACCTGTGGCCAATATGGCCTCCATGTGTCGGCCTTTTTAGTAAGTCAGGCTGCTATCGTACTCACCCACGATACGGGCTTGATGCACATCGCAGCCGCTTTTAAGCGGCCCATTGTAAGTATCTGGGGGAATACGGTACCCGAATTCGGCATGTTCCCCTACCTCCCCGGAGCCGGTTCCCCTGCCGAGCAACGCCTATCCGTACCCGGCCTTTCGTGTAGGCCCTGCTCCAAAATTGGTTTCGCCGCTTGTCCTAAAGGCCACTTCAATTGCATCCGCCAGCTCCCCGTAGCAGCTATTGTAGCAGCTGTGAAGGAGGCCAGAGCCACTTCGGCAGATTGAGTGTGCTTGCGCGGGGGTAGAGGGCAATGAATTCGATAGGGTGATAGGATTAAGCACCAGCAACTCTAATGTGCAGGGTAAAGAAAAGCGATATCTAATGATGTCGATTGCTGTACTAGTGTATCTACTCGCTATCAGAGAGGGGCTCCTTAAAGAAAAGCAAAGCGGTATTCGGGGGGGGGGAAGGATAAAAGTTCTGGCTTTGAGTATCGGGCGGTGTACGTCTTTTTAAAAGGCTTGGATATCCTCAGACGAAAGGTCTTGAACTTAGCCCAACTAAGTACTCGGACAAAATTAATTACACCTTTTCACTTGGCAGCTTTTGCTCCCAGCCAGCGTTAAAAAGCCTCGTCTTAGCACCACTAAGCCTACGTTTTGCTTCGCAGCTAGTTCGCTACGCGGCTGCCTTCGGCGGTCGTGCTTGCCTCGGCTGAAAGCAAAATCTACCAGATTGAAAAGTTGCATTAAATAGGTCCGAGTACTTAATCCGATATTTATCGAAAATTACGAAGGGGAAACACGCCTCGGTTTTTCAAATGGTCTAGCAGTGTGGAGAGCCAGCGAGTGCGTACATACACGTCGTGCCCGCCTCTAGCCCGTATTGCGTAGCCGCCGTGCCCGTCTGGGTATGGGGAGCGACAGCGAAAATGAGAATCGCTATCAAGGCTCGTAAATATTTTCAAAGTATAAGGAGATATTAGTGCCATCTGCAGTGTAGGTGATGGAGTCGCGGGGGCGGAGCTTGATTATCAGCCTGACGGATTGAACAAGCTTTTTAATCAAAAAAAACTTCTCTATCCCACCCATTCCTGAATAAAAAACGCGGATCTTGACCTTCAAAGAACAGATAGTCTCGGCTTCTGAAAATAACTTCATAAGGACGTATTGGTGAGCTATCCATATCATGAATTTCATATGTAATTAGAGTTGTTCCTTTTAGGTCAATTTCTAGGCCATCACCATTGTTAATTTGGAATACAATGGTATCAGAGGGGTAATCATAAAAAACTTCAGAAGTGTAAGAATAAGTGTTAGCAACGCCATATATGAAGAATTGCAGCCTTACGTCTGGTGGAGACCCATCGGAGTCCCATGCTTCACCCGATGGTCTATTCTGAGGAAGGATATTAAGGCGAAAACTGTATATTTTCATCCTTGTTGGAACGCGATCGTCAATCTCATAGATAACTTTTTTGCAGCCATTGTATGCCGTTATGACAAAGGAAATGAATATAAAAAAAATGATTCTTTTCATGGTATAATTTTTTATTAGAGCGGTTTTGAAATTTCAAGAAATGATAATCAAAAGCTTATGAAGCTGGCGTAACTGAAAATTGCGCGCATAGAGGACTACTTGAGTCATTTTTAGTTACGCCGGCTTTATAAGTAATTGGTTGTCACAAAGTAAGAATTTAGACACGCTCTTAGTTAGAAATGATAATTTTTTCATACATAACATGACCGTCATCCAACATTATTTCAACGTAATAAAGACCTGAATTTATCTTTGCGGTGTTGAAAGATAACTCGCGTACTTCATTGTTCTTTCCCGAAAAAATGATGCTGGCTGCTCCAATAGCGTCAATTAGCCTAACTCTTTCGATGCTTCCAGTTTCAATTGATAGGTTGATTTTATTGCTCGCAGGATTTGGCCACAATTTAACCCTAAAAGAAGGCTTTTCAAATTTGAGCGCTCTTAAATGGTGAACTTCCGACTTATAAGATAATGACTTAACAAAAGCATCCAAATGGACTTTTGCTTGATAAGGATATTTGGATGCTGAACTAGGCATAATATATCTATCCCCTAATAAAAAGTAATCTTCCTGCACTTTAGAATACAGCCCTCCAAACACAAGAAATTCATCAACGAATCCTAGCGAATTGATTAAATCAGCCCCCGTTGACCCGTAATGCAAGAAACCTGATATTAAACCATTTTCATTTATTTTTACGAGTAAAACATCTTCCATCCCGACGCTGAAAATCGTGGTATCCAATAATGAGATACTACCCGTGAAGTTAACTCCCAGATAAGTATTTCCGTCAAATTCTTCCGAGACTAAAGAGGTAATGTTTTCGACAGGTTTGATCATGTTATCCTCATTGGTAAACATAAACACTTCTCCTGTGTTTTGATTTATTCCTGCTATAGAAACACCCCCTACATCTAGGTGGCTGCGTATGCCTGTGCCAGCAAATGTGAAGATAGTTTTATTGCCTAATACCAATTGTTTACAGAAATCGTCTGACTGTGTTCCCTGATATAGCGTGTTTCCAACAGTCTCTTTAACTCCTTTAAGAGTGGAGGTATTGTTCTCTCCTACAACAACTGAGAAACTGAGACCTGACTGAACTGGGTTTGAAGTCCCATTTACATTTATAGTACTTGAGGCTGCCCTTCCTGAAAAAAGTGTTTTGTCTTCAATTGTCTCAACTTTAGTATCTGGACTAACACCCGAGACATAGGCAAATTTTTCGACCTGGTGATCCAGTAAATTTAACCTCAATGCAAAAGCAGTTACACCTAGACCTCCAGCCATTGTCTGGTCTTCGAAGCTTAATTCCCCCTTAAAACGTCCGCCAATGATCAATGACTCTTCCATTACGTCAAAAAGTTCTATAACTAGCTGCTCGCCAAATATTGGAAAGCTAATTGTCGAAACAGAATCAATGATTTCTATATTAAATCTATTATCCGTTTCAGTTTCATTCAGCAAAAAAATACGATTTTGATCAAAATCATCTACGAACCTGATCGTCTTACCTATATCTCTAGCAGCCTGCTCTTGCTCTATCCCCGTATATTGCAGCAAATAGTTCTTCCCATCTCTGGATAAAACCGCGTTTGGCCACTTTTTACCTTCTGACAAAATATAGGAAAATGATTCAAATTTCATTCCAGCTAAGCTAGCGGAGGATGTTACAAATTG